>CAZFCY010000169.1:0-9859 GCA_964517665.1 uncultured Opitutaceae bacterium | reverse complement strand
GTCCTCGCCCCGAATGTCGACGATGCTCACATGGATGCTGCCAAGCGTGCGGGTCTTGACGGTGTGCGATTCACAGGGGCGGTGCCCGTCGCGCTTCGCTTGCCTGAGCGGGACGCGCAACAGGTCGAGGCCATGCTCCGCAACGCTTGATCGCGGTCGTCCGCCACGCCCGTTTCCCCATGAAAAGCATGACAGGTTTTGGTCGCGGCGCCGTCAGCCGCGATGGTTGGGAGGTGACCGCCCAGGCGAGTTCGGTCAACCGCAAGTCGCTCGAGGTCGCGCTCTCGCTCCCGCGCGAATGGCAACTGCTCGAGCCGGAAATCGCGGGCCTCGCGCGCGAGCGTTTCGCGCGCGGGCGGATCCAGATCGCGATCGAATTGAAGGGCGCGAAAGCCGTCGGATTCCAGTGGGACGAAGCCGCGGTCGATGCCGTGATCGAGCGCCTCGCGCGCGCGGCCGCCCGGCACGGCGTGGAGTTTCGCGCCAGCCCCGAGCTGATTTTCTCGATCGCCTCCGCCAGCCCGGGGCAGGGCACGGCGCTGGCCGCGGAGGAAGCGCTGGCCTTGATCCGCGAGGCGCTGCTGCCCGCGTTGGACGAACTCGCCGGCGCGCGCGCGCGCGAAGGCGCGGTGCTCGCGGCCGACATTCACACGCGCGCGATCTTGTTGCGCGGCCTCGTCGGCGAGATCGCGGCGCAGGCGGCGTCCACCGTGCAGAACCATCGCGAAAACCTCCTGCAGCGCCTGCGCAACGCCGGCCTCGAAATCGACTTGAGCGACGAGCGCGTGCTGAAGGAGATCGCCCTTTTCGCCGAGCGCATCGACATCACCGAGGAGATCACGCGCCTCGGAAGCCATCTCGATCACCTCGTTGCCTTGACGCGGGAGGAGGAGCCGATCGGCCGGAAAACGGAGTTCTTGTTGCAGGAGATCGGGCGCGAGATCCACACCATCGGCAGCAAGGCCAACGACATCGAGATCGCCCGCCGCGTGATCACCTTCAAGAACGAGGTCGAGCGCATCCGCGAGCAGATCCAGAACGTGGAATAGCGGCTCAGGGAGCAGAAGTCAGGAGACGGATCCGACTCCTGTCTCCCGGCCCCTGAAGTCCCGCCCTTCCGGCCCGGGCTACGTGGAGGCGTTCGTTTCCGTGGACATCTCCGCGTCGTGGTCGGCGCTGAAGATCACGGTCGCGATCTCGTCGGCGTAAGTGGCCGAGAATCCGAGGTGTTCGATGAGATAGCGCATCGCCTCGGGGCGTGAGAGGGAATGCCTGCGGATGTGTGCGATCGCTTCGAAGGTGTTCATAGGGTGGCCTCCGGGTGGAAGGGACTTCATGGAACGCCATCGGCGGGGGTATCCGCTTATTGAATACGGCGCGCTTCGCTCCCGTGAAAATGAGCGATTGCGCGGTCTCGCGTTGAGCAGTTGCGCTCACCCGGCCGTGAGCGTTTCCCCCGGGCGGGTCTCCGCCGTCGTTCACGAACTCCGCCGCTTCCCGCCGCCCGGCGCGCCCTTGCGGACCCTCGCCGCGCGTTCAGGCGCCTTCGGCTCTTCGCCGAGCGCGACGCGGATGTCCACTTCCGTGGCGGCCGTGGCTTCCGAGGCCACGATCTGCCCGCCAAAGCGCTTGAAGAGCGCGAGCATCGGCAGGTTGTCCCTTCGCACCCGGCCCCAGATGTGATCGAGGCCGCGCTTTCGCGCCACGGAGATCAATGCGTTCATGAGCAGCGAGGCCATGCCGTGCCGGCGCTTCGATTCGCGCACCACGAGCGCGATTTCGGCCCCCCGCCCGTCGTTGTCGAGGTAGTAGCGGCCGATGGCGTGGATGATCTGCCGCGGTCCCTGGACTTCGAATACGGCCAGCGCGAGGTCGCGCTCCTGGTCGACGTTGACGAGATCGTAGGCGCGCTCGCGCGTCATCCGCGTCACGGCGTATCCGTAGCGCATCCGGATCGTCTCGAGCGAGTGCGAGTAAAAGAACTCCTGCAGCCGGCGGATGTCCGACGGGGCGAGCGGGCGCAGGATGAAAGGCTCGGCCTTCAGATCGACCTTGCGGACTTCGATCCCGCCGAGGCCGGCGACCGGGCGCGGCGAGGAGCGCTGGTAGGACGGTATCCATCCGGCGGATACGGCTTGCGCGAGCAGCTCGTCCCGGAAATCCGGGTGCGCCACCTGGATCAGCTCGAGCGCGCGTTCGCGGATGCTGCGTCCGCGCAGGGTCGCGACGCCGTATTCGGTCACGACGTAGTGGACATGGCCGCGCGAGGTGACGACGCCGGATCCCGGATGAAGGGTGGGGATGATGCGGGAGTGTTTCCCGTCCCTCGTCACGGAGCGCAGCGCGATGATTGGCACGCCATCGCGGCTCATGGTCGCGCCGCGGAAGAAATCGGCGTAGCTGCCGACGCCTCCGACCAGGCCGGGGCGCGCGCTTTCCGCCGAGACCTGCCCGGAGAGGTCGACGAACTCGCCGCCGTTGACCGACACCATGCGGTCATGGCGCGCGATCACGGCCGGGCTGTTCAGGTATTCGGTCGGGTGAAACTCGACGTGGGGATTGTCGCGCGCGAAATCGTAGAGCGCGCGCGTCCCGATGCACGACGCGACCAGGGTCTTCCCGGCATGGATCGTCTTGGCGCGGTTGTTGATCACGCCGGAGCGCAGCAGCGGCAGGAAGCCGTCGGTCAGGATTTCGGTGTGAAGGCCCAGATCCTTGTGCCCGCCGAGGCCGGCCAGGACGGTGTCGATGATGCTGCCGAAGCCGACGTGCAGCGTGGCCCTGTCGGGCACGAGGTGGGCGACGTACTGGCCGATCGGGTCCGTCGTCACATCGTGGCCGGGCGGGGCGAATTCCGGCAGCGGCTCATCGGCTTCGATGAACGCGTGGATGGCATCGACGTGAACGAAGCCCTGGCCGTGCGTCCTCGGCAGGCTGGGGTTGACCTGCGCGATCACGGCGCGCGCGGCGCGGCAGGCGGAAGCGGCGAGATCGACGCCGGTTCCCAGCGAACAGTAGCCGTGGTTGTCTGGCGGAGACACCTGCACGAGCGCGACGTCGAGCGGCAGGATGCCTTCCAGAAACAATCCCGGAACCTCCGAGGCGAAGCACGGCGTGCGATCCACGTGCCCGTCCGGCCCGCCCGCCTCGGTGAAGAGCAGGTTGACGCTGAAGGTGTCGGACAGCTTCGGGTCGAGCCACGGGCAGTCGCCGACCATGAGGCCGTGCAACAGCTCGATGTCGCGAAGCCGTCCCGCGTGCGCGCAGAGCGAGCGCATGAGCGCGCGCGGACAGGCCGATCCGCCGCCGACAAAGACCCGGCTCCCCGGGCGGACCCACGACTCCCATTGTGTCGGCACGAGCGGGCTCATCGTGTCCAGAGCAAGCGGACCGATCGGCAGGCGTCAACAGCGTCGCGGGCTCCCGTCCTTCCCGTCTCGGGCGGAATAGGCTTTTTCAACCACCGCGCGCCGGTAGCTTGTTGCGCGATGATTCACACCCTGGTGTCCCTGCCGGAAGCGTTTGCGGCGGCCGTGAACGCGGCGCGCGATCATCCCGAAAAATGGGCCGGCGCGCTTCCCGCCAGCGTGCTCGCGCCGGATGTGTTCATCGGCTCCGATCCCGCCGGCCGCAACGTCGGCTCGGGCGGCGGCACGATCCACCTGCTGCGCCAGGCGTGGCTGAGCGAGCGCGCGTCCGGAGCGACCGGGGATTCCTTCGGCGCATGGCTGAATTCGGCGTCGCGACTCGTCATGCACGCGGGCGGACAGTCGCGCCGGCTGCCGGCCTATGCGGCGACGGGCAAGATCTTCATTCCCGTTCCGCTGCGCGAGGAGATGCCCTCGGCGCGCTTCCAGCAGACGCTGGGCGACCTCCAGTTTCCGGTCTATCGCGCCGCGCTTTGCGAAGCGGGGCGGGACGCGAAACTGCTGCTCGCCTCGGGCGATGTCTGGCTCGATTTCGATCCTTCGGCGCTGCCGGAAGTGGATTGCGATCTGGCCGGCGTGGGCATGCGCGTGAGCGCGGAGATGGCGGCCGATTTCGGCGTGTTTTTCGCGCGTCCGGCGGCCGACGCCCGCGCCTGTGTCGCCGTCGAGCGCTTCGTCCAGAAACCATCCGTGGACGAGATCCGCGCGCTCGAGCGCGAAGGGCTCGAGTTCTGGGTGGACACGGGACTCTGGTTTCTCGGCGCGAAGGCGCTGGCGCGGCTGGCCGCGGACTGTGGCTGGGATGAGGCCTCGCAACGTTTCAACCATCCGTCCGGCGGCGCGGGCGCGGTCGATTTCTACGCCGATTGGGCGCCGCGGATCTGCGCGGCAGGCCAGCGCGCGCGCGAGCTGACGGTCGGCCTGGCCCGCCTGCCCGACGCGAACTTTTATCATCTCGGGACGAGCCATCAGGTCTTCGAATCGCTCGACGCGCTGCAACAGAGCCGCACGCGATTCCGCAAATCCTGTTACGCCAGCTTCGCCCACGAGATCCATCCGGGCGTGGCGACGCGCGAGCGGCCGCTGTGGCTCGACGCGGTTTCGCAATCGCCGCTGCCGCGGCTGGACGGCCACAATGTGCTCTCGCTCCTGCCCGCCGGCGCCTCGATCACGCATCTGCCCGAGGGCTGGGGCGTGGAGGCGCTGCCGGTCGCCGCCGTTGCGCATCCAGAAAATGGATACGCCTTGCGCGTTTACCGGCTCGACGATTCCGGCAAGGGGACGGTCGGGAAGGACGCCGCGCTGTTCGGCCGGGACGCGAAGGACTGGATCGAGGCGCGCGGAGGCGGGAGCGCCGACGGCCGCGACATCGCGGACGTGCCGCTGTTTCCCGTGCTGCGCGCGGACGAGATCACGCAGGACTGGATCGAGTGGTTCGGCGCCGCGCGGCCCGACGCGGCGCTGAGCGGGTCGTGGCGGCAGGCGCGGCGCGCGAGCGCGCGGCAACTGCTTGCGCTCGTCGATGGCGATCGCGTGCTCGAGGCGAAGGCGGCGGGCGCGCGGGCGTCGCTCGCCTCGATGATGGAGCGCATGAGCGAGCGCGAGGAGCCTTCCCTCATGCGTTTCGATTTTCGCCATCTCGCCGCCGTGGCGCGCGCGCATCCACGGGCGCGGGAGGGCGTGAACGCCGCGGCGCGGGCGATCTGGCGGCGGCTGGAGAATCCGCTCCTCCGGGCGCGCTGGGCGATGTTTGCCGATGCGTTGGACGCGCCGGCGCCGGTCGAGGGCGAGGCCGCGCGACAGACCGCTTTTCGCGTGCTCGCGGAGACCGTGCTCGCGCATCACGCGGCGGAGCGAAGCCACCCGCGACTCGGCTTGAAGAAAGACCAGATCGTGTGGGCGCGCTGCCCGGCGCGCCTCGACCTCGCGGGCGGCTGGACCGACACGCCGCCCTACTGTTTCGAGGAGGGCGGGCAGGTCGTGAACGTCGCGGTCGATCTCAACGGCCAGCCGCCGGTGCAGGTTTTCGTGCGGTCGACGACGGAGAAACACCTGCGCATCCGCTCGATCGATCTCGGCGTGGAGGAAACGATCGCGACCGCGGACGATCTCGCCGGCTACCGGGACGCGCGGTCGGGGTTCAGCCTCGCCAAGGCCGCGCTCTGCCTCACGGGTTTGCATCCGGATTTCGCCGCGCCGGGCGCGGCGGAGGGCGGGCTCGAGCGCACGCTGGCGCGCCTCGGCTGCGGGCTCGAGTTGTCGCTCTTGTGCGCCGTCCCGAAAGGCTCCGGATTGGGCACGAGCAGCGTCCTCGCGGCCACGCTTCTCGGCGCGTTGAACCGCGCGCTCGACCTCGGTTGGGATCGTGTCGAAATCTATCGCCGCGTCCTCGCCGTCGAGCAACTGCTCGGCACCGGCGGCGGCTGGCAGGATCAGGCGGGCGGTCTTTTCGGCGGGTTGAAACTCGTCTCGACCGGGCCCGGCTTCGGGCAGTTGCCCACCGTGCGTTATCTCTCGGCCGATTTGCTGGAGAGCGAGATCGCCTCCGGACAGTTGCTTCTCTATTATACCGGCGTGACGCGGCTCGCGAAGGACATCCTCGCGCAGATCGTGACGAACATGTTCCTGCGCGAGGCGGGCACGCGCGACACGCTGCAAGCCATTCATCGCAACGCCGCGCGCATGTTCGACGCGCTGCAATTGCAGGACCGCGCCGGATGGCTGCGCTGCCTGCGCCGCTCGTGGCGGCTCAACCAGCAACTCGATTCCGGTTCGAACCCGCCGGAGATGAAACGCATCCTCGATCGCATGGGTTCCGATCTCGTCGCGGGAAAACTCCTCGGGGCCGGCGGCGGCGGTTACTTTCTCCTCCGCGCCCGCGATGGCGCGGCGGCCGAGCGCATCCGTTCCGATCTCGAGGAAAATCCGCCCAACGATCGCGCGCGCTTCGTCGATTTCGCCGTGTCGCGCGCGGGTTTGCAGGTGACGACGAGCTGAGGCGGCCCACGCCCCCGTCGCGGCGGTTGCGCGGAGCAGGGCGTTCGCTAGTCTTTGGAATGACGACGCCGCGGGTCGCGCGCGCCGCGCAATCGAATCCATGAGCTGGTCCTTCAAACTTCTTCGTGTCGCCGGGATCGAAGTCCGCATCCACTTCACGTTTCTGCTCCTGTTGCTGTGGATCGGGTGGAGTCACTACACGTTGGGCGGCATGCCGCAGGCGCTCGATGGCGTCGGGCTTATCCTCGCCCTGTTCGGTTGCGTGCTGTTGCACGAGTTTGGACACGCCCTCGCGGCGCGGCGCTATGGCATCCGCACGCCCGACATCACCATGCTGCCGATCGGCGGCCTGGCGCGGCTCGAGCGCATGCCGGACAAACCCGCGCAGGAACTCGTCGTCGCCCTCGCCGGGCCGGCCGTGAACGTCGTGATCGCGGCGCTCGCCATCGGGGTTTTGGGTTATCGTTTCGACTGGCGCGCCCTCAGCGCGCTCGACCAGCCGGGCGTGTCGTTCGGCGACAAGATCGCCTCGGTCAATGTCATGCTCGTCGTCTTCAATCTCATCCCGGCGTTTCCGATGGACGGCGGCCGCGTCCTGCGCTCGCTGCTCGCGATGGTGACGACGCACGGCCGCGCCACGCAGATCGCCGCGCGGGTCGGGCAGGGGCTCGCGCTCGTGTTCGGTTTCCTGGGGCTGTTTGGAAATCCCATGCTGCTCTTCATCGCCTTGTTCGTCTTTCTCGGCGCCGCGCAGGAAAACACGATGGCGCAAATGAAGGATCTCTCGGGCAATCTCCGCGTGTCCGATGCGATGGTCACGCAACTCGTCACGCTCGAAGAGAACGCCACGCTCGACGACGCGGTCGAGGCGCTGTTGCGCACCTCGCAGCACGAGTTTCCCGTTCTCGACCGCGCGGGCCGCGTGCTCGGCATTCTCTCGCGCGACGGCATGATCGCCGCGCTCAAGCATCACGGCGCGACGACGCCGGTCGCCGCCGTGATGCACCGGAATCTTCCCGTCATCGGCGAGCACGCGCCGTTCGAGCAGGCCTTCCAGATGATGAACACCTGCCGTTGCCCGGCGATCCCGGTGCTCGATCGATTCGGCCGCCTCGCGGGCCTGATCACGCCGGAAAACATCGGCGAACTCATGATGCTGCGCGGGCTGCGCCGCTCCGACGAACTCGCCGTATGGCGGGCGAGCCGCGTGCGCATGGCCGACCCGGACGGGTTTGCCCGGCCGCCGCCGATCCCGCGCGCTTGAGCGAGGCCGCGGCCGGCATTCGCGGTTGTCCTGATTTTGTGAATACATGAGCCGCGGATTTGCCAACCGGAGCCGCGCGCGCCAGATTGTCCCCTCTCATGAAAAACGCGAAGAACGGGAAGATCATCACGCTCTTGCAGGCGGCCTATGCATCCGAACTCGAGACCGTCGCAAACTACCTGGCAAACTCCGCCTGGCTCGATGGCCTGCGCGCCGCGGAAGTGAGGGAGTCGCTCGCGCAAGACACCGCCGAGGAACTGGGGCACGCCACGAAACTGGCGCACCGGATCAAGCAGATCGGCGGCCGCGTGCCCGGATCCCTCGATCTCCAGCGGACGCAGAAGTCGCTGCAGCCGCCAAAGGACTCGACCGACATGCGCAGCGTCATCGATGGCGTGATCGAAGCGGAAGAGAGCGCGATCGCCGGCTACAAGAAGATCATCAAGGCCAGCGAAGGCGTCGACTACGTCACGCAGGATCTGGCGACGACGCTGCTCGCCGACGAGGAGGAGCACCTCACCCTTTTTCTGGGTTTCCGAAAGAGCCTCGAAAAGGAATAGCGTGCGCGTCGAGCGATCCGCTTGCGAAAGCCGGAAACCTGTCGCGTACGCGACAGGTTTCCGGCTTTTGAGCGGCCGCCTCACAGCTCTTTCGGGCGGGAGTGGCGGTCGCGGTAGATGCGGTGGAAGCAGAGCACGGTGGCGCCGCCGGGGGCCCAGATGAGGGCGAGGAAGGCGAGTTGGCGCGCGCCGCTGAGCGCTTGTTGCGAAAGGGTTCCCTCGATGCCGGCGAGGCTGCCGACGAGCGGGAAGGTGATCGCGCCGACAATGCCCCCGGCGGCGGTGATGCCGAGGGTCCAGGCGAGGAAGTAGAGGAAGTAGCCGAGTTTTGTCCGTCGCATGCTCATCGGGCCGGCAGGGGAATGCCGGGGGCGCCTTTGCGGGTGTAGTTGAGAAGGAGCGTGTTTTTCGACAAATGACGCGTTTCCGCGAGTTCGAACACAGCCTCGGGGATCGCGCCATCGACCAACGGCGTTCCGCCGCCGAGCAGCACCGGCTCGATCGTCAGCCAGAGAGCGTCGACCAGGCCGGCGTCGAGAAACTGCCGGTGGATCTCGCCGCCACCGAGAAGCGCGCAACGCTGGTGGCCGCGCGCCTGCAACGCGCGCGCGATCGAGGTCGCGTCGGAGTCGGAAAACTCGAGGCTGCCCGGTCGCGCGTCCTCGGCGTGGGCCGCGGGGTCGCGCGTCATCACGAGCCGAAGCCGCGGGGCGCCGGCATCGTTCGCGCGCGCGAGCGTCTGCTCGCGGATGCTGGAGAACGTTTTCCGGCCCATCACGGAGCAGTCGAACTCCCGCGGCGACTCGCGAAACCACGCCTGGTCCCCGGCGGAGGCGAAACCGGCGCCGGACTGGCCGGGCCGGGTGATGCGGCCATCGAGTGAAACGACCGCGACGAGGATGATCGGCATGAAATTCGGTGGATTGTTCCGCGCCGGCTGGGTAGGGGTTTCTCGATCCATTCCATCAGGGAGAGTTAAATCACATTAAGGAAACCGTTGCCGGATGTCGTAAGCAATTCTACTCCGCAACCTACTCATGAAGCGTGCGCTAATCACAGGAATCACAGGCCAGGACGGTTCGTACCTGGCGGAACTGCTGCTCGAAAAGGGCTACGAGGTCCACGGCGTGATCCGCCGCGCCTCGACCTTCAATACCGGGCGCATCAATCACCTTTACCATAATCCTGAGATTTACGGTAAGAAGCTGTTCCTTCACTACGGCGACCTGGCCGACGCGACCCAGATGGTGAAGCTGCTCTACGAGCTGCAGCCGGAAGAGATCTACAACCTCGGCGCGCAAAGCCATGTGCGTGTTTCGTTCGACGTGCCGGAATACACGGCCGACGTCACCGGCGCCGCGGCCGTCCGCATCCTCGAGGCGATCCGCGAGGCCGGTCTGGTCAAGAAGGTGCGCTACTACCAGGCCTCGTCCTCCGAGATGTTCGGGAAGGTTCAGCAGGTGCCCCAGGTCGAGACGACGCCGTTCTGGCCGCGCTCGCCCTACGGTTGCGCCAAGGTCTTCGCCTACTGGCTCACGGTGAATTACCGCGAGTCCTACAATCTCCACGCCAGCAACGGCACCCTTTTCAACCACGAGAGCGAGCGCCGC
>CAZFCY010000168.1:2771-10472 GCA_964517665.1 uncultured Opitutaceae bacterium | reverse complement strand
GATGGTGGAGGGACGACCTCCGTGTCGTCCGGTTGGAGAAACGAGAGCCGAGGGTTTTCGCGGACCGGACGGAGCCGGTCCCTCCAATGCCGCGGGGCTTGCCCTGCGGATCTTCACTCACGTCGGTCCTATTCGTGTGCATGTCTGATGTCGCTGCGCTCGGCACGCGTTCATTTGCGGTTAAAAACCAAACGCCATCAGCCACAGGCCGACGAGGCCGGCGAAGAACCAATAGACGTAGCCGTGGATGTTTCCACTGTGCGCCCCGCGGGCGAACAGGCCGATCAAACCGGCCGCGGCGGCCGAGCCGCGCACGAAGAGGCCGGAGATGAGGAGGTGCTCGGCGAACGAGAGGGTCTGCGCGAGGCGCTCCTGCACCTTCGCGACGTACCAGTTGTAAATCTCGTCGAACCAGAGCTTTCCCGCGAGGAAGCGGTAAACCGGGCGCAGATTTTTCTCGAGGTGATCCTCCGCCGCGCCCGGCTTGTAGAAGAACCACGCGCCGAGAAAGCCGAGCGCGAACACCGCCACGCTCACGCCCACCACGGTGATGTGCGCCGCGCCTTCGGCATGCGGGACAAACGCGAGAATCCCGCGCAACGCCTCCGGATACCACTGCGTGATGCCGCCGAGCACCGACAGCGCCGCGAGCGCGATCAATGGAACCGTCATCACGAGCGGGCTTTCGTGCGCGACCTCGGCGTGGTCGGACTTGGTGCGGCCGAAGAAAACGATGAGCCACAGGCGCGTCATGTAGAGCGCGGTCAGCAGCGCGCCGAAGGCGAGCAACCAGAACACCGGCGCGCTCACCTCGTGCGCGAGGAGCAGGATCGCGTCCTTGCTGAAAAAGCCCGAGAAAAACGGCGTGCCGATGAGCGCGAGATAGCCCATCGTGAAACACACGAAGGTCACCGGCATCCGTTTCGACAGCCCGCCCATGCGGAAGATGTTCTGCTCGTGATGACAGCCGTGGATGACCGAGCCGGCGCCGAGGAAGAGCAAGGCCTTGAAGAACGCGTGCGTGGTGAGGTGAAACATCGCCGCCGCGACGCCGGCCGTGACCACGCCCTGCGCCAGGCCGCCGCCTTGCAGCGCCGCGTGCTTCGAGCCGAGCGCGAAGGCCGCGACCATGTAGCCGAGCTGCGAGACGGTCGAGTAGGCCAGGATTTTCTTGATGTCCTTCTGCGTGATCGCGCAAAAGCCGGCGTAAAGCGCGGTCGTGACGCCGACGGCGAGGATGACCGTGAGGGCGTCGTCTGTCATCAGCGCGGTGACGCGGCAAAGCAGGTAAATGCCGGCGGCGACCATCGTCGCGGCATGGATGAGCGCGGAGACCGGCGTCGGTCCCTCCATCGCATCGGGCAGCCACACGTGCAGCGGCATCTGGCCGGATTTCCCGACCGCGCCGCAGAAGAGCAGCAACGCGATGCCGGTGACCGGGACCACTTCGAGCCCGCCGAGGCGCGCGGAGATCTCGCCGAGATCGACCGTGCCGAAGTGCCAGTAGGCCCACGCGATGCCGATGAGGAATCCGAGGTCGCCAATGCGGTTGACGATGAAAGCCTTGTTCGCCGCCGCGACCGCGCTCGGCTTGTCGAAGTAAAAACCGATGAGCAGGTACGAACTCACGCCGACCAGCTCCCAGAAGATGAAGAGCATCACGAGGTCGTCCGCGATCGTGAGCCCAAGCATCGAGAACATGAAGAACGACATCGAGCCGAAGAACCGCGCCTTGTCCGGATCGTCCTTCATGTAGCCGAGGCTGAAGACGTGGATGAGCAGGCCGACGAAGGCCACGACCGTGAGCATCAGCTTCGCGAGATCGTCGACGAGGAAACCGAGCGAAAGCTTGAACGCGCCGAGTTCGAGCCACGGCACGCTGACCACGATGTCGCCCGGCGAACGGAAGATGGCGTGACCCGCGATCGCGGCGATGAGCGCGGAGGCCGCGACGGAGATGAAGGCCGCAAAACCTCCGGCGCGGCGGAAGAAGAAGGCGATCCCGAGCGCGGCGACGAGCGGCACGACCAGCAGCATGAGCGCCCAGAGCGGATAATTTTCAAGAAGCGGGCTCATCGGTCAGTTCTTGAGGGTTCCGAGCTCCTCGACATTCACCGTGTGGCGCTTGCGGAAGAGCGCGACGATGATGGCGAGACCGACGGCGACCTCGGCGGCGGCCACGGTGATGATGAAGAAAACGAAGACGTTGCCATCCGTCGTGCCGTTGAACCGCGAAAAGGCGACGGCCGCGAGCGTGGCGGCGTTGAGCATCAGCTCGAGCGACATGAAGATCACGAGCGTGTTCTTGCGCAGCAGCACGCCGAAGAATCCGATGGCGAAAAGCAGCGCGCTCACCACGAGGTAGTGATTGACGCCGATGGCCGAAACGGCGGCGAGCATCGGGGGAAATTTCAGCAGCGCGGGAGAGAGCATGGCGGAGACTGCGGAAAAACGATCATCGACCCCGGCGGACCGCGCCCTCGTCGTCGAGACGTTTGCTCAGGACGATGACCCCGATCATCGAGACGAGAAGCAGGAAGCCCGTGAGTTGCATGGGGAGCAGGTAGGTGGTGAAGAGGGCGTGGCCGAACGACTTCAGGCTCGCGCCCGAAGCCGGCGCCAGCGCCCCGGCGTCGGGCAGCGCCCCCGCGCGGACCATCCAGAAGGCGCCGAAGAAAAGCAGCGCGACCGAGACGATCCCGGCGGCGATGGTCAGCGGCTTGCGCGGAATGCCGCTGCGCCCCTGCACGTCGAGAAGCATGATGATGAAGAGAAACAACACCACGACCGCGCCCGCATAGACGAGCACCTGGATCACGGCGAGAAAGTAGGCCTCGAGCAGCACGAAGAGAGACGCCATCGAGAGCAGGCTCACGATCAGGAACATCGCGGCGTTGACCGAGTTGGGGCTCGTCACGACCAGCAGCGCGCAACCCAGCGTGAGCGCGGCGAAGAGGTAGAAGAAGAAGTCAAACATGGCTGAAGCCGTCGAAGGTCAAAAGTCGGGAAAGGTGGTCGCGCACGTCCCGTGCGCGCGCTTCGCGCGGGACGCAGGAAAAAACGCGCAGAGGAACCTGGGCGGCCACCAGGAAAAGACTCACACTACTCTGACTTTCGACTTTCGACATGTGACTTGGGACAGCGTCAGTGCTCATTTCCTCGCTCCGCCGCCGCCCGTTTCTTTTCCCACTTGTAGTGCTGATCCGGATACGTGCCGCCCATCTCGTAGAGTTTCGCCTTGTTGTTCACGAACTCCGCGCGGGTCGTGCCGGTCACCGAATAGGTGTTCTGCAAAAAGATCGCCTCCTCCGGGCAGACCTCCTGGCAGAGGCCGCAATAGATGCACCGGAGCATGTCGATCTCGAATTCCTTCGGCGCCTTCTCGACATTGGCATACGGATCGTTCTCCGGGATCTCGCCCGGTGTGATCCGGATGGCCTTGGGCGGGCAGACGAATTCGCACAACTGGCACGACACGCACTTCTCGCGCCCGTCGGGGTCGCGCACGAGCGTCGGCACGCCGCGGTAGCCGACCGGGATCGGCGGACGCTGCTCCGGGTACTCGATCGTGACCTTCGGCTTGAACATGTTCCGGAAGGTGATGCGGAGCCCGGCCAGCACCTGGGGCAGGTAGGTGCGCTCGGCCCAGGAGAGAGGTTTTCGTTCGATTACTTTAACAGCCATGGCGGATGCGTGGTTTTGCCTGCCACCAGCAGGGTGGGAGCGGCTTCAGCCGCGATCTCGATTCCCTGCGCCAACCTATCGCGGCTGAAGCCGCTCCTGCATGGATTTCCAGAGGTTCGCCCATTGGTCTCATCTCGAATCAGACGACGTAACGCTCCCAGATCGCGATCAGGATCGCGTAAAGCACGAGGTTGCCGATCGCAAACGGAAGCAGGCCGCGCCAGCCGATGCGCATGACCTGATCGTAGCGGAAACGCGGCACGGTCCAGCGGACCCAGATGTAGAAGAAGAGGAAGAACAACGCCTTCAGCGCGAAGGTGCCGAAAGCGATCAATGCGCCGATGACGCCCGTGTTGAACCACGCGAGGCCGGTCCAGGCGGCGACGTCCGTCCACGTCACCCAAGGCAGCGGATGCCAGCCGCCGAAGAAAACCAGCGCGGTGACGCACGCGCCGACGGTCATGTTCGCGTACTCGCCGACGAAGAAGAACCCGAATTTGAAGCTGCTGTATTCGGTGTGATAGCCGCTCACGAGATCGGTTTCCGACTCCGGCATGTCGAAGGGCAGACGATTCGTTTCCGCGAAAAGCGCGACGAGAAAGATCACCGCCGAAACCGGCTGCGAGAGCACGAACCACCAGTCCGCCTGCGCCTCGACCACGCGCACGAGGCTCAACGTCCCCGGCGTGCCCGGCGCGTTGACCCACATGAAGACCGGCACGATCGCGAGTGTCATCGCCAGTTCGTAGGAAATCATCTGCGCCGAGGCGCGGATGCCGCCGAGAAACGGGTATTTCGAGTTCGAGGCCCAACCGGCGAGGATGATCGAATAGACGCCGAGCGACGCGACCGCGAAAACGAGCAGGATGCCGACATCGACGTTCGCGAGGATGATCGTCTTCACCGTGCCCGTGGCCGCGTCCACGTACTGGCCGAAGGGCACGACCGAGATCGTGACCAGCGCCGGCACGAAGGCGAGGATCGGCGCGAGCACGTAGTAGACCTTGTTCACGTGCGCCGGGATCACGTCCTCCTTGAAGAGAAACTTCCCGCCATCGGCCAGGGGTTGGAAAATGCCGAGCCGCGTGAGGAAACGCCCGATGATCGGAATCGATCCGATGAGCGGCACACTCGTGCGGTTCGGCCCGACGCGGCCCTGGATCCAGCTCGAGACCTTGCGCTCCGCCAGCACGGCATACATGCAGACGCCCATCACCACCGAGATGGTCAGCAGCCCGAGGCCGAAGCGGATGAGAATGTCGGTGAGGTTCACTGTTGGTTTTTAACCGCGAATGGACGCGAATGGACGCGAATGGAAAACAGAGACGTGCGTGTCCCTCTCGTGGCAGCCGGGGTCACGAGGCTGGGTTTGGCGCTGGATCTGAGAACAGCCTCCTGACGTCGGCTGCCACATCCGACTGCATATTCGCGTGTATTAGCGTTCATTGGCGGTTGTCTTCTTCAGGCGATCGCGCCCGCTGTTTCGCGCGCCGCGGCGGGGTCGAAGTGCAGCATTTTTTCCTCGATGAATGGCAGGCCGGCCCACGCCGCCGCGTCGAGCACCTGGCCCGTCGCCGGGATGCGCGCGAAGGACAGGCCCCCGAGCGCCGGCACTTCCACGCTCATCGCCGACCAGACGCTCTCGATCGTCGAGGGCGCTTCGGCGCCGGTGATGTTCGCCAACAGCGAGGCGAGGATGACGAGATCGTCCGTCGCTGCCGCCGGCCCGGGCACGGCGCGGCGGAATTTTTGCAGACGAAACTGCTGGTTGATGAAGCTGCCGAACTTCTCGAAGACCGTCAGCCCGGCGAGCACGACCGCGGCTTTCGCTGCCGTCGCATCGAGATGCGTGCCGACGCAGACGATCGAGACCTTCGCCAGTTGCGCCTCGCTCAAGCCGGCGGCGATGAGATCCTCGCCCACGACGAGCACAGTCTTCACGCGCCCCGCGTCGATATCCTGCGCCAGGCCTGCGAGCCGCGGCTCCGGCAGGGCATCGATCAAACCGGTGACGAGCGCGCCGCGCACGTTCGGGTTCTTGTCCTTCGAAAGCAGAAGATCGTCGCCCTCGCCCACCCGGCTGACGAGTTGCGGTTTCACCCCGCCGAGCGCGACGGCGAGTTTCCGAAGGAGAAACTGTTCTTCGACGCTGCTGCGGCCCGAGCCGACGATCGCGAGCGGGCCGCCGGCTTGCAGCAGCGTGGTCGCTTCGCGGAGCGCGTCGGCCAGCGTGGCGGGCTGGCTGCGCACAAGCGACTGGCCGAGACGGTTTTCCGCCTCGACCTGCTTGTAGAGGATGCGGCCGGAGTCCGGCATCCAGGTGTCGTTCACTTCGTCGTTTCGGCGGGGCGTGATGCGGTAGATTTTCCCTTCGCGGCTCCAGACCTCGGTGTTGCAGCCGGCGCTCGTCTCCGTGTCGATGCCCGGGACGGGCTTGAGGAACCACACGCGCATCTTGAAACGGAAGTCCGTGCTCGTGAGCGCGCCGACCGGGCAGATATCGACGGTGTTGAGCGAATAGTTGTTCTCCAGCATCCGCCCGGGATAGCAGGTGAGCGTCGAGTAGCTGCCGCGATCGACGAAGCCGAGCACGTCGTCCTTCGCGATCTCCTTCGAGAAGCGCACGCAACGCGAGCAGAGGATGCAGCGCTCGTCGTCGAGGATCACGCGGGGGCCGAGCACGGTGCGCTTCGGCTTCACGTTTTTCTGCTCGAGGAAGCGGCTGTAGCCCGTGCCGTAGTGGGTCGAGAACTCCTGCAACCGGCACTCGCCCGCCTGATCGCAGATCGGGCAGTCGAGCGGATGGTTGATGAGGAGAAACTCCATCACGCCCTCGCGGCACTTCTTCACCATCTCGGAACTGGTGCGGATGTGCATGCCGGGCGAGGCCTTCGTGCCGCACGCGATCGCGGGGCCGGGAAACCACTGGATGAGCGGCGAGCCGTCCGGGTTGGTCAGCGCCTTGCCGGTGGCGCGATCCCTGCCGGGCAGACCCATCTCGACCAGGCACATGCGACAGTTGCCGGAAACCGAGAGCTTCGGGTGGTAACAATAATGCGGGATCTCGCGCCCGATCGAGGCGGCGACCTCGACGATGTTTTCGCCGGGGCGGCACGGAACATCGACGCCGTCGATGTTCACCGAGATCAACCCTTCGTCTTTCCTGGGCTCGCTCATTTCTGGATCAGCCGCGCTTCACGCGGCATGCCGCAGCGATTCTCGCGGGCGGCGGCTTCGATTTCATCGCGGAATTTGTCGATGTAGCTCTGCACCGGCCAGGTGGTGGAAAAACCCATCGGGCAGATGGTGCGCCCGCCGATGTTGCCGGCCATGTCGTAAAGGGTCGTGAGGTCGCCCGGCTTCGCATTGCCCGAGCACATGCGCGCGGTGATCTTGCGCGCCCATTGGGAACCTTCACGGCAGGGCGTGCACTGGCCGCAACTCTCGTGCGCGTAGAACTGCGTGAGGTTGGCCAGAGCCTCGAGGATGTCGACGGAGTCGTCCATGACCATCATGCCGGCGGAACCGGACATCGAACCCGAGGCGGCGACGCCGTCGAAGTCGAGCGGGATGTCGTCGATGCCGTATTCGTAAACCTCGCCGTCGGATTTCTTGCCTTTGAACTTTTCGTCGTAGCGCAGGATCTTCATCGATCCGCCGCCCGGCACGATCGCCTTGAACTGCCGCCCCGGCAGCGGGCCGCCGCAAAGGTCGTGGAGCAGTTGCCCCATCGTGATCCCCGCGACTTCGTAGTAACCCGGCCGCCGCACGTGGCCGCTCACGCACCAGAGGCGCGTGCCGGTGTTGTTCGGGCGGCCGATTTTCGTGTACTCGACCGCGCCCAGGCGCAGGATGTGGACGACGTTGCAGAGGGTTTCGACGTTGTTGACGATCGTCGGGCAGTTGTAGAGCCCGAGGACCGCGGGGAAATACGGCGGCTTGATCCGGGGATACGCGCGTTTGCCCTCGAGGGACTCGGGCTCTACAACTGCCCGACGATCGTCAACAACGTCGAAA
>CAZFCY010000168.1:0-2761 GCA_964517665.1 uncultured Opitutaceae bacterium | reverse complement strand
CGTTTGCCCTCGAGGGATTCGATCAGGCCCGTTTCCTCGCCGCAGATGTAGGCGCCGGCGCCGCGATGCACGATGACGTCGCAGGAGTAGCCGGAGCCGCAGATGTTTTCGCCCACGAAGCCCTTCGCCCGCGCTTCCTCGATCGCGGCGTTCGTGATCTTCGCCGCCTTCGGCATCTCCTCGCGGATGTAGATGACCGCGAGCTTCACGTCGTTGGCGAAGCAGGAGATCATCACGCCCTCGATGAGCTGGTGCGGATCCTTGTGCACGAGCTGGCGGTCCTTGAACGTGCCGGGCTCGGACTCGTCGCAATTGACGATGAGATAGATCGGCTTGCCGCTCTTGCGATCGACGAGATCCCATTTCACGCCGCAGGGAAAACCGGCGCCGCCGCGGCCGCGCAGGCCGGAGGCCTTGATCTCGCCGCGGATCGCCTCGGGCTTCATGCCGACGGCTTTTTTCAACATCTCGTAGCCGCCGACGTTCAAGTAGCTGTCGATGCCCGGCGTGTATCCGGGCTCGTCCGCGTATTTGAGCAGAAGTTTGGTCTCGGTGGCGGGCATCAGGAGAAGAATTATGAATGCAGCATGTGGAATGCAGAATGAGGTCGGGAGGCGGCGATGTATCCGGTTTCTGAATTCATCATTCTGGGTTCTTGCTTTGGTTCGCTTGCGCTCTTGCCTGCCTACGCTCTTTCATCCCTTGGTCGGCGTGGGCACGCCGCCGGCGGCGCGTTTCTTGATCTCGGCGACGACGGGGCCGAGTTTGTCGGGTGTGAGGTTTTCGAAAAGGTCCTCGTCGATCAGCGCGACCGGCCCCGTGCCGCAGGCGGCGAGGCATTCGCTGTATTCGAGCGTGACCGAGCCGTCCTCCTTCGTGTGGCCCATCTTGCAGCCGAGTTCCTGCTCGAGTTTCTCGCCGGCCGCGTAGGCGCCCATCAACGCGCAGGAGAGCGTGCGGCAGACGCGCACCCAGCAGCGGCCGAGTTTCTCCTGCCGGTAGGATGGGAAGAACGTGACCACCTCGAGGACGTTGATCGGCTGGAGATCGAGCTTCTGCGCGACCCATTCGATGGCCTCGTTCGAGATGTGCCCCTGGTCGGCCTGGATCTCGTGGAGAACCATCATGAGCGCGCTCCGCTTCTGCGGGTAGCGCGGGATGAGTTGCTCGATCGTGGAAAGCGTTTCCGGCTTCAGGTTCATTCCGTTGGGAAGAAGGCAGAATACATGCACAGAAGATAACGAAGGAAACAAAGGCCGGATCCGCGACAGGCACGCCTCCTCGTTGAATGAGCTTCAAGGATACAGGCCTGCGGCATCCAATGGATCGTTCGTATGGCGGTCATGCCTTTGTTGTCTTCGTTTCCTTCTGTGCCACGCCTTCTGTGAAAATCAGCGGTCGCATTCGCCCATGACGAAATCGAGGCTGCCGAGGATGGCAGGCAGATCGGCCACCATGCAGCCGATCGCGACTTTGGGCAGGATGCACAACGAGCTGAAGGACGGCCCGCGGATCTTGAGGCGATACGGCACGCCGCCGCCCTTTGATATAATGAAAAAGCCGAGCGCGCCCTTCGGGTTTTCCGATTCGAAATAAACTTCGCCCGCCGGCATCTGCGGCCCCTCGGTCACGAGGATGAAGTTCTGGATCAACTCCTCCATGCTGGTGAGGATCTTTTCCTTGCGCGGCGCGAAGATGCGTTTCGCATCCTCGGCGTACCAGGGGCCGTCCGGCAGGTTGGCGATGATCTGGCGCACGATGCGCACGCTCTGCCGGATCTCCTCGAGGCGCACGATATAACGATCGAAACAGTCGCCCTTCGTGCCGACCGGGATGTCGAACTCGTAGTTCTCGTAGCCGGTGTAGGGCTTGTCCTTGCGCAGGTCGCTCGGCACGCCGCAGGCGCGGAGGTTGGCCCCCGTCAGGCCGTAGGCGATGGCGTCCTCCTTCGAGATGGCGCCGACGCCGTCGGTGCGGTCGAGGAAGATGCGGTTGCGCGTGAGCAGGGCGTCCACTTCGTCGACGACCGGCAGGACTTCATCGCAGAACTTCGCCACGCGGCCGAGCCATCCTTCGGGAACGTCGCGGGCGAGCCCGCCGATGCGCGTGTAACTGGTGGTGAAGCGCGCGCCCGTCAGCTCCTCGAAGAGGGTGTAGAGTTTTTCGCGCTCGGTGAAGGTGTAGAGAAACACCGTCATCGCGCCCGTATCCATGGCGTAAACGCCGACGCCGAGCAGGTGCGAGGAGATGCGCGCCATCTCGCAGATGAGCGCGCGAATCGCCTGGCAGCGCGGCGGCACCTCCAGTTTCGCGAGCCGCTCGACCGCGATGGCGTAGGTGACGTTGTTCGCGAGCGGGGCGAGGTAATCGAGCCGGTCCGTGTAGGGCACGAACTGGTTGTACTGCATGTTCTCCGCGATCTTCTCGTCGCCGCGGTGCAGGTAGCCGACGTCGGGGTCGGCCTTCGTGATGACCTCGCCGTCCATCTCGAGGACGATGCGGAGCACCCCGTGGGTGGCCGGGTGCGAAGGGCCCATGTTCAGGACCAGCTTCTCGCCGACGAGATCCTCGGTCGTCGCCTGGTAGCCCTCCAAGGCCGCGGCCCCCCGGGAGGCCGTGTCCTGAACTTCGATCTCGCGTGAGGTGGTCGCCATGGCGGTCCCGGACCGTCTCCGAAGAGGGAGGATTGCCGGATTTCGGAGTATCGGACTGCCGTTTTGGAAGTTCAAGGGGACTTTGTGAAATTTTTCACAAAGTGTTT
>CAZFCY010000167.1:0-10519 GCA_964517665.1 uncultured Opitutaceae bacterium | reverse complement strand
CGTAGGTGAAGCCGCCGCCGCTGCCCGGATTGATCTGGTTGAGCCCGTTCACTGATGTGTGCCGGCCGATCAGACTGAGATCGTCTTGCTGAAAACTCGTTGCGTCGAGGGTTGCCGTATTCTCAGGGTCTGAAAGGCATCCGGTAAGATTCGTCATATGCTTTTTTCGGGCAGCAGACCCGTGCTGCCCTGATGCGTCCAGGCAACGGAGCGAAAAGGTGAAGGGCAAGACATGACCCGTTTTGCCTGACCCTTGCCCGGTCTTCCGCTCGTCATGGCACGACTCTCAGAAGCTCCAGAACAAGCATCGTCGGCCAGGGCACAATCGGAAGCGAACCGACGGCCAGGGGAACCCGGAACCTCTTTTTCTTCGTCGTTTTCAACGCCACCATGGCTGTGATCACAACCACGACCGCAAGGGGCAGACCATAAAAGAACAGCACCATCTGCTCATAGCCATTCGGATCCCGCTGAGGTGAATACGCCCGCCACAAAACGTCCGCGTGCGTCGCGACAAGCAGCACTGCCAATCCGAGCGTGATCGCAGTCCAAACCTTCATGTCTGTCGGACGCTACCCGTGAGAGCATCCGAGCGACGAGTGTAAAATGCGGTGGACGTCCTGGATTGCGGACGCGTTCAACCGGCCAGCGCCTGGTCAACCTCCACTTTTTGTGAATCCGAGAGGAACCATCGGCGCCTCGTATTCATACATATTCAGATAAAGCGTCTTGGGCTCCGTGGATGACCCGGTCCACACCAGATAAATATCCAGCAGGCCACTCCCCATTATTCCGTTGCGCGATGGGAACGGGCAGCACGAGCCGAGACGCTCGAAGCGGACTGTCTCTCCTTCCGGTCCTCGCAGTTCCGCGAGAAAGGCGCGTTCCCTGGCAGGGCCTTCGGTCACCCCGCCGACCTTGATCGGCTTTTCGGGTGTGTAGCCATATTCGGGGTCTGCGGCCTCCGCCCCGGGAAGGGGCGCGCCGAGCGTGGCGGATTGGAGAGCGCGTGTGACCGGATCCGTGCTCACGCATGCGCTCAGTAGCGTCAATACAGCCAGAAGGATCGGAACTCTCATAAGAATGCCCGGATATCATGGCTGCGGATGAGGGCGGCAAAAGGGGAAAGCGCGAAAACAAACGAGACGGAGACATGCTCGCGGCGCGCGGGCCGATGCGGGGCAGATCGCTTCACGAGCGAGTCGCGGCGGTTCCTGGATGAAATCACCCACGGCGTGATCAGGCGGGAGCCTGATGCGGGTGGCGCATTTTATTTTAGAAAAATGGATTCCATCCGTTTTCCTAGATACAAATGAACCCTCGCCCCCTTCCACGCCGCCGGAGCGCCGTCCCATTTTCACCCGCGCAACGCCCCGGTCGGAATCATGCCCCACCCGATGGCGAGCCACGGCGAGCGCCACCATCGCGCCGGCGCGCGGGCGCGCGGCTTTGTCGGACCGGCGACCGCGCGCGGTGTCTTCCCGATGGCGGGATCGAGCTTCCCGGCCGCGACGACCGCGGAGTGAACATCCAGCGTCACCCGATCGAGCCGGGGGAGATCGAGGCGCGGCTCGCGGCGCATCCCGCCGTGCGGCGCGCCGCGGTCGTGGCGCGCGAGGACAGCGGGGCCGGACGCCGCCTCGTTGCCTACGTGGTCGCCGCCACCGCCTCGAGCAACGACGGGACCGAGGCCTGCCTGCGACGTTTCCTGCGGGAACGATGGCCGGGCGGCGTGATCCCCGCGGCGTTCGTTTTTCTTCTGGAACTGCCGCTCACCGCGAACGGCAGGATCGATGTGAAGGCGCTTCCCGATCCGTCGCGAACGGCGTTCGCCGCCGGCGGCAGCGACACGGCGCCCGCGACGCAGGCGGAGGAAATCCTTTTCGCGCTCTGGCGGCGCGCGCTTCCCGCCACGGCGTTCGGCATTCACGACGAGTTTGCCGCGCTCGGCGGGAACCCGCTCATCGGCGCGCGGCTGATGGCGCGCGTGCGCGAGATTTTCGGGATCGAGGCGCCGGCCCGTTTCATCTTCGAACACCCGACCGTGGCGCGCATGGCCGCGGCCGTGGAGGATTTGCTGCTCGACGACATGATCGAAGCGGCGCCGAACCAGGAAAACCACGCATGAAACCACCCACTCCAGGACCCGTGTCCGCGCCGGACGCGGACGACCGCCGGCCTGCCGCAATCCGTTCGCGACGGCCGGCGATGCCGCCGGAAAAGCGCGCCGCGCTCGAGGCGGCGCTCATGCGGATCATCGAGCGCCGCGATTCGCCCGGGACGATCTTCGCGCAGGGCGCGGCGAGGCCGTCCATGCGTATTCATAAATCAAATACAGTCGCGCCCCCGGCCTCCCCCCGCGCGCGTCCGCGATGATCGCCACGCTCCATCGACCGGGCCCGGCGCGAACCGCCCTCCACGCCGATATAAGGAGGTGGGCGGGCTATATCATCGGCTGCCTCCTGTTTTCCGCCGGGGCCAAGCTCTTTATCGACTCGGGCCTGGGCGCCGATCCGCTCGACGCGCTCGCCATCGCCCTCTCGACGCGCACGGGCGCGTTGATCGGAACGGCTTCCGGCACGATCGCAATCGGGTTTCTGCTTCTGTGGACGTATTGGAACCGCCGGTTTCCGCCCGTCACCTCGTTCGCCACGATGATCGGCGTCGGTTACCTGATCGATCTCTGGAACCACCTCGGCGCCGTCCCGGGCCACCCCTGGCTGCTGTTGGTCGCCGGCCTCCTCATGGTTGCGATGGCAAGCGCGCTCATCATCATGAGCGGCATCGGCGTGCGCATCATGGACCTGGTCGCGCTGACACTGGTCAACCGCTTTCGCTGGCGCTTCACCACGGCGAAGATGGTCTTCGAGGTCGGATTCATCAGCGGCGCCCTTCTCCTCGGCGGGCCGGTCGGCGTGGGGACGGTCGCGTTTGTCCTGCTCGTCGGCCTTCTCATCGCGCCGATGATGTATTGCGGCGAAAGATTTTTCCGGCTGCGAAACCACTCGCTCGCGACAGCCTCCCCCGCCACGGCCGCCTCGAGGTGAACCGGGCGGGCGCGGGGGATGCGATCGACCTCCCGCGCGATGCCGCTCCTCTTTCCCGCGCTCAACCCCGGCCGAAAAACCAGTGCATGAGGATCGCGGCGGCGGCCGAGACATTGAGCGATTCGATCGCGCCCGTTCCGGGGATGAGCGCGCGCAATTCGCACGCCGCCAACACCGGGCCGCCGAGGCCGCGTTCCTCGTTTCCCAGGACGAGCGCGACCGGCCGGCCGCCGGCGCCGCGTGATCCGGCGGCGATGCGATCGAGCGGCTGCCCCTGCAGCGCCGCGCCCACGGTTTGATATTGAGGCCGGATCGCCCGCAGAAAGTCCGGCAGGCCGCGCACCGGGCGCACATCGACATATTCCATGCCGCCCTCGGCCACGCGGTAGGTGGATTCGCCCGGCAGCGCCTGTTCGCGCGCGATGCCGCAAACAACCGCCGGCAGGCCGAAAAACGCCGCCGTCCGGACGATCGCGCCGAGGTTGTGCGGGTTGCCCACGCGATCGAGCACGATGATGCCGCGGCGCGCGCGCGACCATTCCGCGATCTCTTCCGGAGTGATCTCGCCGGCGAACTCCCGTTCCGTGATCGCGACGATCCCGCCGTGGTGCACCGTGCCCGCGATGCGCTCGAGCTCATCCACCGGCACCTGCCGATAAACGCGCTTCTCCCGCGCCAGGAGCTTGCAGAACTCGCCCGCGGCGCGGCCGGTTTCCGGCTCGAAGAAGAGCCGTTTCACGCACTCCGGCCGCCGCGCGAACACCGCGGTCACCGCCTTCATCCCGCACACCGGAATCTCTCGTCGCATCGTCATCGCTCGTTGCAGCCCCGTTTTCAGGGATCAGGGAAGCGTATCCCCCGAGGCTGACACCTGCTCCCTGTCTCCTGTCCCCTGACCACGCTGCGTGTTTCGCGCCTCGCCGACCAGCGTGAACTCCTCGCGGTCGTGGAAGAGATGCCGCGCGCGCAACACCGCGCATCCCGGCCCCAGCCGCCGGCGCGCCTCCCCGAGCAGCGCGATCGCGTCCGCGCGCCCGAACTTGAGATTGACGACAAACCACCGGCACCAGCCGCCCTGCAACCACGGCTCGACGATCGACCGCAGCACATGATGCGGATCCTCGACCAGATCGCAAAAGAGCCAGTCGAAACGCCCGCGCGCGCCGGGCCGAAACCCGAAGGCGTCCTCCCGCCGGTGCTCGATGCGCGGGTGCGCGAGCGCGCCGCCCTTGAGCGGGCCGTTGTCGATCGCGATCACCTGCGCCGAGCGCCGCGCCGCGCTGAAGCTCCATCCCCCTGGAGCCGCGCCGAGATCGACCACGGTTTCCCCTTCGCAAGGTTCGCGGCCGAGCACGCCGTAGGCTTCCTCGACTTTCAGGTAACTGCGCGAAGGCGCCGCCGGATCGTCCGCCATCCGGCGCTGCCCGCCAAACCACGCCTCGCGCGACACGAAAGCCCGCCCGAAATCGGTGAAGCAGACGAACAGCCCGCGCGCCACGCCCGCGCGCGGAGCCTCGCCGGTCGCGAGCCGGGCGACGCGCGCCATGCGTTTTTTCAACAGCTCCCGCGCCGCCGCCTCCACCGCCGAGGCGCGCCGGCCCAGGCCGTCGAGCCCGCTCGCGGTCGTCACGAGCAACGGCCACGGGCCGTCGAATCGCTCGTTGCGCGCCGAGCCGAAGAACCGCTCCGCGATGCCCGCCGCAAGCGCGTTGACCGAGCCGCCCTCGACGATTTCCGGCGCGGAAAATGTCGCGTGCGCGAAACACCAGTCCGGCGACGGCCCCGCTGCCACGCCGTCCGTCAGCGCCCAGCCGCCGCCCGAATCGACGCCGCGCAGCCCCGCGCCCGCGAATTCGCGCGCGAGCAGCTCCTCATAGCCATCCTGACAGCGTGCCAGCATTCCGCCCACGCTCCGCGGCAGCTTCTTCCTGCGCGAGAGAAAAAGCGGCGATTCATCGCCGCTTTGGCGTTGGTTCGACCGACAAACTCACCCGCGCGCAGCAGCCCTCCCGCCATCGCCTTCCGGCCTTCCCATCCCTGCCCTCCCGGGCAGGGCTACGGGATCGGAATGAGGCTCCGAAGAGAGGCTACGAAGACGGGGCAAGGCGCGCGCGGATTTTTTCGAATGCGGCGCGCCAGGCGTCGAAATGCGCGTCCGTCAGCCAGCGATCGATCTGCTCCACGGTGGCGGCGTCCTGCGCGGCGATGTCCTCCGGCGTTTGCGCGGGCATGGCGGTGAGCAGCCGCGGCATGGCCGAGGCGCGATGGTGGGGAAACTGCGCGGTGAACTGCGCGCGTTCGCCCGGCAGGACGTCGGCGCGGCGGAGATAGACTTCGAGCGCGCGCAGTTGCTCCGGCACGCGCACGTCGGCGCGGGCGCAGATCGCGGCGCGCAGGCCCGAGCTTTGGGCGAAGAGCGAGGTGTCGAGGTTGAGCGCCTCCAGCACCTGGCGCGGCGCGGCGCACACCAGCCCCTCCAGCACGGCGTGCGCCGCCTGCTGCGTCGCGCGCGCCTGATCGCGTTGCGCGAGGCGGGACACCTTCGGGAGAAACTCGACTGCCCCGCCCGCCGCGATCACGTCGAGCGCCTCCACCCAGCCGGCCGGAGGCGCGGCGGCCCACGCCTCGTTTTCCACCAGCAGGTAGACGCACTCGCGGATCGCGGGCGGCCAATCCACGGCGGATTGCCCGGCGGCGAGTTCGCGCAGGGCCACGGCCCATTCGGCCGGATTGCCCGGCCGGACGCGGATCCAACTGTCGGCCAGCACGCCGGTCGCCGCCATGTCGCGCGTGGAAAGATAGTCGAAGAGCGCCACGCGCAGGGTCGGCCACGAAGACAACGTCCCACCGGCAGCCGGGATGAACGGCAGCCCGAGATCGACGTCCACCTGCATCTCGAAAAACCGCCCGAGCACCGCCAGCCGGTCGCCCGGCGTGCGCTCGTCGAGCGCGGTGAAGAGGGCGGAGACAAAGCGCCGCGTCTCCTCGGGGCCTTTCCCGACGGATGCGCGCGCCGCGTCGGTCAGGCGCGTCCAGAGTGTCGCGTCGATCGCGTTGATCGCATCGCCTTCCGCCAACACGCGGCCCGGATCGAAGGTGACGAGTGTTTCCCTCGTGATCGCCCACTCCGCCTCGCTGGCCTCGCTCGACGCCTGGGCGGTTCCCCCGGCCTGGGTTCGCACGGGTGTGAGCGTGGCCCAGCGGACGAGCAGGAGCGCGCCGATCACGCCGGCTCCGACGACAAACAGCGGCCACCACGGCGATTTGGGCGGAGGGATCGGCTGGTTTGCTGGCGTTTGATTCATGGTCGGGCAGTCGGGCGCCGCGAGCGAGCGTGGTCTGGGACAAGCGGCAGGCGCGGGGGTTCACGCGAAAATGCGTTTTGCCCCGGCGGGCTGTCAGACACTTTGTTTGGAGAGCAAACGCCGGGCCGCGCAAGCTTCGCGCAACAGCGGCGCCGCCGGGCGGGGGCGATGTCGTTGCGCGTCCGTGGGATGCGTCGTTGAAAAAATCGCCGCGCCCCAAAAGCCTTGCCGCTCGCAGGCCGGGGCCGTCCTCTTCCGTGCATGACCGAGATTCTCGTGCCCGTGTCGTTCGGCGAATTGCTCGACAAAATCTCCATCCTCGAAATCAAAAGCGCGCGCATCCGCGACGAGGCCAAGCTGGCCAACATCCGCCGCGAACTCGAGGCCCTCCGCCAGACCTGGCGGCAGGCGCCTGAATCGGAGCGCGACATCGCGGTCCACTACGACGCGCTCAAGCAGGTGAACGAACGCCTCTGGGCGATCGAGGACGACATCCGGTTGAAGGAACGGGCGCGCGCCTTCGACGACGGGTTCATCCGGCTGGCGCGCTCGGTTTATTTCGAAAACGACGAACGCGCCCGGCTCAAGCGCGAGATCAACGTCGCGCTCGGCTCGAAGTTCATCGAGGAAAAGTCCTACGAGGACTACCGCCCTGAGGGCGGAGTTTAAGTTGCAAGTTGAAGTGGATGAAGAGCGGCGCGTTGCGTGACAGCTCGCGAGTCGCTGGAGCAACTTCAACTTAAACTTATAACTTCAACTGCCCCTACTGCCCTCCCGGGCCTCGTCCCTCCGCGACGTAGCGGTCGAACATCGCGATCACTTCCGCCGGCTGGATCAGGTCCATCGCGCCGGGCAGTTTCACCTGCTTGCCCCAGCGCAATTCGGATGCCGGCCGGCCAAGGAACTTTCGCGTGGCCTCGTCGTAATGGTTCACGCACAGGCGCTGAAAATGGTAGGGCCCGCTTCGCGCGGGATCGCTGGGCGCGTGCAGGCCGATCACGGGTGTGCCCATCGCGTTCGCGAAGTGCATCGGGCCGGAATCCGGCGCGAGGACGACATCGGCCCGCGCCAGGACCGCGAGCAGGCGTTTCAAGGTGTCCCTGCCCACGAGATCCACGACGGGCGAGCGCGCGCGGGCGAGGATCGCGTCGCGCATCGAGCGCTCGATCCCGGAATTGCCGCCGACGAGAACGACGCGGAAGCCGTGCGCGCGCGCCGCGTGTTCGGCCACCGCGGCGTAGCCCGCGGCGTTCCAGTTGCGCGTCACGTAGCTCGAGCAGGGGCTGATCACGAGCGTGCGCTGGCCACCCGGAAGATGCTCCTCCGCGAACGCCCGCGCCTCGTCCGGAACGGGCAGATCCCAGCGCGCCTCCGCCTGCCGCAGGCCGAGCGGTTCCACGAAGCTGCCGAGCGCGTCGAGCACATGCTGGTTCGCGCGGTGGGGAATGCGGGTGTTGATGAACCATCCGTGCAGCTCGCGCCCGCGGACCCTGTCGTAGCCGACCCGCGTCTTCGCGCGAACCGCGGTGGAAAGGAGGTTCGCCCGCAACGCGATCTGCATCTGCAGGAGCGCGTCGAAACGCCGGCCCGCCAGCGCGGCGCGCAATCCGCGCCAGGCGGCGCCCATCGCGCGTTTGTCCACGACGATGAACTCCACGCCCGCGATGTCGCCCACGAGCTTGTGCTCCACGCGCCCGATGACCCACGTCAACCGCGTCTCCGGCCAGGCCCGTTGCAAGGTCCGCACGACCGGCACGACGTGCGTGACATCGCCCAGCGCCGACAACCTGAAAATGCAGATCGATCCTGGAGGACTGGCCACCGCGCGAAGCTAGGGGAAGCGAGAAGCGAGTGGCGAGTGGCGAGTGGCTCCACCTCGTGGCGCCATGTGCTTGGAGGCGATGGGCGTATTGAAAGCGGCGATGAATCGCCGCACTCCATATGGCGGCGCCCCTTCTGGAGTGCGGGCGATTCATCGCCGCTTTTGCGTTCGTTCGACCGACGCTTCTTCCTCAGAAGGGAAAACCGAGCGCGAAGTGGAGTTCGCCGATCTGGTCGCCGGCTTCCTTGACGACGTTGTGGCCGTATTCCAGGCGCGCCGGGCCGATGATCGTGTTGTAGCGCAACCCGAGGCCGACGCTGACGCGCACCTCCCTGCCCGGCCAGGATTCGAGCCGCTCACCGGTCAGGCCGGCATCGACGAAGGCCACGGCCGAGAGGTTTTGCGTCAGGGCCTGCTCGAGTTCGAGGTTCAGCACCGTGGAAACCTCCGCGCCGATGATCAGTCCATCGTCGTTGCGCGGGGACGCCCGGCCCTCCCGGAAACCGCGGAGGGAGCTTTCACCGCCCGGGAAGATGCGCTTGGCAAACGGGATCTCGCCTCCCTTCGCGCCGATCCGCGAGAGCAGCTCATGGCGCAATCCCACGTGCGCCCAGCGCGCGTTTCCGATCGCCTGATGCCAGGAGCCGCGAAAGTCCATCCGTTGATAATCCACCTCGCCTCCGATCGCGCGCGCCGCGGCTTCGAGCGTGAGCGAAAGATACATGCCCTCGCGCGGCGTCAGCGGATTGTCGCGGCGATCGCGCGTGAGGTCGAAAGTCACGGAAGCCACGCGCGAATTCGTCGGCACATCCTCCGGGATGATGTCGCCCGTGATGTCCGCTTCGACCGACTCGAATTGATAGCGCACGGCCGCGTCCGAGCCGAGCGGCGCGAGGCGGCGGCGCAGGCCGATGCTGGAGCCGAGTTCCTCGCGATCGAACGACACCTCCTCGCGCTTCAAGCCGAAGACGCGAATCGAGGCGTCGGTCACGGTTCCGAAAATCTGCGGCATCGAATACAGGTAGTCGCCCGAACTCGATTTCATGGACTGGATCAATTGCAGGCGGCCCCGGTGCGCGCCGCCAAACACGTTGGCGTGAAACAGCTCCAGCCCGACGCGCAACTGCTCGTAGCTGCCGTACCCGGCGAGGACGCTCGCCTCGAGGCGCTTGTTCGGAGTCAGGACATAGGTGAGATCCCACACGCCGGGCTCGCGCTCGGCCACCTGCGCGCGCACGGAGGAAAAGACGCCGAGCGCGCCGAGGCGCAGCCGGTCGTCGTCGATCGCGCTGCGGACGAAGAGCGAGCCGGACTTCAAATTGATGACGCGCTCGAGCACGCTGTTGCGAACGTCGTCCGCGCCTTCGAAGGAAACGCTGCCGACACGCACGCCCGGCCCGGCCTCGACCTGCAGGTCGAAATCCATCCGCACATCGGCGCCGGCGCGCGCTTCCCTCGCGTTTCCGAGCGTGGCCTCGATCAGCGCGTAGCCATGGGCGTAGCCGGCGGAGCGGACCGCGAGCAGGAAATCCTGTTGCCAGATCCGCGACCACGGATCGCCCGAGGCGGCCGCGCAAACGGCCTGCACGCCGGCCGCGATCTCCGCCGGCAGGCCGGCCGGGGGGCGGACCTCGCCGACCAGATGCAGCGGACCCTGATCGACTCTCACGATCACCTCCACGTCGCCGGTCGCGTCGTCGCGCCGCTCCTGAACGACGTCCACCCTCGCATCCGAAAACCCCATGCGCGTGAGCTGCTCGCGCAGGTTGCTCACGCCCCGGCTGAGAACCCCGGGAGTGAAACGCTTCGCGCTCGCGCCCTCGAGAAGGAACCCCTCCTCGATGAAGAAATGGCGCGCCTCGTCCGCGGAAAACGCGCTCAAGCCCTCGAATTCCAGGCTCGCAAACCGGTAGCGCACGCCCGGCTCGAGTTCGAACCGGACCTGGTCGCCATCCAGGCCGCGCGGCGGAGCCGGGAGTTCGCCCGGGTTCCACGGAAAGCGGCCGATCACTTCGCCACGAGCGCGCGCCACCGCGGTCCCCGAGGATCGAAGAAAGCCGTCCTGCTCGAGCGCGGATTGGAGCAGGACAACCGCATCCTCGATGAAGGCGGCGTCGATGCGCGTGAGCGGCTGGTCTTCCGTCTCGAGGAGGGCGAGCGTTTCGCGAAGCTCGCGATTCGTGAAAAAACCGGCCCCCGAAACGCTCACGTCCGCGCGCGGCGGCGCCTTGTCCGGCGCCGGCCCGTTCCCGCCCGCGATCGCGAGCGGCGACGCCACGCCCGGCACGGCAAACACGATCACCATCACGATCGACGCGCGCGACAGGCATCGAGGCGCTGGAGGG
>CAZFCY010000166.1:0-11001 GCA_964517665.1 uncultured Opitutaceae bacterium | reverse complement strand
AGGACAGAACCAACCAGCTCTGTGAAAAGCCGCGCGCTCTCTTTTCACTCTTCACTCTTCACCCTTCACGCTTCACCCTCGAAGCCACTCGCGTGTTTCGATTCATCGCCACACGGCTCTTCCAGGCCATCCCGACGATTTTCGTTCTGATCACCGTCACTTTTTTCATGGTGCGCTTCGTCCCCGGCGGACCTTTCTCCGCGGAGAAGGCGGTGACGCCGGAGGTGCTGCGCAACCTCGAGGCGCACTACGGCTTGGACAAGCCGCTCGGCGCGCAATACCTCGACTACCTCGGCGCGCTCTTGAAGGGCGACCTCGGCCCCTCGTTCAAATACCCAAACCGGACGGTGAACGAAATCATCGCGAGCAAGCTCCCCGTTTCGCTCGAGCTGGGCGCGTGGGCGCTGCTCGTCGCGCTGGTCCTCGGATTGACGGCCGGCGTGGTGTCGTCGCTCAAGCCGAACACGGCGCTCGACTACATTCCGTCGTCCTTCGCGATGGCCGGGATCTGCCTGCCGACATTCGTGCTCGGTCCGTTGCTCGTGCTGCTCTTCGCGATCGGTCTGGGCTGGTTCAACGCCTCGGGTTGGTACGGGCTCGAGGACCGCGTGCTCCCCGCGCTCACGCTCGGCGGAGTTTACGCGGCCTACATCGCGCGGCTCACACGCGGCGGGATGCGCGAGATCCTCTCGCAGGACTTCATCCGCACGGCGCGGGCGAAGGGCGCGAGCGAGGCGCGCGTGATCTTGAAGCACGCGCTCAAGGGCGGCCTGCTGCCGGTCGTGTCGTTTCTCGGACCGGCGCTGGCGGGGATCATCAGCGGCTCGTTTGTGATCGAAACCATATTCCAGATTCCCGGGCTCGGCCGTGAGTTCGTGAACTCCGCCTTCAATCGCGACTACACGCTCGTGACCGGCACGGTCATCCTCTACGCGGCGCTCATCATCTCCTTCAACCTGCTCGTGGACATCGCGGTCGTGTGGCTCAACCCGAAGCTGCGGCTCGAATGAAACCGGCCATGGAAACGCCCGCCGCAATCGCCGATCCCACCGGCGCGCCGATCGCCGACGCCGAGGTCGGAACGTCACTCTGGAAGGATGCGTGGAGCCGCCTGCGCAAGAACCACCTCGCCGTCGTCGCCGGTGTGTTCATCGTGTTTTTCGCGCTCGTGTGCGCGATCGGGCCGTGGGTCATCTCGACGACTTATCGCGAAGTGGACCTCGAGCTGGGGGCCAGCCCGCCCAGCGCGGAACACTGGCTCGGGACCGACGTGCTCGGGCGCGACATGCTCGCGCGCCTTCTTTACGGCGGCCGCATCTCGCTCGCGGTCGGGCTGTGCGCGACATTTGTCTCGCTCACCATCGGCGTCGCGTGGGGCGCGGTGGCGGGTTTCCACGGCGGGAAACTCGACGCCGTGATGATGCGCGTGGTCGATATTCTCTACGCGCTGCCGTTCACCATCTTCGTCATCCTGCTCATGGTTTTCAGCGATGCCTTCGCGAAGCAATACAACCTCGGGCCCACATGGAACCTGCTCATCCTCTTCGCCGCGATCGGCGCGGTCGAGTGGCTGACCATGGCGCGGATCGTCCGGGGCCAGGTCATGGCCCTGCGGCGGCAGGAGTTCATCGAGGCCGCGTTCTCGCTCGGGCTGCGCAAGAGCCGCATCATCGCGCGCCACATGATCCCAAACGCGATCGGGCCGGTCATCGTCTACACCACGCTGACGATTCCCGCGGTGATGCTGCTGGAGGCGTTTCTCAGCTTCCTCGGCCTCGGCGTGCAGGCGCCGATGAGTTCGCTCGGGTCGCTGATCAAGGAGGGCGCGGACAAGATGGAGGAGTTTCCCTGGCTGCTCGTGTTTCCCGGCACAATCTTCTCGCTCACCCTCTTCTCGCTCAACTTCCTCGGCGACGGCCTCCGCGACGCCCTCGATGTCCGCGCGTCGAAGGATTGATCGGAGGGAATAAGGGAAAGGGAGGGAGGGAACCTTGCAGCAGACTACCGGAGCTTGTCTCCCTTACTCCGTCACTCCCTTACTCCCTCACTCCTTCCTGCCGTGAAACGCTTCCTGCCCTACCTGCAACTCGTCAAAGACGTGCGCTGGCCGCTGGCCGGCGCGCTTTTGTGCGCGGCGGTCTATGGCATCGCGAGCGGCTTCGCGCTGCCCTATGCGATGAACGAGATCTTTCCGAAGATCTTCGCGGAGGATCCGGCGACGCATGCGATGGAGGTGCCGCTGCGCGAGCTGGCGCTCTATATACTCTGGCTGCCCGCCGTCTTCCTCGCCCGCGGGCTCGGCGGCTACGGCAACAGCTACCTCATCCAACTCTGCGGCGTGCGCATCCTCGAGGCGATCCGCACGCGCTACTTCGCGCGGCTGCAGCACCTGCCGCTCGCGTTTTTCGGCCGCAACACCGCCGGCGATCTCATCTCGCGCGGCATGGCGGACACGAATCAGTTGCAGGTCACGCTCACGCTCGTGGCCAACGAGGCCTTCAAACAGCCCGTCACGCTCCTCAGCGCGCTCGCGGCCATCGTCTATCTCGCGACGAAAAACCCGGATGTCTGGGTCATCCTCGGCGGGCTCGCGTTGATCCCGCTCACGGTTTTTCCGATCCGTTATGTCGGCAAAAAACTGCTGCGCCGCGCCCGCGAGGTGCAGAAGGAAATGGGATCGGTCACCGCGCATTTCAGCGAGAATCTCGGCGCGGTGCGCGAGGTGCGCGCCTTCGGCCTGGAAGGGCGGGAGATCTCCCGTTTCCGAGCGACGATCCGCAATCTCTTCCGCCTGCAAATGAAGGTGGTGAAGTACGCGCAGGCGCTCTCGCCCACGATCGAGTTCATCTCCGCCGTCGGGATCGCGCTGACGCTCCTTCTCGCCCACCGCGTGAACATGCCGCTGGAAACCTTTCTCGCGCTCGTCGGCGCGCTCTACATGAGCTACGAGCCGGTGAAAAAACTCGGCCTCATCAGCAACGAACTGCGCCGGGGCGAAGCCGCGCTCGACCGGATCGAGGCCGTGCTCGACGAGCCGCTCGACATCACCGACCCGCCCGATCCGCTCGAACTCGATCGCGCGACCGGCGGGATCGCGTTCGAGCATGTGAGTTTCAGTTACGGCGAGGCGCCCGCGTTGATCGACGTCTCGGTCTCGATCCCCGCCGGCACGGTCTGCGCGCTCGTCGGCCCGAGCGGCGCGGGCAAATCGACCTTCGCCAACCTCGTGCCGCGTTTCTACGACGCCACCGCCGGCGCGGTGAAGATCGACGGCGCCGACGTCCGCCGGTTTCGCCTCGCCGACCTGCGACGGCAGATCGCGATCGTGCCGCAGGACTCGCTCCTGTTCAACGACACCGTGCTCGCCAACATCCTCGTCGGCCGCCCGCAGGCCTCGCGCGACGAAGCGGAGGCGGCCGCCCGCGATGCGTGCATCCACGATTTCATCCTGTCGTTGCCGGATGGATACCACACGATCGTGGGCGAGCGCGGGGCGAGTCTTTCCGGCGGACAACGCCAGCGCATCGCGCTCGCCCGCGCCTTCCTGCGCAACGCGCCCATCCTCATCCTCGACGAGGCGACCTCGGCCCTCGACGCCGAGAGCGAGGTCATGATCCAGCATGCGCTCGCGCGGCTCGTGGTCGGAAAGACGGTCTTCATCATCGCCCACCGCTTCAGCACGATCCGCAACGCCAGCCTCATCCTCGTCTTCGAAAACGGCAGGATCATCGGCTCCGGCAACCACGAATCCCTCCACCGCGACAACCCCGTCTATCGCGCGCTCTACGACCAGCAGCGCTGAGTGGTTTCAACCGCCAGTAAAGATCCGCGGGGCAAGCCCCGCGGCATTGGAGGGACCGGCTCCGTCCGGTCCGCGAATACCCCCGGCTCTCGTTTCTCCAACCGGACGACACGGCGTCGTCCCTCCAGGGAGATGAGGACAAGGTTTGAAATGGAGGGACCAGCTCTGTCTGGTCCGGTCCGGGATCGGCGGACGACACGGAGGGCGTCCCTCCAGGAAATCCAGGCCGAAGCAAGCTTCGGGGTATCCGACCCAAAGGGAATGGATGCCAATGGACGCGAACAAAATCGGCGTCCATTCGCGTCCATCAGCGGTTAAAAAAATCCGTCACCAAAATCTGGATACGCTGAACGCCGCCTGCCGGCCCGGGGCGGGGACGGCGGGGAGTTCCTGGAAGTCGCTCTGCCAGAGATTGTCGATCACGAGCGAGAACTCCCATGCGCTCGAGCCCGGCGGTATCCAGAAAATACCTACGGAACTCAGCAGCGCGTCGTCCCCGCCGATGGTTCGCAACAGGTTCTCTTCCTGAACGCGCCATTCGTTGTCCGAGCGCACTTCGAATCCGCGGCCGAGATCCGCGGTGATCGCGAGGGTGAAACGATGGCGCGCGAAGTTCAGCGCGTAGAAACTGGCGTCCACCGGCGCGCCGAAATAGTCGGCGTCCTTCTCCAGCCACGTGTAGCCGGCGACGACGCGCGCGCGCTCCCACGTCCGCGCGATGGCAAGCTCGACGCCCCACGTCTCCGTCGCGACCTCGCGGGCCGAGCGCGCGTTCGGAGCCGTGGCCGCGAAGGTCCAGTCCACCAGCGGATCGTCGTCACGCCGGAAGATGGCCGCGTGCGCGCTCCAGTTGGCCGAGCGGAGCTGGAAACCGGTTTCCAGATTGGCGGACTTCTCGCGCCCGAGGTCCGGGTTGCCGCGGAAAAGCCCTCCATCCGCCGGCGAGTTGAGCGCGGTGTATCCAGGAACTCGTGACGCCCGGCTCGCCTCGACATGGACGCGAAGGGTCGCGCCCCCGCCCGACGCCGGCCGCGTCCAGGCGAGCGCGGCGATGGGCGAGAAGGTCGAGCCTTCGCGATTGGTGTCGTCGAAGGCGCCGCCCACGCGCAACTCGAGATCGCCGCCCGCGCCTTGCGCCCAGTGACGCGCGGCAAGCGCGGCGAGCCGCCAGTAGGAACGCGAGTTGAAGCGGCCCTCGGTCAGGCTGGTGGACTCGATCCGGTCGGCGGAAAACTCGCCGCGCATCGTCGCCTCCCAGCCCGCCAGCGGCGCGCTCATCTCGGCGAACGCGCCCGCCACGCGCGTCTCGTGCTCGTAGGGGTTCAAAAGCCCGGGACGATAACGATCGAATTCGTAATCGTCCGTGTTGCGCCGAAACCACGCGCCGCCTTCGAAGCTCTGTTCCCCGCGGCGCGCATGGTGCGTGAGCATGAGCAGCGTCGTTTCGATGTCCTCGGTTTCGGCGACACCAAACGGCGTGTAGAGATTGGGCCAGCCGAAGAACTTCTTTTGATGACCGGCGAAAAGCTGCGTCCGCGTCGCTTCGCCGGATATCTCCACCCGGCCCGCGATGCGGAAGAAATCGTGGTCGCCGTCCTTGATCGTGCCATCGGCCTCGGAGCGCGCGATCTCGCCATCGGCCGCGAGCCGGCGGCCCGTCGATCCGATCTCGCCGAAAACACGGCCGGCGTGGATCGACTGCCGGTTGAGCGAGCCGTTGCCAAAACCGACCGAGATTCTCCCGCCGTCCTCGATCGGCTTCCAACGGTAGGCGATCGTGCCCGCGGTCGCGTTCATGCCCGAGAAGGCGTGCTCGGCCCCCGTCCTGACCACGGGCGCGCTCAACATCCCCGCCGGGACCGGCAGCTCGGTGGCATAGTGGCCGGTTTGCGGATCGAAGATCGTCGCGCCTCCGAGCTGAACCGCCGTCCCTTCGAAAATGCCGCCGCGAATCGAGACATCGCCCTGGGCCTCGGCGAAGTTCCGGGTCTGCACATCCACGCGCGGCTCGAAGCGAAGCGCGGACACCGGAGCCGCCATCCCCGCGGCCGGCTCATCCAGAGCAACTCTCGTGTCGGTTAACACAAACTCGGGGAGCGCGATCGGCCCGGCCGATTCCTGAGCGGTGGAAACGGCCGCCACGATGGAGCCAAACCCAAGCCACACGAGCATCCGCGCGCGGCGAAGGGAGGCGGACTGCCTGCGTTGAAGAGCACAATCGGTTCCGTTCGACATCGAAAGGCTGGCTTAGGCCGTCGAGCCGCCGGCGTCGATCGGAATATGTAATGGCATTCGATACGGATGATTAACATCGAGCATTCCTCCGGGGAGCGCACACTTCTCCCGAAATGGACATTCACCCCGAACCGCGCGCCCGGCAATAAAGGAGGCCGCGGACGTCCCGACCGCGCTGCTGCGCGAACGCTCCACAGCAAAACCCACGCCTCTCGACAGGCCGAACGAGAAACAACGCCGCCCGGAGGCCGGCGTCCACCTTGCGGGGACACGTTTTTTCGGAAATCTTCTGCAACCCGACAGCCACGGGCCGGGTTATTTCTCGTGTTCACGCAATCCCGAACCGCCATCGCCATGAAGACGTTTCTGAAAATCTCGCTCATCGTGCTCGCCGTCCTGCTCTTCGTTTCGCTTTGCGGAGGCTGGGGCGCCATGCCCTTTGTCCTCATCGGAGGCGTTGTCGGGGTGATCGCGCTCGGCATTTCCGGGGTGTTCACCGTGGTCTCGACCGTGGTCGGCCTCGCGCTCGGGCTGGTCGGGATGATCGTCGGGCTGGTCTGCCTGTTGATCTTCGCGCCGGTGGCCTTGCCACTGTTGCTGCTCGCCCTGCCGTTGCTGCTCGTGGTCGGTGTGATCGGCGGATTGGTCTCGCTCTGCGCGGGCTGATCCCGCGGGAGCGCCGGTCTCCCGGGCCGGCGTCCGCTGCCTGACGGTCCCGACGCATGGCGCTTGCCGCGAGCGGCGGCATGACGTAATCCCGCCGCCCGATGAGAATCATCATTGTCGGCGCCGGCGAAGTCGGCACGTACCTCGCCGAGACGCTCAGCTCGCATGCCCACGATGTGACCGTGCTGGAGCGGGATGAAAAGGTGGCGGACCTGCTCGACGAGCACGCGGACGTGCGGGTCTTGCGCGAGAGCGGCAGCTCGGCCCGGGCGTTGAAACGCGCGGAGGTCGGCCGCTGCGATTATTTCCTCGCGCTGACCAACGACGACGAGACCAACCTCGTGTCGTCGTCGCTCGCGCGCGCGCTGGGCGCGAAGACGACGTTTGCGCGGGTGCACGACGAGACGTTTCGCGACACCTCGATCCTGAACTATCAGGAGCATTTCGGCCTCGATTTCCTGCTCAATCCCGAGCGGCTCGCCGCGGTCGAGATCGCCAAGCACATCCGCAATCCCGATCGCGTGGCGGTCGAGGATTTCGCGCGCGGCCAGATCGAGGTGCAACTCGTCGCCGTCCGCGCCGGCTCGAAGGTGACGGGCAGGACGCTGGCCGAGCTTCAGCTCAATCCGAAGATGCGCGTGGCCATGGTGAAGCGAAACGACGAATCGATCGTGGCGACGGCGGGGTTGAAGCTGCTGCCGGGCGATCTCGCGACGATCTGCGGACCGCCGGAGATTCTCTACGCGGTGCGCGCGATGTTCGACCTGCAAGGCGCGTCCGAGGGCGACCAACGGGTCGTCGTCATGGGCGGCGGCGAGATGGGCGTGTCGCTCGTGCGGCTCTTGAGCAGCCGGCGTTTCCGCATCCGGGTGATCGAGAGGGACGCGCGGCGCTGTCGTTTCCTGGCGGACCGTTTTCCCGAGATCACCGTGATTCACGGCGAGGCGACGTCGTTGCGCCTGCTGGAGGAGGAGCAGGTCGGGGGGGCGGATTTCTTCGTCGCCTGCACGCGGGACGACGAGGACAACGTCATGACCTGCCTGCAGGCGCGGAAGCTCGGCGTGAAGCGGGTGTTTCTCGCCATCAACCGCGCCGACTACAACGAGATCGTGCAGAACTCGAAGGCGACGCTCGGCGTGGACCTGGCCGTCTCCCCGCGCATCGCCACCGCGCAGGAAGTGCTGCGTTATCTCAGCACCGAGAAATACACCGAGCTCGCGCAACTGCCCGGCGGCGCGGGCCGGTTGATCGAGGTCCGGATCGCGGCCAAGAGCGCCTGCGACGGGCGCATGCTGCGCGAGGTGAAATGGCCGACCGGCTCCGTCGCGCTCGTGCTCCAGCACGGCAGCGAAGCCCGCACGCCCGGGCCAAACGACACGATGGCCGCCGGCGACCGGCTCGTCGCGCTGACGCAGCCCGGCGTCCTGCGCGAGGTCGTGAAGCTGGTGACGTAGGGGAAGGAATTAAGAATGTAGAATGCAGAATGATGAATGAAGAGACTGATACACCGCGACGCGGCTGATATAGTTTCTACGTTCTCACTTTCCTTTCAGCGCTTCATGAATTTCGGTCTGATCTTCCGCCTGCTCGGGGTGATCGTCGTCACCCTCGCGATTGCGTTTCTCGCCTGTTTCGGAGTCGGCTTCGCGCCGTCGCCGATCGCGTGGGAAGCGGAGGCGCGCGAAGGGTTTCTCGTCTGCGCGGGCGTCGCCCTGGCATTGTCGGCCGTGCTTTTCTTTCTCGGGCGCGGGTGCAGCCTGCGCCTGCTGCGCAAGGAGGCGCTCTGCGTCATCGGCGTGGGCTGGCTGCTCGCGAGCGCGGTCGGGGCGCTGCCGTATGTGATCATCGATGCCGACGTCGGGCTCGTCGACGGGTTCTTCGAGTCGGCGTCGGGATTGACGACCACGGGCGCGTCCATCTACAGCGACGTGGAGAGCCTGCCGCGCTGCCTGCTCTTCTGGCGCGGGATCAGCCAATGGCTCGGCGGGATGGGCGTGGTCGTCTTCTTCGTGGCCATCCTCGGGTTTCTGGGCGCCGGGGCGAAGATCCTTTACGCCAACGAGGCTTCAGGTTCGACGACCGACTTCGAGCATCCGCGCGTGCAGGCGGCGGTGATGAGCCTCTGGCTGGTTTATCTCGGGCTCTCGGCCGTCTGCATGTGCGTCTTCGCGCTGGGTGGGATGTCGCTCTTCGACGCGTTGTTTCACATGTTCACCGTCCTCTCCACCGGCGGCTTCAGCACGCGCAACGCCTCCATGGCGGCGTTCGAGAGCCCGTTTCTCGAGTGGGCCGCCTCCTTTTTCATGATCCTCGGCGGGTGCAGCTTCCTGCTTCTGGCCACGGTCTTGCGCGGGCGTTTCCGCGCCATGAAACGCAACACGGAGTTTCGCGCCTACCTCGTGATCCTGGGCGGAGCGTCGCTCGCGATCATGCCGGTCCTGCTCACCTCGGGCTTTTCGGAAAACGGGCACGACGCGCTGCGCGCTTCGGTCTTTCAGGTCGTCTCGGTCATGACCTCGACCGGACTGGTCAGCGTCGATTTCGATCTCTGGCCGGCGTTTCCGAAGCTGCTGCTGCTGGTCCTGATGGTGATCGGCGGCTGTTCCGCATCGACGGCCGGCGGCGTCAAGGTCGCGCGGATCGTCGTCGCCCTGCGGGTGGCGCTCCGGAGCATCGAACTCGAGTTTCGGCCTCACGTCGTGCGCCGGATCCAGATGAACCGGAAACCGATCGAGCCCTCGACGATCAACGAGATCATGGTGTTTCTCGTTCTCGTCGCGCTGCTCTGCATGATCGCGATTCCGCTCGCGGCCGTGTTCGAGCCGTCGCTCAGCCTCGAGGCCACGATCAGCGCGGTCTTCACCTGCCTCTTCAATACCGGCCCGGGCTTCGCCGAGGTCGGACCGACGCGCAACTTCGCGCCCCTGCACGACTACACAAAGGTGTTTCTCTCGCTCCTCATGATCATGGGCCGCCTCGAGCTTTACGCCATCCTCGTGCTCTTCTCCCCGGCGCTGTGGCGGCAGTTCCGCTGACCCACGTTTCCCCGCGAGGCCCGTGTCGCCTTCGGCCGCCACCTTCGGCTGAACCGGCCGCAAAAAAGCGGACGGCGATGAACCGTCCGCCCCAAAAAATCGAACCGGGCGCTCCCGGCTACTCGTCGCCGTCGTTGCCGATCGCCTCGACGGGGCAGCCTTCGAGCGCTTCCATACAGAGGTTCGCCTCCTCTTCGGTCGTGGGCTGCTTGTGCACGTAGCTGTAACCGCCGTCTTCATTGCGGGTGAAGAAATCCGGCGCGGTTTCACGGCATAGATCACAATCGATGCACTGATTATCCACGTAAAACTTGCCGGGGACGTTCTCCGGCCACTTCTGCGACATGTCGGCCATAAGCGGTTGTCAACAAGCGAGAATCACCCGGTGCTGTCAAGAGACCGACGAAGCCAGCGGCGAGAAGCCACCGGCAGGAAACGCGAATCGCCCCGCTCTTCGCAGCCCCGCCCGGGAGAGCGCATGCGCCAGCCCTGCTCGAAAGGGCCGGGACCGAAAACCGAAGGGCAAGGATGGCCCGCCCGCTCGCCCCCGGGCGCCCGCGGCGCGCTCGCCCGTCGTCAGAGCCGGCGGACCAGCGCCGTCGCCACGCCCTGCACCACGAGCTCGCTCAACGGATGCATGGTGGGGAACAGGCGGTTTTCCGAACGCAGAAACGGCAGCCCGTCGCGCGACCGCACGTAGCGCTTGAGCGTGCTCTGCCCATCGATGAGCGCGACGACGATCTCGCCTTCGCGCGGAGGACGCGGCTCGACCACGACCGTGTCGCCATCGTTGATCCCGGCATCGACCATGCTCTCGCCGCGCACGCGCAGGGCAAACGTCTCGCGCCTCGCGCTGCGCGTGACCGCTCCGAGATTCACCTGCAACCGCCCCACGGCGTCACCGGACTCCACCTCATCGGGAAAACCGGCCGCGATCGCGCCATAGACCGGCAGCTCGACCACCTCCTCGATCGAGGCATCGCGCGCGGCCTCGTTCACGATCGCCCGATACGCGCGCGCCTGCCCGGGCGCCCGCACGATCGCGCCCTTGCGCTCGAGCGCGCGCAGGTGGCCGACGACGGCATTGGTGCTCTTGAAACGAAAATGCCGCTGCACATCGCGAATGCTGGGCCAGAAACCCTCCGCGGCATGATGCCGCTGAATGAAATCAAGGATCTGCTGTTGCCGGGGAGTCAGATCAGACACGAAGCGCACGCTACTGAACGCACGTTCATCGTCAAGCATCCAGCCGGCGAAATGCGA
>CAZFCY010000165.1:0-11040 GCA_964517665.1 uncultured Opitutaceae bacterium | reverse complement strand
GCGGCGAGAAGCACGCTCGCGGGCACGCGCATCCGCACGGACCTGAAGGATGTCGGCTCGTCGATCTCCGTGATAACCAAGCAATTCCTCGAGGACACGAATTCGAACTCCATCGAGCAACTCCTTGTTTATACACCGAACACGGAGGTCTCCGCCGAGGGTGGAAACTTTCTGGGAAAGGGAGATGCCGGCATTCTGACCACGCCGCCGTCGACGTCCACGCGCATTCGGGGCCTTTCGTCGGCCGACAGCACGCGTGATCTGTATCTGAGCAACATACCTTTCGATTCGTACAATACGGGTCGCGTCGACATACAGCGCGGCCCCAATTCGATCCTGTTCGGCATCGGCAGCCCGGGCGGCATCATCAACTCCAGCCCCAATCCCGCCGCGTTCAGGAACTCGAACCGCGTTTCCCATCAGTTCGGGAGCTACGGAACGCAGCGCCTCGCGGCCGACTTCAACAAGGTGCTCATCAAGGAGGAGCTCGCCATTCGCGTGGCCGCGTTGAACGAGCAGCGCAATTATCGCCAGGATCCCGCGTTTCGCGACGACAAGCGTCTCTATGCCGCATTGCGCTGGGATCCGCGCTGGTTGAGAACGGACACCGCGCGCACATCCCTCCGGCTCAATTTCGAAAAGGGCGACATCACTTCCAATATCCCGCGGCAGACTCCGCCGATCGATCGCATCACGCCGTTTTTCGAAAACCTGACGCCGGTCGACGGCACGCGCCTGCGCAATCCCCGGGCCACGTCGTCGTCCACCTACACCGGCCCCTATTTCACCTCGGTCGGCGGGCAGAGCAGCAGCGCGGCCGCGGTGGTTTACGACAACAGCGGATTCGAGTACGCCTTCTACGGATCCTACACGAACTCGGGCTCCACGCCGCTCGGCCCGCTCAACTACTACCGCCAGACCGGTCTGGCCAGCACGGCGGAGATCGCGAGCCGGACCGGAGCGCGATGGACCTCCCTCGGCGAGTACAAGAGCGCTTCGTTGACGGATCGCACCTTCTTCGATTTCTACAACCATCTGCTGGAAGGCCCGAACAAGGGCGAATTCAACGATTTCGAAGCCTACAACGCGACGCTCTCCCAGACGTTCTTCAACGACAAGCTCGGCTTCGAAGTCGGCTACGACCGCCAGAAAACCCACGACGGGCGCACCGCGATCTTCAACGATCTCACCTACGCGCTGACGGTGGACCTGAATCTGGAACTCCCCCATGGGGTTCCGAACCCGCACGCGGGCGAACCCGTGTTTGTCTCTTCGAACGGCAACAATCGCTGGAATCGGCGGAATCGCGAAAACCTGCGCGCCACCGTGTTCGGAGAACTCGATTTCAACGATATATCTGGACGGGAGTCGCTGTTGGGAAAGGTGCTCGGCCGGAATGTGTTTACCGCGCTCCTGGGCCGCCAGGAAGTAGACAGTTTCGACGGCAGATGGACGAACACCGTTGCGGAGCCGACCTTTGTTCGCGGCGACTACGCCCGGCCGGCGAACGCGTCTTATAGTGGAGGCGTGTATTATTGGGGATATATCGGCGGTCCGAATCTCGACACCCTTTCGTCGCCCTCCGGGCTGAATCTCGGGGGATTGAAGCAAATGATGCTGGTTCCGGAAGGCGCCACCTACCAGGCGCGCAACCTGTCCACGCATGCCGTGGACACCGTCCCGTTCGCTGTTTTCGAGAATCGCGGAAAACCGGAGGAGGAGCGCATCTATACCAGCGGAAGCAGCAACAAGACGTGGGAGCGGGTCGATTCGCAGGCGGCCGTCTGGCAGGGCTACTGGTTCGGTGGAACGGTCGTGCCCATGGCCGGCATCCGCAAGGACAAGCAATTTGCCGGGCATGCCGGAGGCGCTCCGCGAAACACGCCGCCGAACGCCTACGGAACCTATTACGACATCTTCAACCCCGAATGGCACGCGCCGCGCAACGAACGGGACATCGACGAAATCAACTGGGTGGGATCCTCGCCCTCGTTCCGGACGGCCGATGTCACCTCCAAAACCTACAGCCTGGTCGCGCACACGCCGGAAAGAATCCGCGTCAAGCTTCCGGGACGCCTTGGCCTCTCGGCTTTCTATAATCAGTCCGAAAACATCCAGCCCAACGCCAATCGGCGTGATATCCTGGGTGATTTTCTCCCGAACCCCAGCGGGAACACGAGGGAATACGGCGTTATCGTTTCCGCCTTGAACGACAAGTTGTTTCTTCGCCTCACGAAATACAGGACACAGATCGAGCACGACAATTATGGCAGCTCCCTCGGAGCCAATATCCACCGCATCGGCGAAGTGGAGGCGCAGGGTCAATTGATCGCCCGTCAGCAGCAGATTGTCGGTCAGACCGGCGTCCTCACCGGCTATCCGTTTGCCGACACCATTTACGGGCAGGCGTCCGACGGATTCCATGTCACCTGGGCGCCGGATGGCGCGTTGCAGGATCCTGGAACGTACACGCAGGCGCAGATCGACGCCACCGGAGCCAGGCAGCAGGCGGCGATCAATGCCTGGCTGGCCAACCCGCTCTCCGAGAAGTTCGTTTCCGTCTGGGGGATGACGCACTATAACAACCCTGATCCCGTGGACCTTCCGCCGAACACGACCCTGTTCAGCAATCTCTCTCCGACGGCGGCGGCGGATACACTGTCGAAGGGTTACGAGGCCGAGCTGATCGCGCGTCCGATCCGCGGCTGGGATATCGCGATCAATGCTTCGAAGACCTATGCGACGCGAACCAACCTCGCGGCCAATTTCGGCGAGCATATCGAGTCCCGCTGGGCGGTCTTCCAGGGCCCGGCGGGCGACCTCCGGCTCGGGAACGGCGAGCTGGACGATGAAAGCGACCCGGTCAACGGCGCCATCCATCGTGGCATCGACGCCCGTGGGCGTTACTTCAGGGATGTCATGGCCGGCTACCTCAAGGCCAAGTTCCTCAGCGGCGCGCAAGTGCCGGAGCTTCGGCCATGGAGCGCCAACCTGGTCACGAATTATTCCTTCCAGGACGGACGCCTCAAGGGCTTCCGCGTCGGTGGCTCTTATCGTTGGTCGGCTCCGACGGTGATCGCTTTTCTCGGCACGACGAACGATCTCGGCGTCGATGTGTTCGATATCAATCAGAAGGTGAAGGGGCCGGCGCAGAAGCAGTTCGATCTTTCCGTTTCCTACGAGCGCCGCCTGAGCGAACGGATCAGATGGCGCATTCAACTGAACGTTCGCAATGTGTTTGCCGACGACGATCTCATCCCGGTTACTGCGCAGGCCGACGGAACGCTCGCCGGGTTCCGCATTCCGGAGCCGCGAACGTTTGCGCTCACGAACACGTTTGATTTCTGATACCTGAATGACTCCCACCGCACCCCTCGCCGCCCCGTCTTCGCATCGTTGTTTCCGGCGCCTGTTCGCGTCCGCCGTCCTCGCGGTCGCGACCGCCGCCGCCGCCAGGGGCGCGGGGGAGGCGCGCAATGTCGTGTTGTTCCTCGGCGACGCCGGCGGCCTGCCGACCCTGCACGCCGCGGGCATCTACGCGCACGATCGCCAGCACGCGCTTTATATTCACCAGATGCCGCACCTCGGGCTCTCGGACACGTCGTCGCTCGACGGCTGGGTGAGCGATTCCGCGGCGGGCATGACGGCGATCGTCACGGGAAAGAAGACCAACAACGGCATGGTGTCGGCGCTGCCCGGCGAAACCGGCGATGCGACGCAACCGCTGAAGACGATCCTCGAATACGCGGAGGAGCGCGGGCTTGCCACGGGTGTCGTGACCAACATGGCGATCTCCGACGCCACGCCGGCCGCGTGCTATGCGCACGCGGCGTCGCGGCGCAACACGCTGGAGATTTTCTCGCAGGTGTTCACGCCGCGTTTCGGCGACGGCGTGGACGTGCTGATCGGCGCCGGGCGGAGCGGCATCAACAGGGTGATGGACGAGCAGAGTCGCTGCGCCGACGAGGAGCTGCGCGCCGCCGGTTATCGCGTCTTCGATTCACCGGCGGAGATCACCTCGGACGCCTCGCGGGTGGCGTCGATCTACAGCGGCGCCGATTTCGAGCCGGAGCCGGTCATCGACCGGGTGCTGGAGATCCTCGGGCGCGATCCGGAGGGATTCTTCCTCATGATCGAGTGGGACATGCATGCCGACAATATCGACCGCGGCCTGCGTCGCACGGCCGTCATGGACAATCTGATACGCCGCGTCGCGGAAACGGCGCCGGCCGGGACACTGATCCTTTTCACCGCCGATCACTCGTTCGACTTGCGGATGCTGGGCGGCAGGCGGGGCGCCTCCTTTGCCCAGCAGGTCGCGACGACCATGAACGCGCCGTCGCCGCTCAAACCCGCCATTCGCATCACGCCGGGCGCGCACTCGGGCGAGGACGTCGTCATTACAGCCCAGGGCCCGGGCGCGGAGCGCGTGAAGGGATTCATGGCGAACACCGACCTTTTCCACGTAATGATGTCGGCCTACGGCTGGGAGGAGTCTCCTTGAGACTGGCCGTGAAACCCACCTGTATATCATGAGCGCAAACACCCCGACAGCAGGCATAACGCGTCGCGAGGCGATTCGGAAAACGGTGATGTTCAGCAGCGGGCTGCTTGCCGCGCGCTGGCTGAACCCGTTGTTCGCGCGGTTGCCGGAAACCGGTTTTCCCGATGAGGGCATTCATTTGCTGGCCTTCGGCGATTTCGGCTCCGGCAACGAGCAGCAGCGCGCGGTCGCGCGGCAGATGGCGGCCTTTGCCGGCAAACTCGGCGCTCCGCTCACGGCGGTGCTGGCGTTGGGGGATAATTTCTACGGCAACATGACCGCCGCCCGATTCGGGCCGCATTTCGAGGAGATGTATCCGCGAATGCACTTCGATTGTCCGTTCTACGCTTGCCTCGGAAATCACGACTACGGTCCCGACTACGACGGCGGGCAGGGCCGGGAAAAGTCGGAGATTCAGCTCGCGTATGCGCGCGACAATCCCGGCGGCCGCTGGAAGCTGCCGCATCGGTGGCATGCGGTGGAACTGCCGGATGCGGAGCATCCGCTGGTGAAGATCATCTTTCTCGACGGCAATTTTTTCGAAGGGGCGCTGACCGCGGCGGAGAAGAAGGAGCAGGAGCGTTTCCTGGAGGCCGAGGTGAAAAGGGAAACCCGCGCGCCGTGGCGCTGGATGGTGACGCACTATCCCATGTTCAGCGACGGCCGTTACCGAGACGATTATTGGGTGGAGGAATGTTGGGGCTCCACGCTGCGGGAGAACGGATTCTCACTCTATCTTTCCGGCCACGATCACAACCTGCAGCATGTCGAAGTGGAAGGCTACCCGGGGAGCTTCATCGTGTCCGGAGCCGGCGGAGCGAATCTCCACGAGGTTCGCGAGGCGCGAAACGGTTTCAGTTCCCGCGTGCTCGGGTTCAACCATCTCCACGTCACTCGCGAGGCCATTCACGCGCAGTATATCGACACGCAAGGAGAGTGTTTGCATTCATTTCGCCGCACGGCGGACGGACGCGTGCTTCTGCCTGAAGAGCGCATGGTCGAGCCCGTTGCCTGACGTTGCGCCCCGAGGGCGATGCGGCGAATAGTCCCTCTGCTCCCGCGGCGGGACAGGACTGGTCTCATCTCGAGTGCAAACAGGAATCAGCGGCCCCGCAGACGCTGGTATTCGCTCGGCGAGAGCCCGAACACGCGCTTGAAGGTGCGGGAAAAATGGAAGGAATCGATGCCGAGCGAGTCCGCCACTTCGCGCACGAACATGCCGGGAATCAGCAGCCGCTCGGCGGCCCAGTTCATCTGGAGGCGTTGCAGGTAACGATAGGGCGTCTGCTCGACGTATTTCTTGAAAAGACGGCAAAGATGCGCGACGTCAATGTGACAGGCCTCGGCCACCTCGTCGATCGTGCGGATGCGGAGGAAATTCCGGTCGATATACGTCTGGCAGCGCGTGACCGTGGCCCGCGCCCGGCCGGCGGGGCCCTCGGCGGAAAGGCCCTGCGCCAGCGCGATGAAGAGCAGATCGAGCACCATCCCCGCGCCGCGACGTGAATGCGCCGAGGGATGCGTGCCCTGCGCGATCAGCTCCTCCCACAGCGCGCGGACGCGCGGGCCGTTGACGATGGAGAGACACGAGCCGAGCCCGAGCTGGCCGTCGACGAGGAGCGTGCGGGCATTGCGGCCGCGGAAATCCACGAAGTATTTATCGAGCGGCTCGGACGGATCGGAACTGAAACGGTGGGGAACGCCCGGCCCGTAGGTGAACACGGATCCCGCGGCGAGCGATTCGACCCGGTCGCCCAGCGTGAGCCGGCCGCGACCGGCGGCGACATATTCGATGGAGTAATAGGGAAAGTCCGCGCGCTGGATGACATAGGACGCCGCGCACGCTTCCCAGCCGCCGGCGGCGACCGTGAGCGGACCGGTGTCAACCGGACCGAGATCGAGGTAGAACCGGCGCGCCGCACGCACGTCGGGCGACAAAAAATCAGAGTCGATTTTTTGCGCGGCACGCATCAGTCGACCGGACGGATCGGCATGTCCGACTGTGGTGGAGAATCCGCGGGCGTGGCAAACCAAAGTCAAAAATGGTCATGCCTCGCCCAACAATCGGCATTCCGGGAAAAACGCGAACGTGCTAATGTTTTTCCCGTCTTCTGGAGGCCCGGCTGGGCATCCCCATTCCAACGAAAAATGTCCCGGTCATCCGCCTCGTCTTCCGCCGCATGGCGCCGCACGGTTTGCTCCATGCTTCCGCTGCTGGGGCACCGCAACTGGATCGCCGTCGTCGACGCGGCCTATCCGCTGCAGGTGGGGCCGGGGTTGAAAACGGTCTGTGTGCGCGAGGGCCTTTGCCCGGTCCTGCGCGGCGTGCTCGAGGCGCTGCGGGACGCGCCGCACGTGCGGCCGGCTTTCAGCCTCGACGCGGAGCTCGATCGCATGGGCTCCGTGGGGGTCTCACCCGCGGAGCGGTTGCGGGAGGAAGTGCTCGGCATGATCGACGGCCATCCGTTGAAAAGCGTCGGCCACGAGCAAAATATCGATATGCTCGCGCTCGCGGCCAGGAAGTTCCAGGTGCTGATCCTCAAGACCGGGGAATGCATTCCCTATACATCAGTTTTTATCGAACTCGCCTGCGGTTATTGGGACGAACAATCCGAGCACCGGCTGCGTCTCGCGATGCGCGACGGCGAGTGAATTTATATCATGTCCGAGCCATCTCCTTCCACGCGTTTCGCCGATGTTCCCGGTTTCATCGATCCCGCCCGCGTGCCGGCGCGCGCGCTCCACACGGGCGCCAGAATGCCGGCGATCGGCCTCGGCACGTTCGGCTCGGATCGCGTCACACCCGAGGAAATTGCCGCGGCGGTCGTCGGCGCGGCGGAAGTGGGATATAGGCATTTCGATTGTGCCGCGGTCTATGGCAACGAGCGCGCCATCGGCCGCAGCCTGGCGGCGGTGCTGGATTCCGGCGTGCGCCGCGAAGACCTCTGGGTGACGTCGAAACTCTGGAACGACAAACACGCGGAGGAGGATGTGATCCCCGCGTGCCGGCAATCGTTGAAGGATCTCGGGCTCGAGTATCTCGACCTCTATCTCGTGCACTGGCCGTTTCCCAATTTCCATCCGCCGGGTTGCAGCGTCGAGTCGCGCAGTCCGGACGCGAAGCCCTACATCCACGAAAATTTCATGCGCACGTGGCGGCAGATGGAGGCGCTGGTCGATCGTGGCCTGGCGCGGCACATCGGCGTCTCGAACGTGACGATCCCGAAATTGCGGCTGATCCTGCGCGACGCGCGCATCCGGCCGGCGGTGAATCAGATGGAGCTGCACCCGCATTTCCAGCAGCCGGAGCTTTTCGAGTTCGTCCGGCGGCAGGGAATGACGCCGGTGGGTTTCTCGCCGGTCGGCTCGCCGGCGCGACCGCCGCGTGATCGGACGCCGGAAGACACGGCGCCGACCGAAGACCCGGTGGTTGTGAAGATCGCCCGGCGCCACGGCATTCACCCCGCGACACTGTGCGTGAAGTGGGCCGTGCAGCGCGGGCAGGCGGCGATTCCGTTTTCGACCCGGCGCGCGAACTATCTCGCCAATTTGCAGGCGGCGGTCTCCGCTCCGCTCAGCGAGGAGGAAATGCGCGAGATTGCCGGCATCGATCGAAACTGCCGCCTGATCAAGGGGCAGGTGTTTCTCTGGAGGGAACAACAGAGCTGGGAGGACCTGTGGGATCTCGACGGCGCCATCCGCAGTTGAGCGTCGGCCCCGGCATCACGCCATGACACGCGAAACCAACACCATGACCGGCGCGATCCTGCCGGGAAACAGCACGACGGAACTGCGCGCGTTTCCCGTGCCCGAGCCCGGCCACGGCGAGGTCGTGCTGCGCATGAAGGCCTCGACGATCTGCGGATCCGACATTCGCTGCATCTATCACCAGCACCTCGGCAGGGGCCCGGAAGGCTACCAGGGCGTGATCGCGGGCCACGAACCGGCGGGCCAGATCGTGGCGACAGGGCCCGGCTGCCGGCGCTTCCGCGAAGGCGACCGCGTGATCGTATATCATATCTCCGGATGCGGCGTGTGCAACGACTGCCGCCGTGGCTATATGATCTCATGCGCCAGCCCGATATATCGACGGGCCTACGGCTGGCAGCGCGATGGCGGCATGTCGGAGTATATGCTGGCGGAGGAAAAGGATCTTGTTCACCTGCCGGATGAGCTTTCCTATGTCGATGGGGCGCAGGTGGCGTGCGGTTTCGGCACTGTTTACGAGGGGCTGGACAAGATCGGGATCAACGGCGACCACGCGGTCCTGATCACCGGCCTGGGACCGGTCGGCCTCGCCGCGGCCGCGCTGAGCCGGAAGCTCGGCGCGAGCCTCGTCATCGGCATCGATGCCATTCGCGAGCGCATGGACCTGGCGCTGCGGCTCGGGCTTTGCGATCACGTGCTCGCGTCGGGCGCGAACAACGAGGCGGAAGTGCGCGCGCTCACCGGCGGGCACGGAGTCGAGCGCGCGGTCGACTGCTCCGCGCATCCCGACGCGCGGGCCACCGCGATCCGCGCCACGCGCAAGTGGGGCCGCATCGTGTTTATCGGCGAAGGGGGCAGGGTGGAGTTCAATCCATCCGGCGACATGATCCACGACCAGAAGACACTCTACGGATCCTGGGTGACTTCGATCTGGCGCATGGAAGAGCTGGTTGAGCGGTTAGTGAGATGGAAGCTCCATCCCGCCGACCTCGTCACGCATCGTTTCGCTCTCGCCGATGTTTCGAACGCCTATTCGCTGATGGCCTCCGGCAGGTGTGGAAAAGTCGCCGTGTGTTTCGATGAGGAACTCGAAGCGTCCCCGACTCGCTCCGCCTCGTCGTAGTTCCTGTTTGCTTTCAAGGCGGGACCAACAACCCGTCCCGCCTCCCAGCCCTTCCCGCGCGATCGCGGCGACTTTTGCCGCCTTGTTGCGCAGCACCGGCGTGGGCGCGGCTATTTTAGCTGGAGGGTCAGCAACAGGTCGTCGGCGAATGGCGGCGCCACCTGTTCGAGGAGGCCGCCGGGATGGTGACGCGTGTCACGGAGCAGCGGTCGCAGCGTGGCGGGCTCGAGCCACTCGATGGCGTAGTCGCCCGCCGGGAGCGCGAGTTGGAGGGGCACGATTCCGGCGTGTCGAAAGAGAGGGAAATCCGGCACGGCCGGCACGCGCCAGGACACGTGAGGTTCCACCGTCCGCCGCAGCAACTCGCCGAGGTCCGATTCGCGAAAGTGTTCCGCCATGAGGCCCGGATCGCCAGCGATCGTGTGCAACGCGCCCGCCGGGACCTCCTCCCGGGGCTGGCTCGGGCTTTGCCAGAACAGGCTCATCTGTCCCCTGCCGTCTTGAAAGAAGAACTCGATCTTGAGGTCGTGACCACGGCCGGCGTGTAGTGGGACTTTGACTTCATCCTCGACCACGCCGCGCACGGTCCAGGCGTCGATCAGGAGTTTCCCGTCCAACCAGAGGCGCACGCCGTCGTTGGCCCGGGTGATGAGCGTATATTCCTCGGTATGGGATGGCGTGAGGCGCCCGGTCCAGCGAATCGAAGTCCGGCCTGACGGCAGGTCCTGCCGCAGGTAGGTGACGTAGTGCCGTCCGGGGACCGCGAGGGTGCGGGCGGCGACCGGCGTGGGAAGCTCGTTGACGACGAAACCTGGCAGCGGTCGCAGCTCCGGAATGTCCAGCGTGTGCACGAAGCGCTGGAGTGCGCCGAGTTCACGACGCTGCGCCGGACCGCCGCCAAACATGCTGCCGCGCACCTGCGCCCGGCTGCCCGCCGGATCGGGTGTTTGCATCGTCCAGTCCATGTGAATGAACGCCGCGCCGCCGGCGAAGATGAAATCCCACGCGCGCATCCGGCTGAAGGCGTCATTGGTCGGGATGAATCCCGTTTCCATGTTCGCCACGGGCAGTTGGTGACGACGGTTCCGTTCCGGCGCCGTGGCATCGCTCATCTTCCAGGCCAGCACCGAGACGCCGGCGGGTGGTTGATCGGGGATGGCGGTCGTGTCGTTGCCGAAGTTGCGCGAGATGAGTTTGGGTTGCGCGTGATTCCGCTGCGCTTCGGCGATGACCCGGGTGATGTGATCCAGCCATTCCGCGGAGCAGTAGTGGGGCCGGCCGTCGTAGATCGGCTCGTAGATGACGTTGTCCACGTCGCGCAACTCCTCCACCACGCGGCGGATCAGTTTTTCCTGCACGTCCAGAAAGCCGCCGTGGCGTTCCAGGGTAAACAGGTGGGCGCGATCCACCGGCGCGGGGCCATGCGCGTAGTTGGTCGGGTTCCAGGGACTCGCCTTCCACTTGTGGTCGTCGAAGAACGGCGTGAAGAAGACATACCACACGACGACGCCGCGCAGGCTGGCCTCACGCACGATGGCCCGCAGTCGCGCGAAGTAGTCCTCGTCGAAGCGCGACAGGTCGAACTTGTTTCCCCCGTAAACGTAGCCCGGCGCCTCGCTGCGCGCCCAGGGGATCAGGGCCCGGCCCGCCGGGGGCTGGAGGGAGT
>CAZFCY010000164.1:4539-11102 GCA_964517665.1 uncultured Opitutaceae bacterium | reverse complement strand
GGCGAAGCGGTCCACACGGAGGTGGACCCTCCAATGCCTCGGGGCTTGCCCCGAGAATCGTTACTGGCGTTCATTGGCGGTTCCTTTTCTCCAGCGATCCGATTCAGGCGACGCTGTTGACCAGCGTGCCGATGGGTTCGATCGTGATCCGGATCTCGTCGCCGCGCGCGAGGGTGAAGGTGTCCGGTGGAACAATGCCGGCGCCGGTCATGAGGTAGCAGCCGTGCGGGAACTCGTTCTCGCGAAACAGCCACTCGACGAGCGAGGGAAGCGGGCGCTTGATCTGCCCCACCGTGGCGCGCCCCTCGAACGCGGTCGCGCCGTCGCGCCGGATCTCGATCTCGATCGCCGTGTCGCTTCCGGGGAGCGCGTCATCGACCACGAGGCACGGGCCGAGCGCGGCGCTGCCGGCATAGACCTTGGCCTGCGGCAGGTAGAGCGGGTTCTCGCCCTCGATGTCGCGCGAACTCATGTCGTTGCCTATCGTGTATCCAAAAATCCGTGACGCGGCATTGACCGCGAGCGTCAGCTCCGGCTCGGGGACGTTCCAGCGCGAGTCGGCGCGGATGCGAACCGGCGCGCCCGGGGCCACGACGCGATGCGGCGTGGCCTTGAAGAAAAGCTCGGGCCGGTCGGCCTCGTAAACGCGATCGTAAAACGCGTCGCCGCCAGCCTCGCGCGCCTCCTCCATGCGCGCGGACTTGCTGCGCAGGTAGGTGACGCCGGCCGCCCAGACCTCCTGCGAGCGCAGCGGGGCGAGCAGTTTCTCCGGGGCGGCGCACGGCGCGCCCGCCTCGAACGCGGCCTCGACCGCCGCAAGCGGATGAGTCGCGGTGAACAGCGTATCCATGGTCAGGATACGATCGGCGAGAACATGCTCGCCGCCGCGCCCGAGAACGAGGCCGGCCGGCGTGGAGTAAACGTGAATCATGGCGGGGTTTATCGGAGAATAACCACAGGGATGGTGAGACGGGGAATTTGCGCGGTTCCGAGCGCAGCGACAAGACCGGACGCGAAGCGAACCGGAACAGATGACAAAGAAAACGAAGGTTTCATACCCCGATATCTTCGTTCTCTTCGTTGTGGGCGCAATTGGAACTGGTGGGTGCTGGATCGGCGCCTGCTCGCTCCACAAAAGCGGCGATGAATCGCCGCGCTCCAGAGAAGCTGTCGGCCCGTTTTGGAGTGCCGGCGATTCATCGCCGCTTTCAATCGCCCATCATTTTCAACTGCGCTCCTTCGTTGCCTTCTGTGCGCAATCCGCCTCTTCCGATCTTCGTGTCTTTCGTGGAAGATGCTTTCCATGCTCACGCCGGGCGGATGACGAGTTCCTCCACGATGGCGCGGGGCGGGAGCGAGAGGACGAATTGCACGGCCGCGGCGATGTCGTCCGGCTGCATCATGCGCGCGCGGGCCTCGGCCGTCGGCGGCTCCGGGCGCCTGTCGAGCAGCGGGGTGTCGATGTCGCCCGGAAAGATCGAGCAGGCGCGGATGCCATTGGCGCGCTCCTCGGCGTTCAGCGACTGCGCCAGGCCGGTGAGGCCGAATTTCGAGGCGACGTAGGCGACGCCGCTTTTCGCGCTCGCGCGCAGTCCGGCCTCGGAGTTGATGAAAACAAACGTGCCGCCGCGGCGCGCGCGCATCCCGGGCAGGAACGCGCGCGCGAGATGAAACGCGCCGTCGAGGTTCGCGGCCATGAGCTCGCGATAGCCTTCCGGCGTGAGCTCGCTCCAACTGCGCCGCGGCGTGTTCGTGCCGGCGGCGTTGATCACGGCGTCGACGCGACCGAAGCGCGCCCGCGCCGCCGCGGCCATGGCCTCGACGGCGCCGGGATCGCCGATATCGCATGCGCGCGCCAGGCATGCGCCGCTCGCGCCGCCGGCGAGTTCGATCGTCTCGTTCAATGTCGCGAGGGTTCTTCCCGCCAGCGCGACATTCCAGCCCGCGGCGGCGAGGCGAAGCACAACCGCGCGACCGACGCCGGAACCCGCGCCGGTGACGAGCGCGACAGGGTTTGAAGGAGAGGTGGTTGTCATATATTGAGATTCGTTATTGGCGGCGTTGCAGTGCTGCGCGCAGGCGAATTTGCCGGTCGAACGAGCGCGAAAGCCGCGTTCGCGCGCCTCTCGCAGAAAAGCCCGAATCGCGCGCGCACTGTCTCCGGCCGCCTTCAATACGCCCATCACTTCCTGTTGCGCCCATCGTTCTGTGTTCTCTGCCGGTCTGATATCTTGCGCCTTTTGAGCCTCTTTGTGGCTTCCCTTCTTGCTGCTTTACTGTGCTTCCGTGGCTCAAAATAATTCCGGTCCGCCTAATTGTTCTTCTTCGCGGCCTTGTCCATGTTGTCAGCCGGGATGCGGCCCTGCACGGTCCAGCCGCCGTCGACGAACAACGTCTGGCCGGTGACGTAGCTCGATTCGTCCGACGCGAGGAAGATCGCGGGACCGATCATCTCCCCGGGCTCGGCGGTGCGGCCGAGCGGGACAACGCCGCCCCATGCCTTGCGATAGTCGGGGTCGTCCGCGAGGTTGCGCTCCACATTGACCGGTCCGGGCGCGAAGGTGTTGACGCGGATGCGCAGCGGCGCGAGCTCGATCGCGAGTTGTTTCGTGAGCCCGTGGAGCCCGGCCTTGCTCGTGCCGTAGGCCACGAGGTTTTTCACGCCGAGTTCGGCGCACTGGGTGGAAACATTCACGATGGAGCCGGCCGCGCCGTATTCGCGCATCCAGCGCGCCGCCGCGAGTGTGCAGAAGAACGTGCCGCGCAGATTGGTGTCGAGCACGACATCCCATTTTTGCGGCGTCATATCGAAAAGCGAACCCCAGCCCGTGAGGCCGGCGTTGTTTATAAGGACGTCGAGCCGCGGGAACGCTTTTCGCGCGCGTTCGAACATTGTTTCGATCTGCGCGATCTTCGATAAATCGGCCTTCAACGCCACGGCGCGACGACCGAGCGCGCGGATCTCGCCGGCCACGGCGCGCGCGCCATCCGGATCGCTGTTGTAGTTCGCGATGACGTCCGCGCCTTCGCGCGCGCAACCGAGCGCGAGCGCGCGGCCGATGCCCTTGCTCGCGCCGGTGATGAGGACGGTTTTGCCGGCGAGGCGCATTTCAGGCGGAGGGTTGGAGGAGGACCTTGAGAGCCTCCTTGCGTTCAAACAGATCGAAGCCTTCGCGCCAGCGCTCGAGCGGCAGGCGGTGCGTGACGATGCGGCTCGGCTTCAGCCCTTGCGCGATGAGACGCATCGCGCGCGTCCAGGTGTCGGCCGTGTAGCCGACCGAGCCGGCGACGCGAAGCTGGCGAAAACCGATGCGGTCGAACGGCGCCGTGATGTCGCGCCCGAAATGCCCGACTTGTGTATAACGCCCGAGCGGTCGCAGCGCGTCGAGGCACGCGGTGGCGGAGGCGGCCACGCCCGCGACTTCAAACGCGACGTCCACGCCGGCGCCGCCCGTCTCGGCGAGGACGGCGTCGAGCAGGTTTTCCTTCTGCACATCGATCACCCGCGCCGCGCCGAACTGCCGCGCGAGCGCGAGCCGGCCGGCATCGGCGCTGGTCCCGGCCACGAGGGTCTTGATGCCCTGCTGCGCGAGCACGAGCAGGCAAAGCATCCCGATCGGCCCCGGACCTGACACGAGCGCGACGTCGCCCGGGCGCACGTCGGTGACTTCCGCGACCGCGTGAACCGCCGCCGCGAGCGGCTCGACCAGCGCGCCCTCCTCGTCGGGAAGATCGTCGTCGAGTCGGAAAAGCTGGTCCGGCCGCACGCAGGCGTAGCGCGCGAACGCGCCGTGCACCCCGTGGCCCATGCCGCGGCGTTCCGCGCAAAACATGAAGTCGCCGCTGCGGCAATAACGGCACCGTCCGCACGTCACCGCGGTCGCGCCGAGCACGGCATAGCGCGCCGCCGGATCGGCGCTCCCGCGCGCGCCGGCGCCTTCCCCGACCACGCGCCCGACGAACTCGTGTCCAAGGATGACCGGCGGGAAATTGCGAAACGTGTCGTGAAGCACATGGAGATCGGTCCCGCAGATGCCGCAGTGCGCGATCTCGAGTTTCACCTGGTTTTCCGCCGGCTCCGGTTCCGGCACCTCGCGCAACTCCACGTGGCCGCGTCCCGGGGCGGTTTTGACGACAGCAATCATGCGCCGAAGGTGATGGCGCGGCCCGCGGCGCAAGTCAAAGGCCCACTGCGGCCATCCTGGCCCGCGGGCGCGGCCTCGAGCCGGAGCGAGACCGACTTGCGCGCGTTGGGGCGCGTTGCGTTGAACTCGATCACGTCGCGCTGCATGCCGTCCGGAAATAATTCCGATGATCGATACATCGTCTTTGGGGGCGCCAGGGGAGATTCACCCGATTGGGTGATGGCGCGAGCCGCCGCCCGTGGCTATCCTGAGGCCGATACCTCGACAAACCCCTGCTGCCCTGCTCCGCGGCTCCGGAAGCTTCGCGGGTGGCTCACGACTTGTATCATCGACCTGTGCTCCCCTCCTGAAACCTGCCCGACCCCGCCGGTGTTCCATCGCGCAAAAGCGCGCTTCGAGCCCATCAGGCCCGCGCTGGTTCGCATTTCATCCCCCTCCAACCAAGCCCAGTCAAAAAATGATCGCGCTACGAACCATGAAAACCAACCGAATGAAATGGGGTGGCTGCAGTCCGCTCCGCCTGACGAGGATCCTCGCGCCTGCCGCTCTGGCCGCATGGATCCCGATAGCGTTGCCAGGCCAGGCCGTGGCGCCTGGCGCCGGCCAGGACGCTGAAGAGGAGACGATCGTCCTTACCCCGTTCGAAGTCGTCACGGGCGCGGACACCGGATACGCCGCGACCTCGTCTCTCGCCGGTTCGCGCCTCAATACACAGCTTCGCGATGTGGCCTCGGCCATTTCCGTCGTCACCCCTGAGTTCCTGAAGGACACCGGATCGACCAACCTGCAGGATCTGCTGGTCTATACAACCAGCACGGAAGTCGGGGGCATTGGCGGCAACTACTATGGCGGCAACGCCGACGACAACGGCTACCGCAACCAGATGCTCGCCAACCCCCAGAGCGGCACCCGCGTGCGCGGCCTCGACACCGCCGACCTGACGCGCAACTTCTTCGCCACGGACATTCCGATGGATGCGTACAACACCTCCCGCGTCGACATCCAGCGCGGCCCCAATTCCATCCTTTTCGGCCTCGGCAGCCCCGCGGGCATCATCAACAACACGCTCAAGGATCCCAGCCTGGATAAATTCGGCGGGGAGGCGCAGGTCCGCTTCGGCAGCTACGGGTCGCACCGGGAGGTGGTGGATGCGAACGTGCCGCTGATCAAGGACCAGCTCGGCCTTCGCGTCATCGGCCTCAACGACGAAGCGGAGTACCGGCAGGACTTCACCTTCAACCACGACAAGCGGATCTATGCCGCGCTCCGCTGGCAGCCCAGGCTCTCCGACAGTGTATATACCCAGATTGATATAAAGGGCGAGTCCGGCAGGATCGACGCGAACCGGCCCATCGCGGTCACCGGCAGCGACTTCATCTCGAACTGGTTCGGGCCGCTGAACCAGTACCTGATGTACGATCCGCTGACCAGCAACGGCGTCCCCACGGCGCCGGACGGCACGCAGCATCGCGAGCTGTCGCACTACTTCGCGGGCGCTCCCGCGCGCGACTGGTGGAACAGCTCCCCCGCCACGATCTATCAAAACCCCGCCACGGGCGCGATCGGCAACGGCAGCCTGGATGCCTACCGTCAGCGGGACGGCGAACCCTGGGGCGGTCTCAGCGGCGTGACGAATCCGAATCTGGACGAAGGAGGGACGGGCCCCTGGAACAGGAACACCGCCCAGTTCTTCGCCAACAACCCGCTCGTCTCGCGGCTCATCAGCGATTACGAGCATTCGACCGGCAACACCTTTGGCGGCTTTGGCTCCAGTCTCTGGCCCACCCAGATGATTCTCGATGGCCCGCTGGCCTTCATCGACCGGACGATCCAGGGGCCGAACAAGGAGGAATGGAACAACTTCGACTCGATCGACCTCTCCGTCACGCAGACATACCTCGACGGCCGCCTCGGCATCAACGCGGGCTATTACCAGGAGAGCTACCGCTCCGGGTGGGCCAACGCGATCGCCACGAGCCGCGTCTCGGTCGATGTCAACGCCACCCTGCGCGACGGTTCCGCCAATCCGGATGTCGGCCGGCCCTACATCGTCAGCCCGACCTCCGGCAATACAACCAAGGAAAACCGCGAGGCGTGGCGGGCCACGGCCTATTACAAACTCGATATCGGCGACCGCGTGGGGCGCGACCATGTCCTCAGCAGGATTTTCGGCGAACAGACGTTCACGGGCGTCGTCTCCAACCAGCGCTACGAGAACTTCAGCCGCAACTTCAACCTTTATGCCTGGGATGCGAACAGCTACGGCATCCCGTTTCTGGGTTCCTCCGGCCATCAGGGGTGGTGGGGGCTTCACTATATCGGCGACAGCCTGATGGATGTTCCGAGCTTCGGCGCCGTTCCGGCCCCGGCCATTCAGGGGATCACGACCATCCATGCGCCCGGCGCCTCCAACAACAC
>CAZFCY010000164.1:0-4529 GCA_964517665.1 uncultured Opitutaceae bacterium | reverse complement strand
ACACCCTGGTCTGGGACAACAACACGTCGACCTGGCACAATGCCGACGTCAATATACTGAACTGGCGCGATGACCTCGACAACCTCTATACAGGCGCCTCCCGGGGATTCGACGAGACGGACTCGACCGTCTTTGTCTGGCAGGGCAAGCTGCTGAACGACGCCATCGTTCCGCTCTTCGGCTGGCGCAAAGACAAATACGAGCGCTGGGACAAGCCGTCGAACCTCGTCAGGGACGCGTTCGGCACGCCGCAACCCTATAGCTCCGAGTGGAATTACGAAGGCGTCAGGCCGCTCCTGGCGGACGAGCAGCGGCGCACCTGGGGTGTGGTGCTGCACACCAATCGGATCCTCGACCTCTTCGGACAAAGGCTGCCCGGCGGCATCGACCTCAGCCTGACTTATAACGACTCCAACAGCTTCCGCCCCTCGGACGTCGGCTCGGATGTCAACGGCAACCAGTTCGACGCCCCCTCGGGTGAAACCAGGGACTACGGCTTTCTCGTCACCGCGTTCGAGAACAAGGCCTCCCTGCGCGTGAACTGGTTCAAAACCACCCAGAAAAACACGCAACTGGCCGATCCTTACGGCATGATATTCTGGGCCAAAGGCGGAGTCGTCCGCACCATGAATACGCTGGCGATGGAGACCTGGGCGTCGGGCAGCGGGCCTCAAACCGCGCCCGAGAGGCTGGTGAACAAGTGGTTCTTCGGCGACGGCTACGACGCGGCCGTCGCCGGCCAGCCGCTTCCGGCGGACTGGGAAGCCCAGCTCGGCACGCTCGTCAACGAGCCCCTGCGCATCCGCCGCGCGGCCGTGCCCGGATCTCCCGACTACGTCGCGCAGGGCACGATCAATCCCGAAACCGGATCGCCCCATCTGGCTCCGCCTCTCGACGAGCAGGAACTGGCCTATCGCCAGGCCTGGTTTGCCGCGCGCACGGACGCCGAGTGGCTCCGCCCGCTCGATCCGACCTGGGTGGCGGCCCAACAGTTCGGGAAGATCACCGGCGACGATTTCCGCATCTGGGGCGAGTCCTCGCCCGCCGGCCAGAAGCTGACCAACGACCTTGTCTCGAGGGGCGTCGAGATCGAACTCACGGCCAATCCCACTCCGGCCTGGCGCCTGACCTTCAACGCCGCCCGCATTTCGGCCGTGCGCGCCAACATCCTGCCCGATTGGGCCGCCTTCATCGAGGCGAACCGGGACCTCTGGTTCGACGGCTATGACAACAACCCGGGAGGACCGAGCCAGTTGGACTACTGGACGATCGACGGTTTCGCCGACCTCCGCCACTGGGGCGGCAACACCACCTATTCATCCGAGCAGGACACCTTCGGCGGGCGCATGATGCAGAATGTATATGGACCGTACGCGAATGCGCTCGCCGCGGACGGCAAGGCCGTAAGCGAACTGCGCAAGTGGCGCTTCAACTTCGTGACGAACTACACGTTCAGCACGGGGCCGCTCAAGGCCGTCAACATCGGCGGCGCCGTCCGCTGGCAGGACGAGACGGCGATTGGCTATTACCCGCTATACAACCCCGATGCCGGCATCTGGGCGACGGACGTGGGCAGTCCCATTTATGGGCCGAGCGAGACGAATTACGACGCGTGGGTGGGCTACCGGCGCAAGCTCAACGAGCGCGTCACCTGGGAGATCCAGCTCAATGCGCGCAACCTTTTCTCGAGCGACAAACTGATACCGATCCAGTCCAACCCGGATGGCACGATCGCGCAGGCGCGCATCCCGGGCGAGACGACCTGGAGCCTGACGAACACCTTCAGGTTCTGAGCGTTCGACGGATGGCGGGGCGCGCGCGGCGCGTCCCGCCAGAGAGCGGCGATTCATCGCCGCTTTCGACGGCTGGCGGCATTCGCGTTTTGCCAACCGGCGCGGGCGCGGTCATCCTCGGCGCCGACGTTATGGCGAGATGATCGATTCGTTCCGCTCACGACCCCAACCCCGCTCCGTCCTGGCGCTGATGGCGTGCCTGGCTTTGGGCGCGCCTTGCCTGCGGGCAAACACGCCGCCGGAGCCCGCCGTGCTCACCACGGCGGCGCAAGTGCGCGCGTTGACGGAGGAGGAGGCGCGCCGCGCGGTTCCGGCGCGTCTTCGCGGTGTTTTCATGGGCGAAGCCGATCCTCCGGGCATTGCCTTCATGATCCTGGACGAAACGGAAGGCATCTATATCCAGGGGCCGGCTCATCTCGTGGCGAAGCTGGAACGGGGCGATCTGCTCGAGATCGAAGGCGTGAGCGACCCGGGCGGCTTTGCCCCCTATGTCGTGGCGCACGACATCCGCCGGATCGGGCGCGGACGGATCCCCGAGCCGATCCAGGTTCCCCTCGATCAATTCGACGCCGGGCAGATGGACGCCAAGTGGATCGAGACCTCCGGCATCGTGCGCAGCGTGGAACCGAAGGCGCCGGGTGACAGCGGCCCGCCGCCTCCCGGAACGCGCTACGCGGCGCCGTCGCCAGACCATGCGGGCGCGGGCTCGAAAGTTAAGATGAAGCTGGCCTCCGGCAGCGCGCACGTGATCGTCGAGTTCACCGCCGGCGCGTTCGATCCCGAGGATCTGGTCGACGCCGAAGTGCGCGTGCGGGGATTGTGTTTCAACCTGCACAATCACAACCGGCAGTTCGTCCGCCCCTTCCTGCAGGTGCCCCGCGGCGTCGAACTCGTGGTGACAAGCCCCCCGCCGGAGCGGCCCTTCAGCGGCGAGACCCGCCCGGTCTCCACCCTGCTGCGCTTCGAACAACTCACGACGAGGCAGGGCCATCGCGTGCGCGTCCGCGGCATCGTGCTTCACCATCGGCCGGGCACGGCCCTTTGGATCCGCGATCGGGAGAACAGTTTGCGCGTGGAGACGACACAACTCGAGGCGCTCCGGCCGGGAGACGAAGTCGATGTGCTCGGTTTTCCCGCGTTGGGTGAATATAGCGCCGTGCTGGAGGACGCGGTGTTCCGAAAACTGTCGTCGCAATCCGCCCCCGCGCCGCACGCGCTGACGGATGTTTCGAGCGCGTTTTTGAATGACGCCGACCTCGTCCAGCTCGAGGCTCGCCTCGCGGAGGTGCGTCGCTTCTCCGACAGCGTGGTGATCACGCTGGACTGGCGCGACGTGTCGGTCCGCGCGCACATGGATCTGCCCGAGGATGCGCCGCCGCTCGCGGACTGGCAGCCGGGAGGCGTGGTCCGCGTTTCCGGCGTGTGCTCGGTCATCACGGACGGCGTCGGGCCGCTCGGCGGGTTGTGGGAGCCGACTTCGTTTCAACTCCTCCTTCGTTCGCCGGCGGATGTGCTCGTGATCCAGCCGCCGCCGTGGTGGAACGCGGAGCGGGTCGTGTGGGTTCTCTCCGGTTTTCTCGCCGTCGCCATGGGAACCGTCGCGGCTGTCATGCTCGCCTCGCGGCGGCGGCTGAAGGATCAGGAGCATCGCCGCGCGATGGCGGAAACCGAGTTCGCCGCGATCCTCAATGAGCGCAATCGCGTGGCGCGCGAGATTCACGACACGCTGTCGCAAAGCCTCGGCGCCATTTCCGTGCAACTCGAGCTGGCCCGGACGCATGCCGCGGAGATCAGCGCCTCCGCCCGCCAGCATCTCGGCTCCGCGCACAAGCTCGCCCGCGCCGCGCTGGCCGAGGCGCGCGAGTCCATCTGGAACATGCGCTCCCACGTCCTGGAAACAGGCGATCTGGGCGAAGCGCTGGAAGGCATCCTGACGCGCTTGACCGAAGGCACGGGAGCGACGCCGAACATGCGCGTCGAAGGGGCGCGCCGGCGTCTTCCACCCGTGGTCGAAAACAACCTCCTGCGCATCGGCCAGGAGGCGATCACCAACGCGTGCCACCACGCCGCGCCCACCCGCATCGACGTCACGCTGGCATTCGACGGGCGGGCCGTGCGCCTCGCCGTGGAGGACGACGGCAGGGGATTCTCGAATGGATCGCAGCCCGGCGGCGATGACCGGAGCTTCGGCCTCGTGGGCATGAGGGAACGCGCCGATCTGTTGGGCGGAACGGTCGAGATCAAAAGCGCCCCCGGACAGGGAACCCGCGTCGCCGTGGCCGTTTCGATCTGAGCCCGGCGTTCAGCGCGCGCGGGACGCGCGCGACCACCTCTGCGTCATCGTGGTGGCGGTTTTTGTTCAGCGACGCGGGCCGGTGTGGTTGGCGTGGCGCGCCGCACGGCAAGTTTCCCTCGAACGGGTGAGAGTCGGGCCGGGGCGGGCGTGCTAGATTGGTGAGGTTCGAGCGTCTCCCGGGATTGATCCCCCAGGCGTTCGCCATCACCATGAGTTCCGAGAGCGACTTTACCGCGCCCATTATGGGAGAACCCGAACCCGAAACGACAATTCGCGTGCTGGTGGTCGTCGACTACCCGACCAAGTTCGACGAGAAGGCGGCCTCGCGGATCGCCTCGATCGTCGCGGGCGGCCCCCCCTGCGGCGTCCTCACGCTGATCGCCGTCGACGAGGGCCGGGAGTTCCCCGCCGGCTGCCGCCCCGCCGACCTGCGCCCTTAC
>CAZFCY010000163.1:0-11182 GCA_964517665.1 uncultured Opitutaceae bacterium | reverse complement strand
CGATCTTCGGCGCGCCCGCCCCGCTCCTGAGATGGTTTCGCGCGGCCAGGGGTCAGGAGTCGATCAGGCTGACTTCCGTCTCCTGACGTTCGAAGAGCGTCCCCGCGCATCCCTCTCGACGCCCTCCGGCCACGGGCCGTAAAGTCCGTGCAACTTTGGCGCTCCGCCACGGGTTATGCCGGCGATGGCATGGCTCATTCACAGCCCAACCAATTCCGATGATCGATCCAGCCGAGTTCGAGGCGTTCATGCGGAGCTACCAAAACATGGTTTTCACCACGGCGTTTCGACTCACGGCGAACCATGCGGAGGCGCAGGACATCGCCCAGGAAGTGTTTCTGAAAGCCTACGAACGATACGAAAGCCTCCGCGGTTCCCCCACGATCGGCGGCTGGCTCAAGACCGTGGCCACCAACCTCGCCCTCAACCACCTCTCGCGCTATCGCAAACGCTGGAGATTTTTCTCGGACATGCGCCGCGCGGGCGACGAAGACGACCGCCCGGATTTCGAATCCACCGTGGCCGCGCCCGAAGCCCCGGAAAGCGCGTCCGCGGAACAACGCGACACGCGCGCGCTGCTCGAGGAAGCGCTCGCCAGGCTGCCGCCGGCCCAGCGCGCGGCGATCGTTCTCTTTCATTTCGAGGAAATGCCGTATCAGGACATCGCAAAAAAACTGAAGGTCTCGCTCGCCAAGGTGAAAACCGACATTCTTCGCGGTCGCGAATCGCTTAGAAAACGCCTCGCCGGACGCCTCGACGAATTCGATTTCAATCCCACGTCATGACCACGCCGCCCTTCAACCACCGCTGGGAAAAACGCCTGCGCGACGAACTCCGCAAGCTTCCCGAGCTGGAGGCGCCGGAGTCGCTCGTGGCCGACGTCATGGCGATCATCCGCGACCGCGAGAAAATCCGGGCGGCGGTGTGGTGGAAACGCCCGGCCACGACCTGGCCTCTCGTGGCCCGGGCCGCGCTCCCGGTCGCGGCGCTCATGGCCTTCGCGGCATTGATTTTCGCGGGCCAGCTCCTCGCCCCGCAAATCGCCGCCTCGGCCGAGGCCGGCGGGCTCGCCCAGGCCGGCGCGAAGATCGGCGGCCTCTGGGTCGCGTTCGTCGCCCTGGTCGATGCCTTCCTCGTCATCGCGCGCGGCGTGCTCTCGCCGGTGCTCCTCGCCGTGGTCGCCGGCGCCTGTTTCTCCTACATCGCCCTGCTCGGCATCGGCGGCGCGCTCTGGCGCGTGATCGTCAACAACCCGCGGAGCTGACTCCGCCCCACCCGGGCAAACCTTTCTCCCCGTCTCCACCCTCATGCACCTTTCCCTTCACCACCGCTTCCGGAAGGCTCCGGGCCGGGCCGTCGTGTTGATCGCGTTCGCGCTCGGCGCATGGCTGGCCAATCCCGCCTTCGCGCAGGAAGCGCCGGAAGAACCCGGGGCGCCGGTCGCCATCGAACCCGCGGAGCCGGAGCCGCGACCACAGCAGGAACCGGTCGCCCCACCCGCGCCGGAAGAGCCCGAGACCCCACCCGCGTCTCCGGCCGCGCCGCCGGTGAATCGTCGCCAGATCGTCACGATCGGCGGCAATGGCCACCTCCACGCCAACGAAACCTCCCGGCAGATGGTGACGATCATGGGCAACGCGATCGTCGACGGCCACGTGCGCGGCCAGTGCGTCACGGTCCTCGGAAACGTCACCATCAACGGCCGCGTCGATGGCGAACTCGTCTGCGTCGGCGGCCGGGTCACGCTCGGGCCCAATGCCGAGATCCGCGGCGAGGTCGTCGCGGTCGGGGGCATGATCGACGCCGCGCCCGGCGCGGTCATCCACGGCGAGCGCGTCGAGCTGCCGTTTCTCGGCGGGTTTGCCTTCCCGTCGTTCGAGTGGCTGGGCGAGTGGTTCTCGGAAGGCCTCCTGCTCGGCCGGCCGCTCCCGCACGAGCGCGTCTGGGCCTGGGCGCTCGCCGGAGTGCTGCTCGTGATCAACCTGCTGTTTTACGTCGTCTTCCGCCGGCCGATCGAGGCGAGCGCGTCCGCCCTCGAGCGCAAGCCGGCGATGGCGTTCGTGCACGGCCTGTTGCTTTTCATCCTTTTCGGGCCGCTCGTCCTTCTGCTGCTCGTGTCTGTGGTCGGCATCCTCATCGTGCCGTTTCTCATCGCGGGTGTTTTCCTCGCCGGGTTTGCCGGGTTGATCGCGGTCTATCGTTTCTGCGGCGGCCAGCTCGGGCTCGGGGCCCATCCCGTGCCGGCGCTGATTCTGGGCAACGTGCTCTTCACGGTCCTCTACGCGGTTCCCATTGTCGGTTTCGCCGTCCTCGCCGTCGCCGGCCTGCTGGGGCTCGGCTGCACGCTGACCGCGTTGATCGAAGGCATGCGCCGCGAGGCGCGCGGCGCGAAGCCGAAACACTTCCCCGCGGGCGGCCCGCCTCCGGGAACGCCCCGGCGCGTCGTCCCGCCCGCGATGGCCGCGCCGGCCGCGGGCCTGAGCGCGTCGATCGCCGGCGATCCTGCCGTGGCGGCAGCCGGTTTCGTGGAAGGCGCCGCCGCTGCGAGAGAAACTCCCTCCTCGGGCGCCGCGCCGATTCCGCCGCCCCTGGGACAGCGGCAGGCGCCGGCGCAACCGCAGCCCCTGCCGCTCGAATACTTCGAACGCGTCGGCTTCTGGCCGCGCTTCGGCGCGACCGCGATCGACTTCCTGATCGTCGCGCCGCTTTCCATCTGGATCTCGTCGCTCTTCTGGTGGTTTCCCGGCGACACCCCGGCGTTTCCCGTCCTCTGGCTCGCCTATCACGCCGGATTCTGGTCATGGAAATCGACCACCATCGGCGGGCATGTCCTGAACCTCCGCGTGGTCCGGCTCGACCACGCGAAGATGGATGCCGGCATCGGCATCGTCCGCGCCCTCGGCGCGATCCTCTCGCTCCTGCCGCTCGGCATCGGCTTCATGTGGGCGAGCTGGGAGGAGGAACGCCAGTCCTGGCACGACAAGATCGCCGGCACGACGATCGTGCGCGTCCCCTCCGGCCAGGCGCTGCTTTGATTCAGGGGTCGGGAGACAGGCGGCAGGAATCCGTGACATTCGACCCTCGACTTTCAGACCCTTGACTCCCGCGCGCGGGGTTGCGCGGCGCGGCCCGCGCGCTAGCATGCCGGGAGCATGCAGTTCTCGATCAAACGCCAGCTCACGGTTGCCCTCCAGAATCAACCGGGGCGCCTGGCGGAGATCAGCCAGATCGTCGCCACGAACGGCCTCAACATCGAGGCGTTGTGCGTGGTCGACAACGTCGAGCAGGGGGTCGTTCGTTTGCTCGTCGATGAACCCGCCCGCTGCAGGGAACTGCTCGTCGAGGACGGCTTCTACGTGGTCGAGGCCGAGGTGCTCGCGATCCACCTCGCCGACCGCCGTGGCAAACTCGCGGTCGTGACAAAGGCCCTCGCCGCCTCCCAGATCAACATCGACTACGCCTACTCCACCGTCGACCACGTCCAGGCCGCCACGCTGCTCGTCATGAAGGTCTCCAACATCCGCCTCGCGGAAAGCGTGCTCGGGCAGCTCGAGACGGATTGAAGCCCATGCGTCGGAGCGGTTGAGGGTTTTCCGACGCCGACCGGTTGAACCCGGCGTGCGTCCAGCCGCCCTTTCCTTTCTTTTCGCCTTCTGCGCAAGCGCGGCTCTCGCCGCGGCATCCGCCGACGATGCCGCGGATGAGCCGCCGGCGTTGACGCTCGAAGAGGTGACCGCCGCCGTCCGCGCGAGCCATCCGCTCCTCGAGGCCGGGCGCGCCCGCATCGGCGCCTCGCAGGCGCGGGCCGCCGGCGCGGGCGCGTGGGAGGATCCGATGGCCGGCGTCAATATCATGCGCGAGGGCACGACCGATCCGTTCGATCCCACGATGTTCGAATGGATGATCGAGCAAAAGCTGCCGCTCTCCGGCCGCAACCGCCTCGCCGCGCGCGTCGCCGAATCCCAGACCGGCCTTGCCCGCGCCGATCTCGCCGCCCGCAAGGTCGCGCTCGTCGCCGAGGCTAAGATCGCCTATTTCGAACTCGCCGGCGCCGCGCGCCAGCTCGAGCTGAACCGCGCGCACCAGGATCTCGTCCGCCAGTTCATCGACATCGCGCGCAGCCGCTTCGAAGTCGGCAGCGAACCGCAGGCCACGGTCCTCCTCGCCGAAACCGATCTCGCGGAACTGGAGGAACAGGCGCTCGCCCTCGCGAGCGATCGCGACGCCCTCCACGCGCGGCTCAACACCTTGATGAACCGCGCTCCCGCCCGCCCGCTCGGCCGGGCCTTGCTTCCGGAAACACCCGCCGCGCTGCCTTCGGCGCAAGCCCTGCACGCGCTCGCGGCGGAAAACCATCCCGCCATCGCCGCGGCCGAGGCGTCGTTCGAAACGGACAATGCCCGGCTCGCGCTCGCGAAGAAAAACAAGTTTCCCGATCCCGCCATCCGCATCGAAGCCCGCACGGTCAACGGCGGCGGACGCGTCATCAACGACTTCGACACCGCCATCGTTTTCAACCTCCCCTGGGCCAATCCGCGCCGCACGCGCAACGAGGTGCTCGAGGCCGAGGAAACGCTCCGCGCCGCGCGCGCCGAACTCGAGGCCACACGCCTCCAGACCGCGGGCGCGCTGCTCGGAGAATGGCGGCGGCTCGACGCGCGCCGCCGCCAGATCGCGCTCGCCCACGACCGGCTCCTGCCGCTCGCGCGCCAGAATATCGACGCCACGCGGCTCGCCTACGAAACCGGCAAGGCCTCGTTTCTCGAACTCGTTTCCGTCCGCCGCTCCGCCACCGGGATCGAGTCCAGCTACATCGCCGACCTCGCCGCCTACCACGCCGGCCTCGCCCGCCTCGAGGAACTCGCCGGAGGGAGGCTGCCTTCGAAATGACCAGGTCTGCTTCCTCAAACGCAAACCTCCCACTCGACGCCATTTCATGACGCTCCCGCGCCTCGCTTTCCTTTCCCTTCTCGTCGTCGGCGCCGCGGCCGCGAGCTGGTGGCTCGGCCGCTCGACCGCTCGCCCGGAGTCTGCCCAAAGCGCCGGCAACTCACGGTCCAGTCCGCGCAAGGCGCTCTACTACCAGAGCCCGATGCACCCGTGGATCAAGTCGGACGAGCCCGGCAAGTGCACGATCTGCGGGATGGACCTCATCCCCGTCTACGAGGGCGGCAGCGCCGGCGGCGCGCTCGCCGGCATCGTCACGCTGAGCGAATCCTCCGCGCGCGTCGTCGGCGTGTCCACCACTCCGGTGCGCAAGGCGCCGCTCGCGCGCGCGATGCGCGTCGCCGGCGTGATCGAGGAGGACGACACGCGCCGCCGCGTGCTCTCCGCCTACGTCGGCGGCCGGATCGAAAAACTCTTCGTCAACTACGTGGGCGCGGAGGTCGTCGCCGGCCGGCCGCTCGCCGCGATCTACAGCCCGTTGCTCTTCACCGCGCAGAAGGAATATGTCGATCTCCAGGCGCGCGGCGCGGCGCCCGTGCTCGCCGCCGCCGCCCGCGAGCGCCTCCGCCTGCTCGGCCTGCGCGAGGAGCAGCTCGACGCGTTGAAACCGGGAAGCCAGCCCTCCGCGCAAACCGAGATCCTCGCGCCCATGAGCGGGACGGTCGTCAGCCGCGCCGCCTACGAAGGGCTCTACGTGAACGAAGGAGACGCGCTCTTCGAGATCGCGGACTACTCGCGCATGTGGTTCGTCTTCGACGCCTACGAGTCCGACCTCGCCCGGCTCGAGGCCGGCCTGCCCGTCGAGGTCACCGTCGAATCCCAACCGGGACGCGTCTTCACCGCGCCGATCGACTTCATCAGCCCCACGATCGATCCCGCCACCCGCGCCGCCCGGGTTCGCGTTGTCCTCGACAATCCCCTGGAAACGGACACGGAAGGCCGCGGCGCCCGCCCCCTCCGGCACAAGCTCTATGCCGAGGGCGTCGTGGCGCTCCCGGCGCCGGTCGTTCTCGCCGCGCCTCGTCGTTCGATTCTGGATACAGGCGCGCGCAAGGTCGCCTATGTCGATCTCGGCGGCGGCGCCTTCGAGCAACGCCAAGTGCGCACCGGCCGGAGCGGCGACAGCCTGGTCGAAATCCTCGGCGGACTCCACGAAGGCGAGCGCGTCGTGACCGAGGGGAATCTCATCCTCGACGGCCAGGCCCAGCTCGAGGCGAGCGCGTGGCCCGCCGCGGAAGCGGCCGAATCCCCGCTTTCCGAAGCGGGGCCACAAGGGAGCCACGGCATGCCGGAGCATCCGGATTCGCTGCGGGAGCTGGAGCGGATCATTGAAACGGCGGCCCAGGCCGCCGACGCGAGCGCGTCGGACGACGCGCGGGCCTATCGCGAGCGCCGCGCGGGCATGGTCGAGGCGATCCGCGTCTTCGCGCGCGATTTCGAACCGCAAGGATTCGAACAGGTCGCGCAACTGACGGAAACCCTGGCGGACACCGCCGACCTCGCGCGGGCGCGCCGCGAGTTCGAGCCGTTTTCCACCGCGCTTGCCGGCTGGCTCCGGCCCGTCCGCAACCAGAATCCGGACACACTGGACTTCGCGATCTACGAATGCCCCATGGCGCCCGTGCTCGGCACGGCGCGCTGGATCCAGAAAGCGGGGCCGCCGCGCAATCCGTTCTTCGGAAGCGCCATGCCCGCCTGCGGCTCCGAGATCCGCTGAACCGCCGCCGCTCCCGCACATGATCAACGCGCTCATCCGCTGGTCGCTCGCGAACCGGTTCGTCGTCCTCTGCCTCGCCCTCCTCGTCGCGGGCTGGGGCGTGGTCGCGCTCCAGCGCGTGCCGATCGACGCCATTCCCGACCTGAGCGAGAATCAGGTCATCGTCTATGCCGACTGGGCCGGGCGCAGCCCGCAGGAGGTGGAGGATCAGGTGACGCATCCGCTCTCCGCGAACCTCCAGGGGCTCGCCGGCGTCAGGAGCGTGCGCGCGAACTCGATGTTCGGCTTCTCGCTCATCACGGTCATCTTCGGCGACGACATCGACAACTACTTCGCGCGCACGCGCGTGCTCGAGCGGCTCAACTACCTCGGCGACATCCTCCCCGCCGGCGTCGTTCCCCGCCTCGGGCCGGATGCCACCGGCCTCGGCTGGATCTATCAATATTACCTGAAGGTCGATCCGGAGGCGTCACCAGAAAATGGATACGACCTTGGCCGCCTGCGCGCGTTGCAGGATTATTTCATCCGCTACCAGCTCGCGGCCGTGCCGGGCGTGGCGGAGGTCGCGAGCATCGGCGGTTTTGTCCGCCAGTATCAGATCGAGGTCTCGGCCCTGAAGCTTCGTCACCACGGCCTGATGCTCGGCGAAGTCGTCGACGCGGTCGAGGCCTCGAACCTCAACGTCGGCGGGAAGACGATCGAGGAGAACGGCATGGAGTTTGTCGTGCGCGGCATCGGCCTGGTCGGGTCGATCGAGGACATCGGGAACATCGCCGTGAAGACGATCGGGGGCACGCCGGTTTACCTGCGCGACATCGCGACGGTCCAGGTCGGCGGCGACTTCCGGCGCGGCGCGCTCGACGTGGATGGCCGCGAGGTGATCGGCGGCATCGTCGTCATGCGCCACGGCGAAAACGCCCACCAGGTCATCGAGGACTTGAAGGAAAAATTGAGCGCCATCGCCCCGGGCCTGCCGCCGGGGGTGACGATCGAATCGTTCTACGACCGCAGCGACCTGATCGATCGCGCGATCGACACGCTGAAGCACGCGCTGGTCGAGGAGATCATCCTCGTGACGCTCGCGCACGTGATCTTTCTCTTTCACTTCCGCAGCATCCTCATCGTCACGATCCCGCTGCCGGCCTCGATCCTGATCGCGTTCATCCTCATGGACCGGTTCGGGATCAGCTCGCACATCATGTCGCTCACCGGCATCGCCATCTCGATCGGCGTGCTCGTGGACGCGGGCATCGTCATGACGGAAAACGTCATCCGCCACTGCGAGAACAGCGGCGGATCGAGGGACTATTTCCAGATCACGCGCAAGGCGGCGCAACAGGTGGGGCGCCCGATCGTCTTCGCCATGGCGATCATCATCCTGGCGTTTCTTCCCGTGTTCGTCCTGACCGGGCAGGAAGGGAAGTTGTTTCACCCGCTGGCCTACACCAAGACCTTCGCGCTGGTCGGAGCGACGCTGCTGGCCGTGACGCTCGTGCCCGTGCTCTGCGCGCTGCTCGTGCGCGGGCCGTTCCGGCGCGAGGAGGACAACTGGATCATGCGCGCGTGCCTCGCCGTTTACACGCCCGCGCTGGACTGGGCGCTGCGCTGCCGCAAGACCGTGCTCGGCGCCGCGATCGTCCTGCTCGCGGCCGCGCTGATCGTCGCCTTCGGCCTGCCGCGCGCGTGGAACGCATGGCTCGGCGAGCACGGATGGACGCGGCTCGCAAACGCCACCACGGGCTTCGGCAACGAGTTCATGCCCACGCTCGAGGAGGGCTCGCTGCTCTTCATGCCCACGCTCGTGCCCGGCACGTCGCTCACCGAGGTGAATCGCATCATGGCCTGGCAGGACCGCGCCATGAGCGCGCACCCCGAAGTCGTCCGCGTCGCGGGCAAGCTCGGCCGCGCCGAGACCGCGACCGATCCGGCGCCGGTGGAGATGATCGAGACGACGATCACGTTGAAGCCGAAATCGAAATGGCGGCCGGGGGTGACGAAACAACAGATCATCGCGGAGCTTTCCGACATGCTGACGCAGGCGCCGGGTTACGTGCCCGGTTTTCTCCAGCCGATCGAGAACCGCATCCTGATGTTGAGCACGGGCATCCGCGCGCAGGTCGGCGTGAAGATCTTCGGCGACGACCTCGACGCGCTGCAGCGGAAGGCCTTCGAGGTCGAGAAAGTCGTGCGCGCGGTCGAAGGCGCGACCGGCGTGGCGTCTTCGCGCGTGCAGGGGAAACCCTACCTCGAGATCACCGTGGACCGGCCGGCGATGGCGCGGCATGGGGTGCGCGCGCGGGATGTGCTCACCGTCGTCGAGGCGGGCCTCGGCGGACGCGACGCCGGTTTCACCATCCACGGGCGCGAGCGCTGGCCGCTGCAGGTTCGCTTGCAGCGCGCCGATCGCGAGGATCTCGATCGACTCGCCGCCATCCCGGTCGTCACGCCCGGCGGCTCGAGCGTTCCGCTCGGATCCGTCGCGACGATCGCGCGCGTGCCCGGCCCGAGCGAGATCGCGAGCGAGGATGGCCGGCTGCGCGTCTTCGTGCAGGCCAACGTCCGCGACCGCGATCTCGGGAGCTTCGTCGAGGAGATCAAGACGCGCGTCGCGCGGGAGGTGACGCTCGATCCCGGCATGTCCCTCGGCTTCAGCGGCGATTTCGAAAACCAGCTTCGCGCGAAACGCACCCTGGCATTTGTCCTGCCCGCGGTGATCGCGATCATCTTCGTGCTGTTGACGCTGGCCTTTCGCTCCGCGGCGGAGGCGGCGCACGTCATCCTCGCCGTGCCCTTCGCGCTCACCGGCGGCGTCTTCCTCCAGGCGATGCTCGGCTTCGACTTCTCCGTCGCGGTCTGGGTCGGCTACATCGCGCTCTTCGGCACCGCGATCCAGACAGGCGTGGTCATGGTCGTGTATCTCGAGGAGGCCGTGGCCGGAAAACGCGCCGCGCGCGGCGCCGCCTTCGACCGCGAGGATCTCATCGTCGCGATCAAGGAGGGCGCGCGCCTGCGCCTTCGGCCCAAGGTCATGACGGTTGCCACCACGGTCGCGAGCCTCCTGCCGATTTTCTGGGTCGATCGCACCGGCGTGGAAGTGATGCAGCCCATCGCGGCGCCCGTGATCGGCGGGATGCTCAGCAGCCTGGTCCACATCCTCATCGTCACGCCGGTGATCTTCGCCTTCCTGCGCGAGCGCGAGCTGGCGCAAACCCCGGCCCTCCCGGACCAGCCGCCGCAAGAATAACGGAGACGACGCCGGCGCTCCACGGACCATCAATCGGGTCGCTCACAGGAACTACGCTCCAGCCGTATCCGGCGCTCTCGGGCGAAGGAGCAGCGACTGGAGCGCCTGCGTCGCGCGCGAGGCGGCGCGGCCGGACCGCGCAATCACGCCGATCGTGCGCGCCGGTCCCGGGCGGCGGACGCGGCGATAGGCCACGCCGGGGTAGTCCCCGCGGACGCGCGCCATCGCGGGCACGAGCGAGACGCCGCGCCCCGCCGCGACGAAGGCCTGCATGGTCTCCATCTGCGCGCTGCGAAACGTCACGCGCGGCGCGAGGCCACCCGTCCGGCAGAACTGCAGCGATTGTCCGGAGAGGCAGTGGCTCTCCTGCATGAGGATGAACGATTCTTCCCGCAGTTCGTCCAGGCCGAGCGTCCTGCGCCTCGCCAGCGGATGCGCCGTGGGGAGCGCGACCAGAAGCTCCTCGTCGAACAACGGAGTCGATTCGATCCCGCGCGCCTCGACCGGAAGGCTGACGATCGCAAGATCGATCTCCCGCTCGCGCGCCAGCCGCACGAGGTTTTGCGTCGTGTCTTCATGCACGGTCACGCGGATGCCGGGATGCTTCTCCTCCAGCGCGGCGAGCGCCTCCGGAAGCAGGTAGGGCGCGATCGTGGGCAGCGCGCCCACCGTGACCTCGCCCCGCACCTCGCCCCTCAGGTCGCGCACGCGGTCGCGCGCCGCCGCGAGTTCGCCCAGCACCCGCTCCGCGTGCGGGACGAACAACTCGCCCGCCGGCGTGAGGGAGACGTGCCGCCGCGAGCGCTCGAAGAGTTTCTCACCCAGCTCGTCCTCCAGCTTCATGATCTGCTGGCTCAGCGAAGGCTGCGCGACGTGGCATCGCTCCGCCGCCCGGCTGAAGTTCCGCGTCTGCGCGACGGCGACAAAGTAACGAAGCTGGTGAATTTCCATGATAGCAGGAGCCTATAACTGACAGACCAAGAATGTATTTCATCGCTATCATAAAACAAGCTACCCTTCGACCTTTCCGCCGGGACGCGCGTCGCCGGCGGCACCGTTCGCCTCGCGCTTCGCGCATCCAAACCGCTTTCACACCATGTCCGATCAATCGTCTTCATTTCCGCAACTCACCTCGACGTCCGGCGCCCCGATCGCCGACAACCAGAACTCGCTCACCGCCGGCGCCCGCGGGCCGGTCCTGATGCAGGATTTCTGGCTCATCGAGAAGATGGCGCATTTCAACCGCGAGCGCATCCCCGAGCGCGTGGTCCACG
>CAZFCY010000162.1:0-11256 GCA_964517665.1 uncultured Opitutaceae bacterium | reverse complement strand
CAGCTCATCAGCGGCGCCACGAGGATCGTGACGAGCCGGTCCTTCGGCTCCTCGATCGTGCGCGTGGCCATGATGCCCGGGATCGCGCAGGCGTAAGAACTGAGGAGCGGGATGAACGACTTTCCGTTCAACCCGACCTTGCTCATCAACCGGTCCATGATGAACGCCGCGCGCGCCATGTAGCCCGTCGCTTCGAGCAGCCCGATGAAGAAAAAGAGGATGAGAATCTGCGGCAGGAAAATGATCACGCCGGCGATCATGCCGTCGGTGATCAGGTCGCGCAAATCCCCGGCCGGCATGGCGTCGCGCACGGTGTTGGAAAGCCAGGCCATGCCCGCGTCGATCCAGTTCATCGGGGTTTCGGCGAGCGTGAAAATGGAAAGGAAAAGCAGCGTCATCACGCCGGCCAGCGCGACCCAGCCCCAGATCCGATGGACGAGCACGGCATCGATCCGGTCCGACATGGTCGTGGCCCCGGCGACGCCGCGTTGCACGATCCTTTCGCAGAGCCGGCCGATGGATTCGTAGCGCGCGCCGATCAAGGCTCCGCGCCAGTCGTAGGCCTCGGCGCGCCAGCCCGCGGTCCATTTCTCGAACCGGGCCTGCGCGCTGTCCGGCGCGTGCCCGGAACCCGGGACTTCGAGGCCGTCCTGATCGGTCAGCATCAGCAACGCCTCGCCGCGGGCGCGAAGCGATGCCTCCGTGTGCGGGCGCCGTGTGGCGGCGTTCGCGATTTCGTCGAGCGCGGGCTGGATTTTTTCCGGCACGGGCGAGCGCCAGGTCGAGACGGGAATCTCGCCGCGGCTCATGACGAGCCGGAGTTCGCGCATGCCCTTGCCGCCGATCGCCTCGCAGCGCACCACGGGCACGCCCAGCTCGCGCTCGAGCGCCTCGGCGTCGATCTCGACCGCGCGCGCCGCGGCGAGGTCGAGCATGTTGAGCACGACGATCGTCGGCAGGCCGAGTTCGAGCACCTGGGTGGCGAGGTAGAGGTTGCGCTCGAGGTTGCTGCCATCGAGCACGCAGATGACCCGGTCGGGCTGCGGCGTGTCGGCGCGCCGGCCGAGCAGCACGTCGCGCATGATCGCCTCGTCCGGCGAGCGCGCCGCGAGGCTGTAGGAGCCCGGCAGGTCGATCACGCGCATGACCCTGCCGTGCTGGGAAAAGCATTCGCCCACCTTTTTCTCGACCGTCACGCCGGGGTAGTTCCCCACCTTCTGGCGGAGGCCGGTGAGGGCGTTGAAGAGCGTGGTCTTTCCGCAATTCGGATTGCCCACGAGGGCGAAGACAGGCGCTCGCTCGCCATCGCGCGCGCGCGAGGTCGTGGATTGCGGTGGGATCTCGAGTGACTTTTCCACGAACGACTTCGCCGCCGTCAGGCGAGGTTGACCCGAACCTGTTCCGCTTCGCCCTTGCGGAGCGAAAGATGATAACCGCGCACCTCGATCTCGATCGGATCGCCCAGCGGCGCGCGGCGCACGAGCTTGATCCGCGTTCCCGGCAGCAGCCCCATCTCGCGCAGGCGCAGAAACGTCGTGCCCGCTGTCGGCAGCTCGCGCAACACCGCCACCGAGCCCGGGGCCAGATCGGAGAGTTTGATCGTGCCGGCAGACACTACGCGCACGTTGCGCCAGCCCGTTCGGGCTGGGGCGTCGCTCCGATCGGCTCCACGTGGATCCGATCTCCAAACGCGTGGTGGAGAGCGATTCGCGTTCCGCACACCTGACAGACGAGCGCGCTTTTCCCCGCCAGGCGCGAGATGACGGCGGATTCGCAAAAACCGATCTCGCGCAGGCGCTGGCAGACCTTGTCCTGCCCCTCGAGCCGCAACACGCGCGCGTCAACCCCGGCCGGGAGGCGGGAGAGCGGGATGACTGCGGATCGGTGGGGCGTTGCTGGCATATCGAGACGGCCGGGGAAGAAACCGAAAATGAGACTCGATTTCAATTCGAATGTGCGGATTTTCCGAGGCGAATTGGAGGGAAGCGAGCCGCGAATGAACACGAATCCAGAAAGGAAACCGCGGCAGGGCTGCCGGGTTCACTCATGGCCGCAAAAGGGAGGCCTGGTTCTCGAGCATTCCGCGCCTCTTTGCGGCTGATTTTTTCCCCGGTCATGGATGTCGCCAACAAGCCTGCGGCGGGAAAACCCCGGCAGGTCCCATTCGCGTCCATGGTCCGGCGTTTCGCTCGGAACGTGCTTAGTTACGGTTGAACCTTGCCCCCTCCGTCGCCGGGCTCTCGGCGACGGCGAGCGGCGCGGCGGGTTCCGCTTCATCGAATTTGAAAATCGTCTGGTCGGTGTCGCTTTCCCTGGCGGCGAGGAAGGTCGTGACGAACAACTTCCGGTGATGCCGCGACGGGCCGAGCGTGACCAGCGCCTCGCGATGCGCGCGCGTCGCGTAACCCTTGTGGCGGGCAAACGAAAAGCCGGGCGCCTCCACCTCGAGCGCTTCCATCAGGCGGTCGCGCGTGACCTTCGCCACGATCGAGGCCATGGCGATGACGAACGATTTCGCGTCGCCCTCGACGATCGCCCGGTGCTCGAAACCGAGGCCCCGCATCGGTTTGCCATCGACGAGCATGAGCCAGTCGCTGATGCATTGCCCGGGCTGAAGCGTCACGGGATTGTGATACGTGAACAACGGGTCCGGCGGGTGCAGTTGGATCCGCCCGATCGCCAGCGCCGCCTCGATCGCGCGCCGCATGGCGAGCTTCGTCGCGCCGAGGATGTTTTCGCTTTCGATCTCGGCCACCGTGGCCAGTCCTGGAGCGAAGAGGATGCGGTGCTCGCGCTGAAGCCAGTCCATCCGCTCGTAAATGGAAACGCGATCACGTGGCGTGAGCTGCTTCGAGTCGTTGACCACCGAGGCGTGGCGCCGGCACCAATCGCTCTCGAGGAAACTTCGGTTGACCAGCACCGCGCCCGCGACCACCGGGCCGGCGAGCGCGCCGCGGCCGGCTTCATCGACACCGATCAAGCCGTAGGCATCGCGGGCCTGCCGGAGGTCGAAGCCTCGTCGCTGACGTTTTCTCTGCGGTGGTTTCACTGAAAGAAGCGAGGAGCGAGCATTTCCGATCGAGGGCGCGCATCCACCCTTTTTTCCCGGGAACTCACGCTTCCCCGCCCGCCGTTCGATTCCCGCTACCCGCCACTCCTGAAAAACGCCGGCTTGGGCTCGGGCAGGGGCAGCTCGCCGAGTTTGCCCGCTTCTTTCACCACTTCGTAGGCGGTGCGGAAATGCAGCTTCGCAAAACGCCGCAGGGCCGGCGCGCCGAGGCGCTCGATGATCTGGCGCGCCTGTTTTTTCACCAGGGCGCTCGCGCCTTTCTGGAGGTTCTCCCCAAGTTCGTCCGAAAGGCGCCGCATGACGCGCACATATTCCGCGCGGGCCACGATCGAGGCGGCGGCGACGACGGGGTCCTCCTCCGCCTTCGTGCGCTGGCGCAGGTCGAAGGTCTCGTCCTTGAAGTAACCGGCGACGAGATTCTGTTTGCTGAACTGGTCGAGCATGCCCCACGGGACGCGGCGTTTGCCGAGCGCCTCGCCGAGCGATTTCGAGTGCTGCCACGCGAGCAGCCGATTGAGGTTCGCCTTCGGGCGGCTCATCAACTCGTTGTACTTGTCCATCCCGCAATAGCAGGTCGTGACGACCGCGCCGCGGGTTTCGCGGATGAGCTTGTCGAGCCGGAGGATCTGCGTGTCCACGACCGTCTTGCTGTCGCGCACGCCCGCCTTCATCCAGGCTTCCACCTGCTCGCGGCCGGCGATGACGCACGCCGTCACGACCGGCCCGAAGAAATCGCCCTTGCCGCTTTCGTCCATGCCCGCGTGATCCTCGAACCACTCGGGATGGCGCACGTCGTCGTATCCGAGCCGCGCCTCGCGCAGCACCTCGGGTTCGAGAAAGTTCACCACGAAATCCTCCGTCTCCTTGCCGGCGGCCACGAGCTTGCCGCTGAGATAGCCGGTCACATTCACCTTCGCGCCACGGAAGGCGAAACGCGCGTATTGCACCTCGAACGCCTCCCACGCGCGTTCCGCGCAATGACGCCGCACCATCTCCATCTGTTCGTCGGAAAGCTTGGCGGTGTAACTCGTGATCTTTTTCGGACCGTCGGAAGCGGCCGGCGGAAACTTCGGCATCGCGCCAGTTGAAGGGAAATCACGACAAATCCCACGAAAATCATCCTGGAGGTCGATGAACGCGGAAAACATCCGGCCCATGCGCAACCCTTCCTTCCTTTGCTGACTTCGTTGCCTTTTGTGCAATTCATTCGCGCAACAGAGATGAACGACAGCGCACAGGCACTGGTGACGGCGAAGAGGCGTTTCCGCGCGGACCTCGCGACGTGGTTCGAACGCGAGAAGCGCGCGCTGCCGTGGCGGACGAAGCGCTCGCTTTACCGCACGGTCGTTTCCGAGTTCATGCTGCAACAGACACAGATCGCGACCGCGCTTCCTTACTTCGAGCGCTGGATGCGCGAGCTGCCCGATTTTGCCGCGCTGGCGGCCGCGGGCGAGGCGAAGGTTCTGAAACTCTGGGAAGGCCTCGGCTACTACCGACGCGCGCGCTTTCTTCACCGGCTCGCGCAGGAGTTCGTTCAACTTTCCGAGCCGCCACAGACCGCCGCCGGCTGGCTTCCGCTTCCCGGGGTCGGCGCCTACACGGCCGCCGCGATCGCGAGCATCAGTTTCGACGATCCCGCCGCCTGCGTGGATGGCAATGTCGTGCGCATCCTCGCCCGGCTCACCGCGGAGACGAAGGCGTTTCCCGACGGCTCGCGGGCGGTCCGCCATTTCCAGGCGCTCGCCGCCGGGCTGCTCGATCCCCGCCATCCCGGACGGCACAACGAGGCGATGATGGAGCTCGGCGCCACCGTCTGCGTGCGCCGCGCGCCCCGCTGCGAGGCGTGCCCCGTCGCGAAGCTCTGCGCGGCCCGCCGCGCCGGGATCGCGGAAACGCTCCCGAAGATCGCCCGCGCCGCGGCCGTGAAGCAGGAGGTCGATCGCGCCTGGCTCGTGCGCGACGGAAAACTGCTCCTGCACGAAGCCGGCGACGCGCGCGGCCGCCTGCACGGCTTGTTCGAACTGCCGCTCCTCGGCCACCTCGGCCTCGAGCGCGCGGCCCTGGGCGCCGCCGCCCTTCTCGCGACCCATCGGCGGACGATCACGCGCTTTCAGATCACGGAACGCATCCACCGCGTTTCACCCGCCGCGCATCCAAACGGCAACGACACGCCGCGCCTTCGCTGGATCCCGCTGGCGGACATCGGCGCCGTCACCCTCTCTGGTCCGCATCGGCGGTGGATCGGCGCGCTGGCCGGCGCGGAAACTTCGAACGGCACAAGCAGGAGCGGCTTCAGCCGCGATCGAGCGGCAGCGAAACCACGGACGAATCGCGGCTGAAGCCGCTCCTGCCGCCAAGCCCCCGCGGCGCGCAGGCTCAACCGAGCCCGAATTTTTCGATGATGAACGCGCGCGATTCGACCACGTCGGTCGGATTCAGCCGCGGGTTGAGTTCGAGGACGAGGATGTGCTCGGGCCGCACGAAACGCGCGACCATCTCAAAATCGATCTCGCCGGCGCCGGGCGGCACATGGTCCTTGTAGCCGCGCACGTCGTGGATGTGGAAGCCGGCCAGCCGCGGGGCGTTCGACTTCAGCAGATCCTCCTGCCGGATCAGGCCCATCTTTTCCTTCAGGTGCGCATGCCCGGTGTCGTGCCAGGCGACGAGGCCGGAGTCCGGGCCGAAACGCTCGAGGAGCTTCGGAAAGTCGGCGTCGAAAGGCAGCTCCTCGACCTTTTCACGATTCTCTCCGCCGATCGAAATACCCTTGGATCGCGCGTACTCGAGGATCGGGTCGAGCCGCCGCAGCATGCCCTCCCAGAAGGCGGCCTTGCGCGTCGCGAGCTTGTTCACCGCGGCACGGCTCGCCGCATGGAGTTTCGCGACGTTGCGCGGGTTTTCGTCGTTCCCGTCGTGCGTCAGGCGATGGACATGGCGCGCGGGATTGAACCAGCCCCATCCGACCTCGCCGAGGTGGGCGACGACCAGGGCGGCGCCCACCTGATGCGCGAAGTCGATCGAGCGGCGCGTGTATCGATCCCATTGCCCGCCGACCCGCTCGTCGGCGGACGACGGCATGAACATGTTGGGCGCGGCCTGGCTCACCCCGGGCGGCAGCGGGCAGAAGTTGTGCGTGGTCGAGACCTTGATCAGGTTCTCCTCCAGCGCGCGCACGATCCCCGGAACGAGGGAAAGGCGGATGCCGTGGCTCAACTCCACGTACTCGAAACCGAGCGCCGCGATCTCGGCGATCATTTCGTACCCGTCGGTGTGACGGGGCGAATTCCAGCACGAAGAGAGTGAAACGATCGGCATGAGGGATGTTCGGATCAGGCGATTCCCGGGCAGGGTCGATCCTTCAGAACAACATCGGGCAAACTACCCACAAATGAAAAGGATCTTTCCGCGCGGTGAAGCCGCGGAAAGATCCGAAGTCGGAGCGGGAGGCGAGGGGCGGGCGAGGCGTAAGGTATAAGAGCGTAAGGGCGGATTCGGATTCCTGCTTACAACTTGCGCTCTTGTCGTCTTGCGCTCTCAGCTATTGTAGCGCGCGCGCAGCATGGCGCTGAACGCGGAAACCTTTTCCTTGCGGCGACGCTTTTCGCTCGGCTTCTCGAAGTACCGCTTGGCCCGGACGTCCTTGATGACGCCCTCGCGGTCGAGCTTCTTCTTCAACCGGCGGATGGCCCGGTCGACAGGCTCGTTCTTGCGTATCTTGATTTCAATCGGCATGGTGTGGAAGTGCGGAGCCCTCCAGCACTCCACGGGCGCCGGGTGCGGTCAACCCCTAATTTGGAAAAACCGCGAGGCGCGACGGCCGATCTTTTCCCGGGAATCGCGGCCTTTTTGGAGCGCGGCGACAAGCCGCCACGCCGTGCTCATGGCGGCCGCCGTGGCATTCCGCGGAGATTTCGTTTGAGGGCGGCGCGCCCGAAAACTAGCGCAATGGGGTGATGTCGAACTTCATTGCTGGTGTCTCCCGGGTCGCGCGCGTCTTCGTCGTCGCGACGACCCTCGTGTGGTGCGCGGGAAGTCAGGCGCGTCCCGAAGATCATGGGTTTTCATCCGGGCGGCTGAAGCGGCTCGATGATGCGATCCTGCAGGCGACCGACGAAGGGCGCGTGGCCGGGTCGATCATGTATATCGCGCGGGATGGAAAGATCGCGTATCTGAAGGCCTACGGGCGGATGGACATCGAGGAAGGCGTGCCGATGCGCGAGGACGCGATCTTCCGCATCGCGTCGATGAGCAAGGCGGTGACGACCACGGCCGTGATGATGCTCTACGAGGAGGGGCGTTTCCGGCTCAGCGATCCGGTCGGCAACTACATTCCCGGGTTCAAGAACTCAGTCGTCGCGGTCGCTCCGCCGGCAAACGCGCCGGCGGATGTCCGGTACGCGACGGAGCGCGTGAACCGTCCGATCACCATCCGGAACCTGCTCACGCACACCGCGGGCCTGACCTACGGCGACGGCCCCGCGGTCGAAGCCTACAAGGAGGCGGGTCTGCACGGCTGGTATTTCGCCGACAAGGACGAGACCATCGGCGAGGCGATCAACCGGCTGGCGACCCTGCCGTTGAACGGCCAGCCGGGCGAGGCCTGGCAGTATGGTTTCTCGATCGACGTGCTCGGCTACTTCGTCGAGGTCATCTCGGGCCAGCCGCTGGACAGGTTCTTCGAGGAGCGGATCTTCCAGCCGCTGGGCATGGTCGATTCGTGTTTCTTCCTCCCGCCGGAGAAGGCGGACCGCCTGGCTCCAGTTTATGGATACGAGGATGGAGAGCTGACCAAGCGGGAAACCTCCGCCACGAGCGACTACATCCACGGTCCGCGCAAATGCTTCTCCGGCGGAGCCGGCCTGCTCTCCACGGCGAACGACTACGGAAGGTTTCTGCAGATGCTGCTCAACGGCGGCGAACTCGACGGCGCGCGGCTCCTCAGTCCGAAGACGGTCGAGCTGATGCATGCGAACCACCTCGGCGGCAAATACCGGCGCGACACGGATGCGTTTGGCCTCGGCTTCTGGGTGATCGAGGATCTCGGCTTCTACGGCGAACTCGGCACGGAGGGTTCCTACGGCTGGGGCAGCGCGTATTTTCCGCAATATCTGGTCGACCCGAAGGAGCGCATCGTGGCGATGTACCTGACGCAGCTCCGCCCCTCCGGCGGCCTCGATTTGAATCAGCGCTTCAAGACGCTGATGTATCAGGCGCTGGTGGAATAGGGCGGAGGAGTCAAAAGTCGAAATGTCGAAAGTCGGACTGCGCCGCTGATCGTCATGGCCGGGTGGGAGCGGCTTACATAAGCCGCGATTCGTGCGCGGTGGTTGTGGCTCAATCGCGGCTGAAGCCGCTCCTGCTTTTCATCTGAAGTTTTAAGTTTGAGATCTGAAGCTCCGGCAGCCGGAGCGGGATCTCTGGCTCACTCCTGCCTGCGTTTGTGCGCGAGGATGCTGTTGCCGTCGGGATCGGCGATGACGGCCATGCGGCAGACGGGAGTTTCCAGCGGTTCGAGCACGAATCTCACCCCGTGCTCGCGCAGGTGCGCGACGGCGGCGTCGAAGTCCTCGACCTCGAGGGCGGCGGACGGGCCGTCGCTCGAGGGCTTCCATTGCGGCGCGCCGTTGCCGATCGCGAGCGTGCCGGAGCCGATGTCGTATTCGACCCAACCCTTGTCGTCGCCCTCGAGCCAGGTGTCGCCCGGCTTCAGCCCGAGCACGTTTTCGTAGAAGCGCCGGGCGCGCGCGAGGTCAGTGACGGGATAGCCGACGTAGGAGACTGCGGTGATTTTGATCATGGTTGTTCTGTGGTTGGTGTTGGGAAGCGGGATGCGGATGGGCCGGCGGTTCCGTGATGTGGATCAAGACGCCGTTTGGATCCCGCGCGACGAAGCTGAGACGCCCGTCGGCGCCCGTGTGCGGGTCCGCCACGATCTCGACGCCGGCCTCCGCCATGCTGGCGGAGAGACCGCGCGGGTGGGGCACGACGAGTTGCAGCCACATGCCGCTTCCCCGGTTCGGCGCGCGCAACGCGGCCGGCTGCGCGGGGTTGGCGGCGCGCAGGAGCATGAGGTGTTCATCGCGTGGCCCGACGAGAAGCGCGCCGTCGGCATCGACATGCCTGGGGGTGAAGGCGAAGTGCTCGAAGTAGAACTCGCACGTCTCCACAAACCGCCCGGTCACGATGCCGGGGTGAAAGTTGCCTGTCGCCTGCGTGAGGGGCTCGCTGATGTTCATGGCGCCGGCATTCTCCCACGTGTCAGTGACAACAGTATGTCAGGAGCGATTTTTTATGGTCCTGTCCGGGAGAGCGGGGGTTTCGCGATGCCGGGCCAGCAACTTTTCCGCGCCGTCCCGGACGAGAAGCCGAAGCGCCTCGGGCTCGCGCGCCCCGGCCTCCCCGCCGAAGGAGAGGATCCACCGCGCGAGCCACGGATAAGAAAACGTCTTCATGCCCGCGGTCACGCCGCCGGCTTCCGGCGTCTCCGACGCGAAGTCCAGATGGGACTCGCGGCGCGCGCGCTCGATCACGGCGTCTGAAAACCAGACCCGGGCGGAAAGCAGCTCGATCCGCGCATGGTTGTCGTCGAGATGTTTCCGAAGCGAGAAACCGGGACGCGCCGCGAAGCGCTCGTCGAGCACATCGAGCTGGCGCACGCGCTCGAGTTTGAAATGCCGGTAATCCCCGCGCAGGCGGCACCACGCCACGAGGTACCAGCAACCGTTGGCGAAGGTGACGCCGAGCGGCTCGACCTCGCGATGGGTTTCCTCCGCCGGACCGGCCGCGCGGTAGGCGAGCCGCAGGACTTTGCGGGCGACGATGCCATGCTGGATCGGGAGCAGCGCGCGCTTGTCGAGCGCGCCGGGCGCGGATGGCGTTCCCTCGAACGCCATCGATTGCGCGAGCCGATCGACGTCGTCCTGGCGATCGCGCGGGAGGACCGAGCGGATTTTCAACAACGCCGTGAGCATCGGTCCCACGAGCGACGCGTCGGTGAAGTTCTTCACCATCTCGCCGCCGACGAACAGCGCCATCGCTTCCTCCGTGGTGAACATCACCGGCGGAAGATGATAACCCTTCATCAGGCTGTAGCCGACCCCGGCCTCGCCGGCCACCGGAACCCCGGCCTCGCCGAGCGCGTTGATGTCGCGATAAACCGTTCGCACGCTGACCTCGAAATGTTCGGCAAGCTCCTCGGCGCGCACGAGCCGCCGGCCTTGCATGAACATCACGATGGCGACAAGGCGATCGGTGCGGTTCATCCCCGCAGCGTGAGCGCTTTTGCGGAGGCCATCCAAGTCTGAAGCGCGCCAGCGGGGAAAACTTCATTCCGCCGGGTGAAGCGCGACCTCCGAGCGCGTTTGTTCGGCGTCCGCGCCACGACCCGCGCGGAGATCGGGTTCCTTCTCATGGCGCAGAATGCGCGTCTGGAGCCGCTTCGCCCTGCACCCTGCACGGGAATCCGCGATGCCCGGCGAGACTGCCAGAGGCGCGCGCCGAATTGGAACCGCGCGTGCTTGAACAATCGCGGGCAGGGGCGCCTGCGTCCCGCTTTCTTCAGTCTCCAGATCCAACGCGAGGAAACGATGAAACCGCACACAAACTATCTTCTCCTGGCAATTGTCGCCGCGTTTGTCCCCGCCACCGCGCCGGGCCAGGTGGCGCTTCTCGTCGAATCGACGAGGGCGGCTCCGAAGGTCGAGCGGGAAAAGAACCGGCCGGTCGGCGAGGAGGCGAGGCGGTCGCTCGTGCTCGTGGTGGACGAAAGTGAGGAATTGAAACCCTCCGTGCTCGCCTCCGCCGCCTATAAACAGGAGGCCGATCTGCTTCAGGAGCCGCCGGCGAACGCCGACGAGATGATTTTGCTTCCCGAGTTCGTGGTGCGCGGAGACCTCCCGGACGCGCAGCGCGAAGCGATGATGAAACGGCTCAGCGCCGACATCCACCGGCTCGAGAGCGCCGGCTTCGATCTGACGCGCGGAGGCAGGCAGGTCGCGCGGCATTTCGGGAACGCGCGCCTCACCGTCGGCAATGACGACGAGCGCCCGGGCTTCTCGTTCCTGACCCTCGAGTGGTAGCGCGAAACGGAGCCTCGCGCGGCCGGCTGCGTGGCGCCGCGCGCGCAAGGCGGCCGGACACGCCTCAAGGCGCGGCCGTGGCAACAACCGGTTCTGGCAGCGGCGTGA
>CAZFCY010000161.1:0-11262 GCA_964517665.1 uncultured Opitutaceae bacterium | reverse complement strand
CCGCGCCGGCGTCTTCCACCATGTAAAGCGGGTTCTCGTAGCGCATGTCGATGACGGCAGTGCCGAGTTCGATGCGCTTGGTTTTCGCGCCGCACGCCGCCAGCAGCGGAAACGGCGAGGCGAGCTGGCGCGCGAAGTGGTGCACTCGAAAATAGGCTCCATCCGCGCCCAGCTCTTCCGCCGCGACGGCGAGCTCGATCGATTGCAAAAGCGCGTCGGACGCCGACCGCGTTTGCGACTGCGGGGATGGCGTCCAGTGGCCGAAGGAAAGGAAACCGATGTTTTTCATGGTGGTGAGGAACGAGCGCCTCGACCGTGGGCCGGCGGCCCTCCGGTGTCAGGGATGAATTCCGGCCGTGGAGCTGATGTCTGGGCGATCGGAAGCGCCTTGTTGTGGCAGCCGGGGTCACGAGGCTGGCTTCAGCATCGTCCGACGCGGGCAGGGACGCCCGCGGCCACCTCAGCTTTCCGACGCCGGCTGCCACGCCCGGGGGTGTTCGCCAGGAACCCGCGCGTCAGCCCAGGACGAAGCGCAGGTCGTCCAGATCCAGGATGCGCGCGAGGCTCTCCTCCTGCACGACCTCGCTGGCGAGGGCGGATTTCTCGCGCTGCAACGCGCGGATCTTCTCCTCCACCGTATCCACGGCGAGGATACGGTAGGCGATCACCTGATTGGTCTGGCCGATGCGATGCGTGCGGTCGATCGCCTGCGCCTCGACCGCGGGATTCCACCACGGGTCGAAGAGCACGACGTAACTCGCGGCGGTGAGGTTGAGCCCGGTTCCCGCCGCCTTGAGCGAGAGGAGGAAGACCGGTATATCGGGATCGGCCTGAAACTGATCCACCAGCTCCTGGCGATTTTCGGTCTGCCCCGTGAGCACGAGATGGCGGATTTCACGCTGCTCGAGTTCGCGCTGAAGAATCCGCAGCATCGAAACGAACTGGGAGAACACGAGCACCTTGTGCCCTTCCTCCAGGATCGGCTCGAGCTGCTCGAAAAGCGCGGAAACCTTGGCGCTGCCGGCCGACGCGAAGTCCTCGCTGATCAGCGCGGGATGACAGCAGATCTGCCGCAGCCGCAGGAGGGATTGCAGGATGTTGAAACGCTGCGCGTCGAACGCCCGGTCGTCGCTGATGCCGAGGACCAGTTGCCGCGCGCGCTTGAGTTCGGCCTGATAGAGTTTCCGCTGCTCGCCCTCGAGTTCGCACAGCACGTCCTCTTCGACGCGCGGCGGCAGGTCGGCGGCCACCTGGGACTTCGTGCGCCGGAGAAGGAAATGCCGCGCGCGACGCGCCAGCCGGACGCGCGCCGTGGGATCCTTGCGATCGTCGTAGAGGCGGCCGAACTGCGTCTGGGCGCCGAGCAGGCCCGGCATGGCGAAGGCGAAGAGGCTCCACAAGTCGAGGACGCGGTTCTCGATCGGCGTGCCCGTCAGCACGACGCGGTGGGGCGCCTGGAGCCTGCGCGCGACGGCCGCGGTCTGCGACTTGGGGTTCTTGATGTTCTGGCCCTCGTCGAGGATCACCGCCGTCCACGGCTCGGCGAGAAACAGGACGTCGGCGCCGCGAAGCTGGACGTAGTTGGCCACGACGATGTTTGTATCCGGAATCCCACTACCCGCTCTCGAGCGAAACGCGCCGACGCTCAGCCGGGGAACGAAACGCGCCGTCTCGCGCTCCCAGTTCGTCATCACGCTCTTGGGGCAGACCACGAGGACCCGCAGGCGCTCGCCGTCCGGCATGTGGCCGGCGAGCCAGAGCAGCCAGGCGAGCGCCTGCACGGTCTTTCCCAGGCCCATGTCGTCGGCAAGGATGCCGCCGAGGGAATGGGCCGAAAGGTGGGCGAGAAAATGAAAGCCCTCGACCTGATAGGGACGCAGCTCGCCCGCAAAATCCGGCGGGAGATCGGGCGGCGGCAGCGCGCGGATGGCGCGCGCGCGCTCCTGCACGCGTTGCCAGGCGGATTCCGCGGCGAGGCTTTCCACCTGCGCGGCCGCGAGCTGCATCGCGTGAAACCTCTGGCGGCCGGGCAGCGCGCCTTCGGCCGAGAGGCCGAGATCGGCGAGCCGGCTCTCCTCGTCCGCGTCCGCCGCGAGGGCGAGGCGCTGCCAGCCCTTGCCCTCGAGCCGCGCCCAGCGGCCCTGCGCCTTGAGGAGGAGCGCCAGCTCCTCCGGCGTGAACCGCGCATCCTCGCTGCGCACGACCAGCTCGACATCGAACCAGTCGCGCCCGCTCTCCTCGATCTGGAGCGAGAACGCCGCGCGCACCGGAGGCGCGCGCAACCCCGCGAGTTCGGGCGCGAGTTCGATCACGGTGTCGGCGGGAAAACCCCCGAGCCAGGAGTAAAGCTCGCCCGGCGTGTTCGAGTGGATGGCGCGGGTCCAGTGTTTCCCGCCGGAATCCCAGTCGAGCCTGATCTGCCGGAACTGCCCGACCGCCGCCCGCGTCCCGTCCGTATCGAGAAAACGGATACGCCCGTCGGCGGGCGGCGCGACCTCCCCGGGCGTCCACCCGCGGAAGTCGTAAGCCATGTGGGAAACACCGGCCCGGTCGACGCCGGAAAGGGTGAACTGCAGCCGCTCCACGCCGGCCTCATCCCGCCCGATGGAGCCGCGCAGCAGGGCGCGAAGCGGCAGGTGCTCGACGCGCTCCCGCACCGAGGGAGGAAGCCTCGAGGCCGAGCGCATCAACGATTCAACGACACCCTCCCCTTGCAGCGCCGCCTTCGGCAGCGTGGCCTTCCAGCCGGCGTCCGCCCGCGAATGGAGCGGAGCCGGGCCGGCGAGGACCGCATGGCCCGAAACATACACGTGCGGCGGCCCGCCGAGGTAGAGGAGCGGCTCCGGCGGCGCGCTTCCGTCCGCGAAGGCGAGCGAGACGACGCATCGCGTCTCGTCCGCGGGATCGTCGGCGAAATCCCAGACCAGCGGCATCTCCGATCGCGTGTAGGGCTGGCCGGCCTCATCGACGACGCGCCCCTCCAGGTGCGAGAAGCGCAGCGCGCGGCCGAGCGCGGCCGCCGTCTCCGCGCTGGCGAGCGTGAGCTTCCGGGTTCCGTGAAAGTGAAAGACCTCGAGGAACATCCCGGCCAGAAGCAGGGACGGGAGATCCCACTCCTCGAGCGCCGATGTGGATTCCGCCCGCCGGGCGAGCGAGAGCGCGACGTCGTTGCCCACTTCGATGAATCCGCCCGCGCCGTCGGCGGTTTGGAAGACCAGCGCCTTCGGCCCGACGCGCAGGCGCAATTGCTTCTGCGCGGGAGGCGCAGCCGGCGCGATCCGGGAGGCGTCGCCCAATTGCCGCAATTTCATCCGCCATTCGTCCAGCTCGCGCGCCTGGCGGCGCCGCTCGAGGCGGGCCTCGAGGCCCGAGGTGTTCGAGATGGGCTCGAGGAGCGAAGGGATCTGCCAGCCGCGCCGGCGAAAAAGCACGGCGAGGTGTTCCCAGAACTCCGCCGCGTCGGCGGGCAGCCGGCCTCGCTCGAAGACCTCGGCCAGCTCGCGGTTCATGATCGACGCGCCTGTGATCAATCCCGGGTTGGATGGCCGCGCGAAGGCCGTGATCGCCTCGCCGTCGACATAACCGGACCGGGCCACCGCGGCATGCATCTGCTCGAGCTGTTTCACCATCCGCTTTTCCGCGGGCTTGAGCCCGCGATCGTGCAGGCTTTCGAGCAGGGGCTCCAGACGCGCGCCATTGGCGGCGGACGCGGGCTTCGACCCGGCGCGGGCGTTGCCGCGGGCAGGCAGGCCCTCGCCGCCCGCCGACGCCACCCGCGCCTGCTCCAGCGCCTTCCGGCCGAGCGCGAAGGCATGCTTGCAGGATCCACCAAGCGGGCAGGAACACTCGGTTTCCCAGAATCCGTCGTCCCATTGCCAGGTCGCGCGGTAAGCCGTCGTGCCGATCACCGTCGCGCTCAGTTCCTCGCGGGCGGCATCCCACGAGATCGGCCCGACCCGGCCCTCGTCCGCGTAGCGCGCCCCGCGACTCGCGGCGCCCGCTTCGAAATCGAGCAGCGACTCGGCCAGTTCGGAGGCTTGCGCGTTGGTCAGTGCGAGAGCGGGCATTGCGGAAAATGAGAATCAATGCCGCGTCCTCTCATGCGCGGTCAAGGTCCGGATGTCATGCCTTCGGCCTTTGGAGTGCGGTGAGTTGCCGCCGCTTTGGGGCCTCCCGCCGGTCAAAAGCGGCGACAAGTCGCAGCACTCCAAAAAAAGCTGCGATTCCCGAGAAGGAACGTGTGCCGGGTTCGGAGTTTCGCCTTCGGTCCCTGCCCTCCCGGGCAGGGGGCTGCGAGATTCCGGCCGTCCCGCCGCCGTTCTCAAGAATTCGGGCCGCGCAAGGCCTGCCGGATTTTGAACAGGGCCTTGCGGGCGTTTTTGATCAGGAACGAATTGTCCCGGCGCCGGCGGCTCATCATGCGATTATAGGAGGGTTCGTTGTAGCCCTGTTTCCACCATCCGTCCTCAAACGGGGAGATGCCGGCATGATCGGTGCGACGGAAGGCGGCGAGATTGTCCACCACGCCGAGCAGCCGCCACATCTTGTCGGCCTTCAGGATGTCGAACATGCGGCGGATGGTGGGAATCTGGATGTCGTCCACAAGAAGGATGCCGCCCGTCCGGATGTGCGGGTAAATGTGGTAATACTCGAGATCCGGAAACGGATAGCCGTGCGGCCCGTCGATCAACGCGATGTCCACCGGCTCGGAAAAAGCGAAGGCCGGGAGGGTCGCCTGCGACGGGCCTTCGATGAACTCCACCGATTCGCGCGCCAGCAGCTCGCTCGCCTTCGCCTGGGTGATGCTGCCGTTTCCGTCCTCGGTGGCGAAGACCTTGTGGTTCTTCGAAGCGTGGGAAAACAGCAGGGTCGTTTTGCCCGAGCCCGTCTCGAGTGAAAAGTGGATCGGCGCGATCGCCTGGCAATGCGCCGCGATGGCCTCGAGCGCCGGGCGGGACATGCTCCCCGCGCGATGCCAGTCGTGAGGAAGCGCGGCCACTGCTTCGACGACGCCGGCAAGATCGAGGGTTGTGGGCATGAGGGAGGAAGGGAGTAAGCGAATGAGGAAATAAGGGACCAAGGGGATGGGGGGAAGAGAAGACCGAGGCGAAAATCCAGGCGCGTCCGGGCGCGGCGGCAACGAGACCACCCCCTCATTCCCTCACTCCCCTTCTCCCCTCCACCTAACCGTAATCCAACTTGGCCCTGTCCGGTGTTTACGATCGTCGTCGAAACGCCCTATGGTTTTCGCCGTGTATACCCTCGGCATTGATTACGGCACGAATTCGGTGCGCGCGTTGATTGTGCGCTGCGCGGATGGCGCGGAGATCGGTTGCGGCGTCGCCGATTACCCCTCCGGCAGGCAGGGCATCCTGCTCGATCCCAAGGATCACCATCTCGCGCGACAGCATCCCGGCGATTACCTGCTGGGCCTGGAGAGCAGCGTCCTCGGCGCGATCCGCGCGGCGAAAAAATCGAAAGGCTTTTCGACCGCGAAGATCATCGGCATCGGCGTGGACACCACCGGATCGAGCCCGATCCCGGTCGACGCGCGAAACGTCCCGCTCGCCCTCCATCGCAAATGGCGGAAGCACTTCGCCGCGCAATGCTGGCTGTGGAAGGACCACACGAGCTGGCGCGAAGCGGCGAAGATCACGGCGCTGGCGGCGGAGCATCGCCCGCAATACATCGCGAAGTGCGGCAACACGTATTCATCGGAGTGGTTCTGGTCGAAGGTCTGGCATTGCCTGCAAACGGCGCCCGACGTGTTCGACGCGGCGTATTCCTGGGTCGAGTTGGCCGACTGGATTCCCTCCGTGCTCGCCGGCATCGCCGATCCGCTCGCGGTGAAGCGCGGCATCTGCGCCGCCGGACACAAGGCGCTCTATGCGGACGAATGGAACGGCCTTCCGGACAAGGAATTCCTCGCGCTGTTGGATCCGAAGCTCGCGGACCTGCGCGACCGGCTTTACGAGCGCGCTCACGACGCGACCGAGCCGGCCGGCGCGCTCTGCGACAAGTGGGCGGAAAAACTCGGCCTGACCGCGGGCATCCCGATCGCGATCGGTGAATTCGACGTGCACTACGGCGCGATCGGCTGCGGCGTGGCCGAGGGTGTGCTGGTCAAGGTCATCGGCACCTCGACGTGCGATTGCTGCGTCGTTTCCGCGGAGAAGGAAATCGCCGACATCCCCGGGATCTGCGGCATCGTGAAGGGCGCGATCCTGCCGGGCTTTTTCGGCATCGAAGCCGGCCAGTCCGCCGTCGGGGATATTTTCAAATGGTGGGTCGAGGTCGTGTGCGGCGGCGACGGCTCGACACACGCGCGACTCACGAAAGAAGCGGCGAAACTCGCGCCCGGCCAGAGCGGTCTGCTCGCGCTGGACTGGAACAACGGCAACCGCACCATCCTCGTCGATCCGATGCTCTCCGGGCTCCTCGTGGGCCAGACGCTGCACACCACATCGGGTGAGATTTATCGCGCCTTGATCGAAGCCACCGCCTTCGGCGCGCGCGCCATCATCGAACGGATCAAGGAATACGGAGTGCCCGTGAGGCGCGTCGTCTGCGCCGGCGGGATCGCGGAGAAGAACGCGATGTTGATGCAGATCTATGCCGACGTCCTCGGCTGCACCATGCAGGTCTCCGGCTCGAGCCAGGCGTGCGCGCTCGGCTCCGCCGTCGCCGCCGCCGTCCTCGCCGGCCCCAAGGCGGGCGGCCACAAGAACTTCAAGGCCGCGCAACGCGCGATGACTTCGGTGAAGGCCGTCGAATACAAACCCATCAAGGCCAACCAGGTCGTCTACGACCGGCTCTACAGCCTTTACCGTCAAGCACACGACAGCTTCGGTGGCGTTTCCAAATCGGCCAACCTCGGCCGCGTCATGAAGGATCTGCTCGAGATCAAGCAGTCCTGATATTCACCACGGAAGCGCGGAGGACGCGGAGAAGACCATTTTCACAGAAGGCAACGAAGAGAACAAAGGGAGAATCCGACTCATAGAAATGGAACTCCGGTATCTTCGTTCTCTTCGTTGCCTTCTGTGAAAACTCCTTCCGGCCTCCGTGCCCTTCGTGTCTTCGCGGTTCAACTTCTTCTTCCATGAAAAATCTCACCGAGTACGAAGTCTGGTTCGTCTGCGGCTCGCAGCATCTCTACGGCCCGGGGCCGCTGAAGCAGGTGGCGGAAAACGCCGCCAGGGTCGCGCGCGCGCTCGACGCCTCGAAGCGCATCCCGCTGCGCGTGGTTTTCAAGGCTCTGCTCACGACGCCCGATGAGATTCGCGCGCTCTGTCTCGAAGCGAACAACGCCCCGCAATGCGCGGGCCTCATCCTCTGGATGCACACCTTCTCGCCCTCGAAGATGTGGATCGGCGGGCTCACGCAGTTGAGAAAGCCGTTCGCGCACCTCCACACGCAGTTCAATCGCGACCTGCCGTGGAGCACGATCGACATGGACTTCATGAACCTCAATCAGGCCGCCCACGGCGATCGCGAGGCGGGGTTCATCCACACGCGCCTGCGCCTCCAGCGCAAGGTCGTGGTCGGCCACTGGCAGGACACCGAAGTCCAGGACCGGCTCGCCGCGTGGATGCGCGCCGCCCGCGCGTGGAACGACTGGCAGGGCGCGCGCTTCGTTCGCTTCGGCGACAACATGCGCCAGGTCGCCGTGACCGAGGGCGACAAGGTCGCCTCCGAAATCAAATTCGGTTTCTCCGTCAACACTCACGGCGTCGGCGATCTCGCGCAGTCGATCGACTCGGCCGGCGATGCCGACGTCGCCCGCCTCTGCGCCGAGTACGAAGACACCTACAAGATGGCGAAAGACCTGCGCAAAGGCGGCGCGCGCCACGAATCGGTCCGTTACGGCGCGCGCATCGAGCTGGGCCTGCGCCGGTTTCTCGAGGACGGCGGTTTCAAAGGCTTCACCACGACGTTCGAAGATCTCCACGGCCTCCGGCAACTGCCCGGCCTCGCGGTGCAGCGCCTGATGGCCGACGGCTATGGCTTCGGCGGCGAGGGCGACTGGAAAACCTCCTGCCTGCTGCGCGCGATGAAGGTGATCGCCGCCGATCTCGACGGCGGCACGTCGTTCATGGAGGATTACACGTATCACCTCGAGCCGGACAACCACCTCGTGCTCGGCTCGCACATGCTCGAGGTCTGCCCGAGCATCGCGGCCGCCAAACCCTCGCTCGAGGCGCATCCGCTCGGCATCGGCGGCAAGGAGGATCCCGCCCGCCTCGTCTTCAACGCGCCCGCGGGTCCGGCGATCAACGCCTCGATCAATCACCTCGGCAATCGCTTCCGGCTCATCGTCAACGAAGTCGATGCGATCCGCCCGCCCAAGCCTCTGCCGAAGCTTCCGGTCGCGCGCGCCGTGTGGAAATGCCGTCCCGATTTCAAGACCGCGTGCGCCGCGTGGATCCACGCGGGCGGCGCGCACCACACCGGCTACAGTTACGCGGTCACGACCGAACACATGCGCGATTTCGCCGCCATGGCCGGCGTCGAGATCGTCGTGATCGACGCCGACACGAAACTGGAAGCCCTGAAAAACGAACTCCGCTGGAGCGAAGCCTACCACCACCTCGCCGACGGCATCCGGGCGTAGCGTAGTGTTCGCGAATTGCGCGGGCAATTCGGACGCATGCGTGAGAGGCGCGCGGATGCGACCACCCGCCCCGGCTCGCTACCCGCTGGCCGCCTCCCGCTTCTCTCCGCTGATGAAGAGCACGAACATCCCGAAGCCGCATGCGAGCAACGCCGCGCAGCCGATCGCGAAGTGCAGCGTCGAGCGCCAGAGGAGCGGCGCGACGATCGCCGCCGTGAACGCCGCGCCCGTGGTCTGCACGAAACTCTGACACGACGCCGCCAGCCCGCGCTGGTCCGGATACAGGTCGAGCGACATGAGCGCGAGGCTGGGAAACGACATCGACATCCCGAAGGTGTAGAAGGGAATCGGCAGCACGGTCCACGGCAGCGCCGCGGGCACGAAGAGGTTCATCACGATGTTGGCCGCCGCCGCGGCGCCCATGATCGCGTAGCCCCACCACGCCGTTTTCCGCCCCGAGAAACGCCAGGCCAGCCGGCTCGAGGCCCACGCGCCCAGCAACATGCCGATCGTCGTCGGCCCGAACAGCCAGAGGAAATCCGTCTCCTCCACGCCCAGGTGCGTCATGAGAAAGACCGGCGCCGACACGATATAGACGAACACCGCGGCAAAGTTCAGCGTGAACGCTCCGCAGACGGCGAGAAACTTCAGGGAGGTGAGCACCTGAAAATAAGACCGGGCCAGAAACACCGGACTGATCGGCATGCGCCGCTCCTCGGGAAGCGTTTCCGGCAGCAACCGCCAGCAGCACAGCCACATCACCCCGGAGTAGAGGGCCAGAAATAGAAACACCGACTGCCACCCGAACCAGTGATGCAGCCAGCCGCCGATGATCGGCGCGACCGCCGGCGCGACCGCAAACGCCATCATCACGTGCGACATCAGGCGCTGCGCCTCCGGACCCGAAAACAGGTCGCGCACGATCGCCCGCCCCACGACCATCCCCGCGCCCGCCACCGCTCCCTGCAACGCCCGAAACGCGAGCAGGGCGGGCAGGCTTTCCGCCAGCGCGCACACGCAGGAGGCGAGGCCGAACAACGCCATTCCCCACAACACGACGCGACGCCGGCCGAGCGCGTCCGAGATCGCGCCATGCCACAGCGCCATGAGCGCAAACGGAACCATGTACGCCGTCAGGCTCTGCTGCGCCGCCAGCTCCGACACCCCGAGCGAGCGCGCAATCTCCGGCAGCGACGGCAGATACGCGTCGATGGAAAACGGCCCCACCGCGGACAATCCCGCGAGGAGAAAAGCAAAACCGCGGGGTGGCCGGCTGTGAACGGTGGTGTCGATCGTGACTGAACTCACCGCACGCAGTGTGCAAACGAAGCCGGCATCGGCGACTCTCACCTGCACATTGTCGCGGAGAAATCCGGCCATGCCCGGTCCTCGCGCGTCTCCCCGCCCCTCAGGCCGCGCCTCGCGCCCGCCCATCGGGCCTTTTCTTCCGCCGCCCCGGCAAACTCTTCCGCATGGGCGCCGTCGAATGGATCAGGCACGGCTTGAGGAAAATTTCCTATTTTTCTAAATGCTGAATATCAGTGGCTTATCTCAGACACATGGCAGAATGGCAGCGCCGTTGCTATGGGGTGATCACCTTGGTGACGAGACCCATGACGGACTGCTCCAACAGACGCGAAGTGACCAGTGCGCTGCCGCACGGCCTCTTCGCGCGAGCGGAGATCGGCGGAGCCGGACGACACCTTGAACACACCTGGAACACCTCACCGCTGGATACATGAGAAACGACACTGCCGCCACCCTCGTCCTGGAAGCTCCCGCCAAAAACCGCGTTTCGGTCCGCGCCAAAAAAGCGCCCGCCGTCCCCTACGAATCCCAGGAGGAGCTGCTTCAGCACTACCTCCCGATCGTGAAATCGATCGTCAGCCGGATCAAAATCAACCTCCCCCCTCACATCGAGGAGGACGATCTCAACTCCGTCGGCCTCGCCGGCTTGATCTCCGCCTTGAAGCGCTACGATCCGGCCCAGAAGGATTCGTTTGCCTCCTACGCCGCCATGCGCATCCGCGGCTCCATCCTCGACGAGCTTCGCCGCATGGACTGGATGCCGCGCAACGCCCGCACCAGTTTCAAAGTCCTCCGCAAGACGACGGAAGACCTCGAGCAGGTCCTCGGCCGCCCCGCCACCGAAGAGGAGATCCGCGAGGCGATGCACCTCACGCCGAAGGAATACAGCGACCTCCTCGACTCGACCCGCGCCCTCACCTTCATCCCGCTCGATCACAGCCCCTCGGGCGACGACAGCGACGAGGGCAGCCTCTACGAAGTCATCGCCGACGACAACCTCGTCACCGCCACGGAGAAGATCGAGAAGGACGAGATGATCCAGCTCGTGGCCCAGCGCATCAACCAACTGCCTGAAGTGCCCCGCAAGGTGCTGGCGATGTATTATTACGAAAACATGCGCCTCGCCGAAATCGCCGCCGTCTTCGGCCTCACCGAATCGCGCATCTGCCAGATCCACTCCCAAGCCGTCACCAGTCTCCGCACGTACCTGACGGCAGTCATGAACAAGTAGAGAGCGCAAGCAGAGGGCGCCATCTTCCAGGTGGCCACGTTTCAGGGTGGCCGCGGCCGTCCCGGCCGCGCTGGCGAATCACGATGGCTCACCGCGAAGCAGTCGCGAA
>CAZFCY010000160.1:0-11271 GCA_964517665.1 uncultured Opitutaceae bacterium | reverse complement strand
GGTGCGGCGGCGGCGAAATGAGCCCGACGCCGGCGGTCGTGTGGCGGGTCTTGGCGACCCACGGGTAGACCTTCGTGCCGGGAAGCTGGCCGCCCTCGCCGGGCTTGGCGCCCTGGGCCATCTTGATCTGGAGTTCGCGGGCGTTGACGAGGTACTCGCTCGTCACGCCGAAGCGGCCGGAGGCGACCTGCTTGATGGCGGAGTTCTTCGAGTCGCCGTTGGGCAGCGGGACGAAACGATCGGGGTCTTCCCCACCCTCGCCCGTGTTCGACTTGCCGCCGAGGCGGTTCATGGCGATGGCGAGCGTCTCGTGCGCCTCCTTCGAGATCGAGCCGTAGGACATCGCCCCGGTCTTGAAGCGCTTCACGATCGACTCGACCGGCTCGACCTCTTCGAGCGGAACCGGATCGCCGGGCTTGAAGTCGAGGAGGCCGCGCAGCGTGCAGAGGTGCTTCGCCTGATCGTCCACGAGGGTGGAATACTCGCGGAAGGTTGTGAAACTTCCGGTGCGGACGGCCTTCTGCAGCTTGTGGATGCTCTCGGGATTGAAGAGGTGAAACTCGCCGTCGTCGCGCCATTTGTAGTCGCCGCCGGCGGGCAGCGCGTGGCCGTTGACCTGCCGGTCGGGGAAGGCGATGCGGTGGCGGTTGAGCACTTCCTGCGCGACCGTTTGCAGGCCGATGCCGCCGATGCGCGAAGGCGTCCAGGTGAAGAATTCGTCGACCACATCCTGCCGGATGCCGACGGCTTCGAAGACCTGCGCGCCGCGGTAGCTCTGGATGGCGGAGATGCCCATCTTCGAGGCGACCTTGATCACGCCCTTGGTCGCGGCCTTCACGAAATTCTTGCAGGCGGTCTTGTGATCGATGCCGGTGAGAATCTCGTCGCGGATCATGTCGTCGATCGTCTCGAACGCGAGGTAGGGGTTGATCGCGCTGCAGCCGTAGCCGATGAGGAGCGAGAAGTGGTGCACCTCGCGCGCCTCGCCGGTTTCGAGCACGAGGGAGATGCGCGTGCGCAGCCCTTCGCGGATGAGGTAATGGTGCAGGCCCGCGACCGCGAGCAAGGCCGGGACGGGGGCGAACTCCTTGTTTACGCCGCGATCGGAGAGGATGAGGATGTTGACGTCCTCCTCCTCGATCATCTTGCGGGCGACGTGGGAGAGTTCCTCCATCGTCTTGCGGAGACCTTTCTCGCCGCGCGAGACGCGGAAGAGGATGGGCAGGATGCCGACCTTCAGGCCGGGCAGCTCCATGCGGCGGAGCTTGGCGAACTCGTCGTTGGTGAGGATCGGCCACTTCAACTCCACGCGCCGGCAATCCGCCGGTTGCGGCTGAAGGAGGTTGCCCTCGGAGCCGAGCCGGGTTTCGGCCGAGGTGATGATCTCCTCGCGGATGCAGTCGATCGGCGGGTTCGTGACCTGCGCGAAGAGCTGCTTGAAATAATCGTAGAGCAGCCGCGACCGGTTCGAAAGGATGGCGAGGGGCGTGTCGTTGCCCATCGAGCCGAGCGCTTCGACTCCGTCGCGCGCCATCGGCTGGATGAGCATGCGCTGATCCTCGAACGTGTAGCCGAACGCGAGCTGGCGCTGGCGCAACGTATCCGGGTCCGGCAGCGGAAGCTCAGGCGCGGCCGGGAGGTCGTCGAGGTGGACGAGGTATTCCTTCAGCCACTTCCGGTACGGGCGCTCGGAAATGATCTTCGCCTTGATCTCCTCGTCGTCGATGATCCGGCCCAGCTCGGTGTCGACGAGAAACATCCGGCCCGGTTGGAGGCGGCCTTTGTGGAGGACGTTTTCCGGGGCGACGTCGAGCACGCCGGCCTCGGAGGCCATGATGACGAGGTCGTCCTTCGTGACATAGTAGCGGGACGGGCGCAGGCCGTTGCGGTCGAGGATCGCGCCCATCTGTTTGCCGTCGGTGAAGGCCACGGAGGCGGGGCCGTCCCACGGCTCCATCAACGTCGCGTGAAACTCGTAGAAGGCGCGCCGCTGATCGTCCATGCTCTGGTGGTTGGACCACGGCTCGGGGATCATCATCATGATCGCGTGCGCGAGGGGGCGACCGGCGAGCACGAGCAGCTCGAGCGCGTTATCGAACATGGCGGAGTCGGAGCCGTGCGGATCGATGACCGGGAGGACGCTCTCGATGTCTTCGCCAAACGCGTCCGAGGCGAAGAGCGACTGGCGCGCGTGCATCCAGTTGATGTTGCCGCGCAGGGTGTTGATTTCCCCGTTGTGCGCCATGTAGCGGTAGGGGTGGGCGCGGTTCCAGCTCGGGAAGGTGTTGGTGCTGAAACGCGAGTGGACGAGCCCCATCGCGGATTCCATCAGCGGGCTCTTCAGGTCGGGGAAATAGACGTCGAGCTGCTCGGTCGTGAGCATGCCCTTGTAGATGAGCGTGCGCGCGGAAAGGCTCGGCAGGTACCAGTCGGAGCCGCCGTCGATCGTCGAGGCGCGGATCTCGTTGTAGGCGCGCTTGCGGATGACGTAGAGCTTCCGCTCGAACGCGAGGTCGTCGGTGATCGACGGATCGCGGCCGATGAAGACCTGGCGCATGAACGGCTCGCAGGACTTCGCGCCTTCGCCGAGCGAGGAGTTGTCGGTCGGCACGGTGCGCCAGCCGAGAAGCGTCTGGCCCTCGGCCTGGACGATCCCGGCGAACATCTCCTCGAGCCGGCGGCGCCAGGCGGCGTTGCGGGGGAGAAAAACGATCCCGACGCCGTACTGGCCCGCGTCCGGGAGGTTGATCCGGGCCTTCTTGCAGGCGTCGAGGCAGAAGGCGTGCGGGACCTGGATGAGGATGCCCGCGCCATCGCCGGTGTTGGCTTCCGCGCCGGCGGCTCCGCGGTGATCGAGGTTCTTCAGGATCTGGATCGCCTGCTCGACGATCGTGTGCGACTGCCGGCCCTTCATGTGAACGACGAAGCCGACGCCGCACGCGTCGTGTTCGAACCAGGGGTCGTAAAGGCCTTGCTTCGGCGGCAGATCGTTCTGGCTGGTCTGGGATCGGGCGGGAACTGGGCGACTGCTTTGCATGTTACGTGCCGGGATGAAAAACGAAGAACTCACAGGCGGACGACGAGGCGCCCGGAACACACACGCACCTTGCGATGCGCCGCAGCCGGGAGGGCGGAGGTCCGAACCAACGACAATCTGCGCATGAAGGCCGTACGAACAGAAAAAAATTTCGGGAGGCGCGGAAGAGTCGAAATTCGGTCGGAACGAGACGGGTTCATGGCGTGATTCCACAGTGGGAGCATGTGTCCGAAGCAGAAAAAGGGCCGGCCTCGCATCGCGAGCCGGCCCTGGGAAAAACAAGTGGCGGGGAGGAACGGGCTCGTCAGAAGAAGCGAACCGGCTTGGCTTCCATCCTCGCGTGTTCCTCGTCGGAACAGCCGGCGTTGATGGGGGCGTCAGCGGAGCGGTCGGTGGGTTTCACGAGGTCGTTGCTGAGGAGATAGTTTTCGACTTCCTCCCCGGAGACATCGGCGAGCATGACGCCATCGATCTCGACACACGGGGAAAGCGGCTGGCCCGACTTGCGGACCATCTCGGCGTAGTTCTCCCGGTTGTTGATGATGTCGATATCTTCGAAGGCGAGGCCGTGCTTGCGCAGGATCGCACGCACCCCGTTGCTCCATCCGCACTGCGGCTTGAGGTAGGCTTTGATGATCATCTTCGGTCAGTTGGGTTCGGTTGGAATGAACAGGTGTCTGATACGCGCAAGCCGGCTGGAAGCAACCAGGCAGGGGCTTTTGTCGCATGGGAATCCACGGGCATCCGTCAAGATTTCTTTTTCGATCCGAAGGCTCGTGGGGCGCGTATTCGGGTTGCGCGCCGCCCGCCGCGCGGCGAGGTGGAGGCGCGCTTTCCATGAAGATCGTCCTTCTGCTGACTCTCTCGAACGTGTTCATGACCTTCGCCTGGTACGGGCACTTGAGATTCCTCGAACGCCGGTCGCTGTGGCTGGTGATCCCGGTGTCGTGGGGGATCGCGTTCTTCGAATACTGCCTCATGGTTCCCGCGAACCGGATGGGCTACGAGCGGTTCAGCGGGTTCCAACTGAAGATCATGCAGGAGGCCATCACGCTCACGGTCTTCGCGGTTTTCGCCGTCGCCATCCTGCGGGAGCGGCTGGCCTGGAATCATCTGGTGAGTTTCACGCTCATTCTCCTCGCGGTTTATTTCGCCTTCGGGTTTCAGGCGCCCGCCGTCGGGGCGGGAATCCGGCATCAGTAGGCGCGTTTTTTGCGCCGGCGTGCCGACGCCCCGGCCACGGCTGATTTTTCCCCGGGAATCGCCGCGCTCCAAAGGCCGGAGAAATATCGGCCCCGCGCATCGGCATTTCCTCCGACATCGGGCTTGCCGCCCGCGCGCGGAATGTGCAGCACTGGACGAACGTTCACTCCATTCAGGCAATTTCCGTCCCTTCCAGACCCATGGCCAAGAGTTCCACACCGAAGCCCGCCGCGACAGACGCCCGCGATCGCAACCTCGACCTCGCGCTTTCATCGATCACCAAACAGTTCGGGGAAGGCGCGATCATGCGCCTGGGGAGCGCCACCAGGATGGAGGTGCAAACCGTCTCGACCGGCTCGCTCGCGGTCGATCTCGCGCTGGGCGTGGGAGGTCTGCCGCAGGGTCGCGTGGTCGAGATTTTCGGCCCGGAGTCGTCGGGCAAGACGACGTTCTGCTTGAGCGTGATCGCGGAGGCGCAACGCCGCGGCGGGCTTGCCGCCTTCGTCGATGTGGAGCACGCGCTCGACCCGCGCTTCGCGCGCATAGTGGGGGTGAATCTCGACGACCTCCTCGTCTCGCAGCCGGACAGCGGGGAGGACGCGCTCAACATCACCGAAACCCTGATCCGGTCCAATGCGATCGAGGTCATCGTGGTCGATTCGGTCGCGGCCCTCGTTTCCAAACAGGAGCTGGACGGCCAGATGGGCGATTCGACCGTCGGCGTGCAGGCGCGCTTGATGAGCCAGGCGATGCGCCGCCTCACCGCGGTGATCAGCAAGAGCCGTTGCATCTGCATCTTCACCAACCAGATTCGCGAAAAGATCGGCGTGATGTTCGGCAGCCCGGAAACCACTCCCGGCGGCCGCGCGCTCAAGTTCTTCTGTTCCGTGCGCATGGACATCCGCCGCATCGGCCAGATCAAGGACACGTCCGGCAAGGTGATCGGAAACCGCACGAAGTTGAAGATCGTGAAAAACAAGGTGGCGCCGCCGTTCACCGAGTGTGAGTTCGACATCATGTACAACGAGGGGATCTCCCAGACTGGCTCGCTCCTCGACCTCGGCCTCGAGCAGAAGATCCTGGAGAAGAAGGGAGCCTGGATCGCCTTCGAGGGCGGCCTCATCGGCCAGGGCCGCGAAGCGGCCAAGCAGCATCTCGCGGAAAACCCGGCTGTCGCGGAGAAGATAAAGGCGGCCATCCTCGAACGCGTGCACGTCGCCGTCGGCAAAGCCATCGGCGCGGGCGATGGCACGGCTGGCGAATCGGGCGATTGAGCCGGAGAGCGCCTGCCCGGCTTCCGGGAAGGCGTTCCGCGCGTCCTCCCACGTCGCGGGGTTTTACACCCGGCCGGCCGCTTTGCGCCCCGGTCTCTTGACCCCGCTGCCCCGAGGCCATACCGGTTTGTCACCCGATGTTATCCGTCAGGCTCCCCATCCGCCCGCTCACGCTGACCGCGCCCGCGCTCGCCCTGCTGCTGTTCTTCCTCGCCGGTTGCGCCACCACCAACACCACGCCGCTCACGCCCCCGGGCTCCACGCCAGCCGGAACGAACGGCGCCGCTCCGCCATCCGCCGAAAATGGGGAGCCGCCTGCCACCGCGAGCGAAACCGGATCGAACGGAGGAACTCCCGACGTGTCTCCCCCGAACAACAAGCCCGATGAAGACCCGGCGGCGACGCCCGTCGTCGATCAGCTCGCCGCGCAGTTGCGGATCCCGCGCGACTCGATCGAAGTCCTTCAGGTGACGCGCGCCGAATGGCCGAACACCTGCCTCGGCCTGCCCGCCGAGGACGAGATTTGCGGCATGATGATCACGCCCGGCTACGCCATCAGCCTCGCCGCCGGAGGGCAGCGCTACGAATACCGCACGGACGAGACGGGCCGGCGCATCCGCCTCGCCTCGGCCCCGCGCGGCACACCGGGCAGCCCGCTGTTGACATGGCGCGACTCGCGCTCGTTCTCCATGCTCGTCGTCGGCACGGAACGCGTCGCCTTCGGCCGCCGGGGCCGGCCCCAGCTCGTCGCTCCGCTCGGCGTTCCGGAGCGCGCGAAGGAACTCGAAAAAATGCTCGCCGAATACGCGCCGTTTCAAGCGCGCACTCCGGCCGGCGAGGTCGCGCTGACCGGCGTGGGCTCCGCTCACGCGACGCCGACCGACCTGCGCAGGATCGCGGAGTGGGCGAAACTCGTCTCGGCCGAGGCCGAAAAAGGGCTGGAGGAACGCGCGGCCGATCGCGCCCTCGTCTGGCGCCGCCAGGGTGGAATCGCCGGTTTTTGCGACCTCGTCGTCATCGGCCGCGCCGGCGCCGCCACCGCTTATTCCTGTCGCGCCGGCATGGAACGCGAAACCGCGCGCATCGAACTCTCGACCGACGAGATGACGCGGCTCTTCGGCTGGCTGGACCAGATCGAAACGTTCTCCTCGCGATCCGACGATCCCGCGATGGCGGACGGCATGAGCATCACGCTCGATTTTGCCGGCGACGGCATCGACCCGGCCTCGGAAGCCGATCGCGACGCGATCATGGCCTTCGTCAACCGTGTCGTCACCCGTCTCTTCACCGCGACGGCCGCGAACTGAACGGCATCACAGCCCGAATTCCCTCAGAGCCGCCGGCTTCTCGATCTGCGTGATCGTCGGCGCCTCCGCCGACCAGTCGAGCACGCCGACCAGCATCCGATAATGGCGCAGACCGAAATACGCCACCAGCCATCGATCACCCGCGCGGCGGATCACCTCCATGCCCGTGATGTCGTCGTGAATTTTCCGCGGGGTCGTGTCCGGCCAGCGCAGCGGATTGTCCGACACCACCACGCTCCACGCATGGTGGCCGCCGAAGAAGAGCAGCCAGTCATCGCCGCGACGCTGCACGTTGCTCGACTCGCACTGGTTCCACGCATTGAAACCGTAGGCAATCCCCTCGTCGCGCCACGTCGTCAGGTCGGTGGAGGAGGCCCGCGCCACGCACCCGTTGCCGTCCTTTTTCACCGCCGTATAATATAACTGGAACCGGCCGTCGTATTCGATCACGTGGGCGTCGCGACAGGCCGCGCCGCCGCTCGTCGGGCAGAAGGCCCAGTCATATTCCTCGGGGCGGATCACCGGCCGGTCACCGGCGCGCTCCCAGTGAAAAAGATCGTCCGAGGTGGCCACGCCGATGCGCTGTGTATTGTCCGTCGCGACTCCGGTGTAGAACATCCAGTGCCTCCCGCCGCGCGCGATCACGTGGGGCGCGAACACATGGCCGTGATCCCAGCCGCGCACGTCGATGAAGAAGCACGGCTCGTGCGTCTCCCACCTCACGAAGTCGCGCGTCGTGGCGTGCCCGAAAAACACCTCGTTGCCCGGCAGGCAACAGCTCACGCCTGGCGTGCCGGCGATATGATACAGGTGCCACGTGCCATCCACCTCGTGCAGGCAGAAATCCTTCAGGTAAAAACCCAGCGGCGCATAACCCGCTCCGAGCCAGTCCTCCTGATGCTCGCGCTGACGCGTCACCGCGTCGCGATAGCATTTATAGTCCATGTTTTCGAAGCTCACGGACACGGATTCCAACCACGAACCGCGGCGATGGCCACGGATAAAGCCGGCCGGGAAGCTTTGGCCGCGCATTTCCGATCGCTCCCCCGCTTGATATTGGCAAGCGGCGCACGAGATGGAACCGCATCAACGGACGCGCCGGACAGGATCGCGAGAAGCGGATCGAGGAGTCGGCTCCGATGCTTCAGCGCCTTCCCTGCAACGTCTGCAAATAGGCGACGACGTCCCGAATCTCGCGAGGGGTGAGGATGCCCTCCATCGGCGGCATGATCGAAATCGGCGGAGTGAGGCTCGTGATGCGCGCGCGTTCGACCGTCCGCTCCGAACCATCGATCAGCCGGACGACCACATGCTCCTCTGATTCGCTCACCAGCCCGCCGTGCACGCTGTCGCCATCGGCGAGCGTGATCGACACGAACCCGTAGCCCGGAGAGAGCGCCGCGCCCGGGTCGAGCAGGGATTGCAGCAACGCGGCCGCCTCGCGCTCGCGGCCGATCGTCCGCAGACTGGGGCCCACCTCGCTGCCGCCACGGGCTTCGATCTGGTGACAGGCCACGCAGTTCGCGCCGAGGTGATCGAGGGCGATGTCCCGGCCGAGCGGCGCGGCGCCGCCTTCGAGCAACTCATGCCGCGCGGCGGCGGCGGGCGAGGCCGAGTAACGCTCCAACGCCGCCCCCAGCCGGGCGTCGGCGGGAGCGCGCTCACGCAACGCCTCGAGCAGGTCGAGTTGCAACGGCGCCGGACAGGTTCCCTCCAGCAGGGCTGTTGCGTGTTCGCGCAGGAGATCATCGGCCGACGGCCGGGCGACGGCCGCGAGCAGCTTCAACGCGCGCTGCTGCGTCGGGATGCCGCGCTGCCCAAACACGGCGCGCGCGACCTCGACAAACCGCGCCGGATCGCGCGCGGACAGCAGCTCGAGCGCGACCTCGAAGAGCGGATCGGCGGAGTCCGCGGCGAGCGCCGAATCGAGCACGCGCAAAAACGCGGGAGCCTCCCCTTCCCGCTGCGCGAGGAGACGCAGCGCCTGCGCCCGCAGCCCGGCGGGCGCCGCGAGGTCGCCGATGACGTTTGCGACCTGCTCCGCTGTGGGCTCGAGCGCATGGGCCAGCATCAACTCGAGCGCCAGGGTCTTGAGCCCGGAATCGGGCAAGGCCAGCAAGGCGTCGAGCCGCTCCGTCAACACGTCCTCGATCGCAGCCGTCTCGAAGTCCCGCGCCCAGCCATCGACGCGATCGAGCGGAGGCGGCTCGTTCCAAAGTTTCAGCACGGACAACGCTTCGCCGCGCAACTCCACCGGCGCGGCGTCCGCCAGCGCGAACTCCAGCAGCCGCGCCGCGGTCTCGCGGGCGCCGAGGCGAAACGCGGCGTTCAACGCCCGGCGCTGCACGACCTCGCTGCCGGGTCCGGGCGCGAGCAGCGAAGCCAGCGCGGGCAGGGCCTCGGGAATCGAATCATCATCATGAATGGCGCGCGCCGCCTCCTCGACGACGGCGGTGGCGGGGTCCGAGAGAAACGCGCTCACCGCCGGCGAGCGCAAGCGCCGCAGCGCGACCACGCTCGCGAGACGAACCGCCTCCAAAGGATCGCCCGCGCGGGACACGAGCGCCTCGACGCTGGCGCAGCCGGCCAGGCCGGTCACCAGGGCATGGCGCAGGACGGGATCATGCCCATCGAGCGCGATTCGCGCGAACAAGGCCCCGGCCGCTTCGGGGCTCTTCCATTTCCCGAGCGCCAGCGCCGCATGATAACGCACGCGCGGGTCCGGATCCGCGAGCAACGGCATCACGGCGGGCGCGGCCGCGCGCGCATGCGCCGCATCGCCAAGCACCTTGAGCGTTTGCGCCCGGATCTCGTTTTCCGGATTCGCGAGCAACGGGCGCAGCGGCTCCGCATCCGCTCGTTGATGACGCAACAACTGGCCGTAGCCCCACAGCGCATGCGCTCGCGCGAGCAACCCGGCGGCATCGTCGCGCGCCATCGCCAGAAGCGCCGCCGCCCGATCGCGCGCGACCAGCTCGAATTGCGCGCCGAGACGCACGCGCTGATCGGGATGAGCGAGCAACGCGAGAAGCGATCCGTCGTCGCGAGAGGCAAATCCGGCCTCGATCAGCTCCTGCGTCTGGCGGCGCGCGGCGTGGTCGGGGTCGATCGCATCGACCCGCCACACGGCGCCGAGTTCATCGAGCGGATAACCGCCGATCCAATCCACCATCATCAGCGACCCGTCGGGATGCCAGCTCAGCCCGATGCCCATCACGCCTGTGTTCATGACCCGTTCGTCCACCATCCGAAACGACGCGCCGTCGGGCTCGGCGCGAAAGCCCCTCACCCTGCCGGCGGGGAACTCCGTGAGGATGAAATGATCGCGTTGCGCCGGCCCCAGCGCCGTGCCGGGGTCGAACTTGAAACCGGCGGGGCCGTCGGAGTAGTTCGAGATCGGCGGCAGAATATACGCGGCCTGCCCCTCGAACGCAGGTTGCCACAAACCCTCCCGCATCCATGGGCTCGTCAGACCCATGTATTGATAGTTGCACCGCCAGCCCGAGTCGCTGCCCTCGGCGATGAACACGAACCGCTCGCGCTCGCCCTGCATGTCGGCGTCGTTGTCCACGGTGAAAAGATTGCCCCAGGTGTCGAAGGCGGGCTCCTGCGGATTGCGCAATCCATGCGCGTAAACCTCGAACCCGGACCCGTCGGGCTCGATGCGGAAGACGGCTCCTTCGTTGGGATAATAGAAGTGGCGCCCCTCCTTCGAGGTCACGTTCGCTCCCTTGTCCCCGATGCTCCAGTAAATGCGTCCGTCCGGGCCAACGCTCAGGCCGTGCATGTCATGGCCGGCGTAAGCGATGTGAAAGCCGAAGCCGTGGACGACCACCTCGCGCACGTCGGCGACGCCGTCGTCGTCGATGTCCTTGAAGCGCCATAAATCAGGGGCGATCGTCGCGTAAAGCCAGCCGTCGTGCCAGAGAACGCCCGCGGCGATGCCCGTGACCTCGGTGTTGAACCCCTCGGCGAAAACGGTCATGCGGTCGGCCGTGCCGTCGCCGTCGGTGTCGCGCAATTGATAGATCCGTTCGGTGTGAACCGTGAGATCGCGCCAATCGATCGAACCATCGCCGTTGTGATCGGCGAGACCGCCGCGCGGGTGCGGCGTCCTGCCCGGCGCGAGGACATCGCGGTAAAAGGCGGCCTTGTCCGCCACGCTCGTCAGGCCTACATCGGCGGCCGTCCACATCGGGTGCTCGCGAATGTCGAGATCGGCGGCCTTGCGCCGCGTCGTGGCGCTGACGTAAACGCGCCCCTGCGGATCGACCGTGCAGGCGACCGGATCGGGCACGTTGAGGTCACCGGACCAGAGGTGCAGGGAAAGCTCGGCGCCAAACGCGACGGGCTGCGCGACACCGGCGGAGCAGAGCAAAACGGCGATGGCGACGGCCGGCCAGGAGCCGGGGGCGAAGGAGCGAAAGACACGAGGAGAACACATGCGCAG
>CAZFCY010000159.1:0-11525 GCA_964517665.1 uncultured Opitutaceae bacterium | reverse complement strand
AAGCTCAGAACATCTCCAGGCGCGGCTTGATGTCCGCGTACTGCCACGCGGCGACGAATTTTTCGTCCGTCTCGCGCATCTCGGCGGTCTTGCCCTGGTGTTCGAGCGCGACCCGCAGGCCGTGCAGCGACCAGGCGTTGTCCGGCCAGAAGGTCAGGTCGGCGCGAAAGACCTCTTCGGCTTCCGCGTATCGCTCCGCCGCGATCAGCGCCGCGCCGAGGGTGTGCCGCGTCGGGTAGAACCAGAACGCGGGCTCCATGTAGGGCATGGCATCCTCGTCCGCGACGGCGGCGCGATAGCTGGCGAGGGCGGCCTCGGTGTCGCCTCGCGCGGCCGCGGCGCGGCCTTCCGCGAGTTTCGCGGCGATGCCGGCGATCTGGATCGCGGGAAGGTAGGGGTTGTCGAGCGCCTTGACGCCTTCCGATCCGGCGGCGCGCGTGGCCGCTTCGGCCTCGGCTTCGGCCTGCCCGGCATCGCCCCTGGCGGAGAACGCCGTGGCGCGCGCCCAGTGCCACATCACCTGGTCGAGCGCCTCCCCGGCTGGCGGCGCCTCGCTCTCGAGAACCTGTTCCCAGTCGGCGAAACGGACCGCGGTGAGCAGCTTCAGGTGTGTGAAGCGTGGTTTTTCCAACACGGGAGTCCCGCACATCGGGGAGGTGGCGAGCTTGATGATCTCGTCCGCCTTGGCGTTCGCGTCCGCGCGGCGGCCTTCGAAGGTGAACGCCCACCAGAGGAAGTGCTCGTTGTGCGGATAATAGAGCCCGGGGTAAAATCCCTGTGCCCGGCAATTGGCGATGTAGGCGAGATCGGCGGCGGCGGCGCGCTCGTTGGCCAGCACGGCTTCGTGATAGAGGCCGGTCCGCATGTAAATGTGCGAAGGCATGTGGACGAGGTGCCCCGCGTCGGGCGCGTAGTGCTTGAGGGCATCCGCGCTGGCCAGGCCACGCCGCGGCTCGGGCCCCGCCTCGACGAGGTGGATGAGCGCGTGGTTGGCGCCGGGATGATCGGGCTGGCGCTCGAGGACGCGCTCCAGGGTCGCGATGACTTCGCGGGTCGCGGGCTTGGGCGTCTTGCGGTCGGCGAGCCAGTAGTCCCACGCCATCGTGTTCATCACGGCATCGGCGCGCAACACGGCGGCGTCGTTGTCCTCGGGGTACTGCTTCGCCACCTTCGCCATCGCGTCGGCGTAGGCCGCGTCGAGCGTGGCGCGCTCCTTTTCGGGATCGTCTGAATAACGGGCGGACAGCGCCTCGATATAAGCGCGTTCCCAGGGCGAAGCGTGTTCGAGGAGCGCCTGCGCCTTCCGCAAAGCCGCGATGGCCGGCGGCACGGCCTCGCCTTCCATCGGGGCGTTGATGTTCGGGCCGTAGGCGAACGACGCGCCCCACCACGCCATCGCGAGATTCGGGTCGATGGCGGCGGCGGCCTCGAAGGAGCGGATCGCCTCCTTGTGGTTGAAGCCGAAGACGAACATCATGCCCTGGTTGAAATACCGCTGGGCAAGCGGATCGCTCGTGGAGACGCGTTTGCTGAAGCCGCCGAGGTTGTCGAAGAGCGGCGCGGGTGGCTCGCGATGGGCGGTGTTCGCGGAGGATTTTTCCGAATGCGAGGCGAAGGCGATGACCCCGGCCACGCTTGCGAAGGAGGCAAGCGCCAGGAGCACGCGACTGGGAGGGGAATGACGGGAGGTTTTCATGATCGATCGCTGGAGAACGAAGATCCTACCGCTTTCCTGCGCCGCGCGCTATGCGTAATATTGCTGTAGCGAAGCGCGCCTCCTCGCGCGCCGGGCCGCGATTAAAACCACGCCTGACCTCCAACGATCATCCCGCCTCCGCGGGCCTCGAGCCGAAGCTGTCGCGGCCAGTTTTGTCACTTAATAAGTGACAAAAAGGCCGCGACAAGCCCGGGCGCGAAACCTGGAAGCATTGTCACTTATTAAGTGACGATGCTTCATTGATCCGGGCGTCTCGGATGCCTGGATGGCGGGGCGCGCGGTTTATTCCGCCGTGGCTGTCCGGGATCCAGACGGGCGAGGCGACCTGGCCGAAGTGGATCGGCTGCGCCTTGCGGGCTCCGCGGGGACGGGCCGCTTATTGGTCTGATCCCGCTCGGGCCCGGATTGTTCACACCCTCCGGCTCTTCGCGTGGCCGCCAATGATGATTTGCTGGAAGGAGCGCGTGGCGGTAGTCTGGCGGCATGTCGGCTTCATCCATCGTGAAACACTCGTCGGCCGCGCCCCTGCCGCATGTCGTGGTGCTCGGCGCGGGCTTTGCCGGGCTGAACTTCTGCAAGCAGTTCCCCGACAACCTGGCGCGCATCACGGTCGTGGACCGGCAGAACCATCACCTGTTTCAACCGCTGCTCTATCAAGTCGCCACGGCCGGCCTCGCCGCGCCCGACATCGCCCAGCCGATCCGCAGCATCCTGCGCAGGAAACGACACCTCGACATCCGCCTCGCGGAGGTTCGCTCGATCGATCCGGCCGCGAAACGCGTCGTCCTCGACCGCGGCGAACTCGCCTACGACTTCCTCGTGATCGCGCTCGGGGGGCGCACGAGCTATTTCGGCCACGATGAGTGGGAGGCCTTCGCGCCGGGATTGAAGACGCTCGACGACGCGCTCGCGATCCGGCGGAAAATCCTGCTCTCGTTCGAGCGGGCCGAGATCGAGCGGGACGAGGCGCGCCGGCGCGAACTCATGACGACCGTCGTGATCGGCGCGGGCCCGACCGGCGTGGAGCTGGCGGGCACGTTTGCGGAGTTGGGCCGTCGCGTCCTCCGCCGCGATTTCGATCACATCGACCCCGCGCAATCCCGTGTCATCCTGATCGAGGGCGCGCCGCGCGTGCTGCCGTTGTTTCCCGAAAAACTCTCCGCCAGCGCGCAACGCCAGCTCGAGGCGCTCGGCGTCGAGGTCCGCCTCGGCCGGATGGTCAAGGATCTGCGCGAAGGCGAAGTCGAGCTGCCGGATGAAACGATCCGCGCCGGCGCCATCATCTGGGCGGCGGGCGTCGGAGCCGTGCCGGTGACGCGCACCCTCGGGCTCGAAACCGATCGCGCCGGCCGCCTGAAGGTCCTGCCCGACCTGAGCCTCGCCGGACATCCCGAGGTCTTTGCCGCGGGCGATCTCGTCACGCTCGTGGATCCGAACGGCCGCGTCGTCCCGGGCGTCGCGCCTGCGGCGATGCAGATGGGCCGCCACATCGCCCGGGTGATCCGGGACGAACTCCGCCACCGCGCCGGCGCGGGCGAAAGGGCGGCCGGGCGCGCGCCGTTTTTCTACACCGACAAGGGCAACCTTGCGACCATCGGCCGCTCCTCCGCCGTCGCCCAGGTCGGCAAGCTGCGCTTCAGCGGCGTCGCGGCCTGGCTGGCGTGGCTCGGCGTGCATCTCATCTTCCTCATCGGCCTGCGCAACCGCATCTCGGTCTTTCTCTCGTGGATGTATTCCTATATCGCATACAAACCCGGCGCCCGCATCATCACGGGCCTCGGCCCGCCGCCCGGCGACCCGCCCGCGCTTGCGGAAGACGCGGCGGGCCGTGAAACGTAGCCCTGTCCGCGAGGGCCGGGACAACCCGCATTCGCGGCTTGGAAGGTCGCGCAACGGCGTCAGCGTGGGGCGCGTCCTCCCATCATGAATCGCCTCGCGCCCTTCCGATTCGCCGCCGCGCTTTTCATCTCGATCGTTTCGTGGCCCGCCATGCCGGCGGTTTTGCGCGCCGCCGCATCGAGCGCGCTGGATGACGCATTCGAAAATCCGCCGCCGGAGGCGCGGCCGAAGACGTTGTGGTTTTGGATGAACGGCAACGAATCTCTGGCCGAATCGCATGATCGGCGACGAGCAGCTTCCGCCCGAGAACGCCCACCGCGAGGGTGGCGAGCGCGGCATCGTGTCCACGCCGGACTGGTATATGTCCGGCGCGGAGAAGCCGCCCGGAGGCCGCGTGACCTTCGCCACCTGGAGGTTTTTCGACAGGGAGGAGCCGCTCCAGTCCTCCGGCCTGCTCGGCCCGGCGCGCGCGTGGAACCCGCGGGAAATTGTATTCGAAAATTAACTACACCATGACACAACGCCACGGATCCATCATCGAGCTGCGCGGGGAGAAGGCCGCGGAATACCGGCGCCTGCACGCCGCGGTCTGGCCGGACGTCCTCGCGACGATCGCGCGCTGCAACATCCGGAACTACTCGATCTTTCTCCGCCGCCTGCCGGACGGCAGGCAGTATCTCTTCAGTTACTTCGAGTATGCGGGCGGCGACTTTGCCGCGGACATGGAGCGCATGGCGGAGGATCCGCGCACACGGGAATGGTGGGCGGTCTGCAAGCCGTGCCAGGCGCCTTTGCCCGATCGCGCGGAGGGCGAATGGTGGGCCGCGATGGATGAGGTTTTCCACGCGGACTGAGTTTCCGCGCCCCGGCTCGCGCCTCTGACGAGAGGCGGCCCCGAAAAAGTGAACTCTGCGCTCGCCGCGGCTCGCATGGCCGCAATGGTGTTTCCCTTCACCCCCCGAGAACGACCCTCCGCATGCCTTCCGAACCCCGTCCCGTCCCAACCGAAGACCAACTGCTCGATCAGGCTGCCGCCAGTGGTCCGTTCGGCCGCGCCGCCATCTACCTGCGCCTTTCCGGCCCCGGCTGGCTGCAGGGCGCGGTGACGCTCGGAGGCGGCAGCCTCGCCGGCGCGCTCTACCTCGGCATTCTCGCCGGCCCGCATCTGCTCTGGCTGCAGCCGTTCGCCATGTTGTGCGGCATCGTGATGCTCGCGGCGATCGCCTACGTGACCCTTTCCACCGGCGCGAACCCGGTCGAGACAATGAGCCGGACGATCAGCCCGACACTGGCGATCGGGTGGATCGTCGCGACGATCGTGGCCGACCTCGTCTTCTGCATCGCGCAGTTCGCGCTGGCGAATTCCACGGTGACGCAGAACCTGCTGCCCTCGCTTGCCGACAGCGCGACCGCGCCCTGGCTTGTCGGGCTCGTGCTCGCGGTCCTTTCGCTCGGGATCGTCTGGGTTTACGACTCGGGCGGCCGCGGCATCCGCATTTTCGAGAACGTCCTCAAGGTCATGGTCGGCGTCGTCGTGCTCTCCTTTTTCGGCGTGGTCGTCAGCCTCACGCTCGGGGACAGGCTCGACTGGGGCGCGGCCTTCGCGGGGCTCATTCCGGATTTCTCGCAACTGGCCGAGCCGACTCCCGCCCTGGCCGCCTCCGCTTCGGCCACGGGTGAAAACGCCTCGATCTGGAACAGCCTCATCACCGACCAGCAGCGCAGTTACATCATCGCCGCCGCCGGCGCCGCGGTCGGCATCAACATGACCTTCCTGCTGCCCTTCAGCTTGTTGAAGCGCCGCTGGGGCCGGCGTCAGCGCGGGCTGGCGATCTTCGATCTTTCGATCGGATTGTTCATCCCGTTTGTCGTGGCCACGAGCTTCCTCGTCATCGCGGCGTGGGCCGCGTTCTACAACCGGGCCGACGACGTGTTCGCGGCCGACGGCAGCGTGCAGCCCTCGATGGCGCGGTCCTACGATGCGTCGGTGGATGCCTTCCTGTCGCGCAAGCACGCGGATCAGCTCGCCGCCGCGACGCCGGAGCAGGGGACAGCGTGGCGCGCCGAATGGCGCGAAGCGTTGTCCGAGCCCGACCGGCAGATGGCCGCGAGACTCGCGCAGCGCGATGCGCGCCAGCTCGCGGAGACGCTGACGCCCTTCCTCGGCGAGCGCGGAGCCCGCCTCACTTTCGGCGTCGGCGTGCTCGCGATGGCGTGGTCCACCATGATCGTGCACATGCTCATGAACGGCCTCGCCTTCAGCGCGCTGGTGAAACGCTACGACAATCGAAAGGTCTTCATGATCGGCGCGGCCATGCCGGCGATCGCGGGCGTGCTCGCTCCGGCGTTGTGGACGGGGCCTTCGCGCGCGGCGCTCGCCATCCCGGCGGCGGTGATCGCGACGACGCTGCTGCCGATCGCCTATTTCGGTTTCATGCTCTTGATGAACTCGCGCGTCGCCCTCGGCGACCGCCAGCCGCGCGGCGGACGGCGGTTGTGGTGGAACACCCTCATGTTCATCGCGACCGGCGGCGCCACCACGGCCAGTGTCTGGGCGTTGCTCAACAACGGAACGCCCGGGCACATCGGGCTCGTGGCGCTCGCGCTGCTCTTCCTCATCGGAATCGTCGGATTTCTGCGCAAGCGCCGTTTGCCCCACGCGTCTCATCGATGACTTTTTGGCGGCTGTTTGTTGTCGGTTGTTGTTTGCCCGCGTCCGTCGCCATCGCGCAGCAAGGGGATCGCCCCGACGATCCCCAGCCGGAGCTGCCCGGGCACATCGTCGCTCCGCCCGCGCCCGCGCTCGAGGTCGGGGAGGCGATGAAGACGTTTCAACTCGCGCCCGGATTTCGCATCGAACTCGTGGCGAGCGAGCCGCTCGTGCTCGATCCGGTGGCGATGACGATCGGGCCGGACGGCCGCATCTGGGTGGTCGAGATGCGCGGCTACATGCGCGACGTCGATGGCGCGGGCGAGAGCGAGCCCATCGGTTTGATCGCCGTGCTCTCGGACACCGATGGCGACGGGCGGATGGATAAACGAACCGAATTCGCGGGCGGGTTCGTGCTCCCGCGCGCGCTCGCGCTGGTCGATGGCGGATTGCTCGTGGGCGAGCCGCCGCATCTGTGGTGGTTGCGCGACACCGACGGGGACGGCATCGCGGATGAGCGCGCGGAAGTGGCGAGTGATTACGGCGGGCCCGGCAACCCCGAGCACACGGCCAACGGCCTGCTCTGGGCGCTCGACAATTGGATTTACAGCGCGAACCACCGCGAGCGTTTCCACTATTCCGGCCATGGCGAATGGCAACGCGATCGGACTGTCGGCCGCGGGCAGTGGGGCATCACGCAGGACGACGGCGGCCGGCTCTATTATAACAACAACTCGCTGCCGCTGCAGGCCGACCTGATCCCGGCTGACTATATCGCGCGCAATCCCGACCTCGCGCGCCCCGTCACGCCCGGCCGGACGATCGCCGCGCTGAACGACATTCGCGTGTGGCCGTCGCGCGTCACGCCCGGCGTGAATCGAGGCTACAAGATCCTCGATGAGGCGGGAAAGATCACCGCGGTCACGGCGGCGTGCGCGCCGTTGATCTATCGCGGCGATTTGTTTCCGGGCGAGTTTCAGGGCAACGCCTTTTTCTGCGAACCGGCCGCCAACCTCGTCAAGCGGCTCGTCATCGAGCGCGCGCCCGACGGCGATCTGCGTGGACGCAACGCCTACGAAGACACGGAGTTTCTCACCTCCACCGATGAACGCTTCCGCCCCGTCAACACCGCGGCCGGACCCGATGGCGCGCTCTACATCGTGGACATGTACCGCGGCGTGATCCAGCACCGGAATTTCGTCACGACATTCCTCCGCCGCCAGATCGAAGAGCGCGGACTCGAGACGCCGCTCGGCATGGGCCGCATCTATCGGATCGTTCCCGACGATCGCGCGACGCCGCGCGCGCAACCGGACCTGCATCGCGCAAACACGGCCGAACTCGCGCGCGCGCTCGATCATCCAAACGGATGGTGGCGCGACACCGCGCAACGCCTGCTCGTGGAACGCGGCGGGGACGAGGCGGTTCCCGCGCTGCGGACGCTCGCGAAGGAAGGCGGCGCGCGCGGCCGGCTCCACGCGCTGTGGACTCTCGACGGCCTCGGCGCCATCCGCCGCGAAGACGCCATTGCCGCGATGGGCGATGCGGACGCGTTGGCGCGCTCCGCGGGTTTGCGGCTGGCGGAACGCTGGCTGCGCGAAGGCGACGAGGACCTGCTCGCGCGGGCGGCGGCCTTGACGAACGACGCCGACATCGACGTGCGCCGCCAGGCGGCATTGTCCCTCGGCGAAGCGCCGGGCGCGGCGCCGCTCGAGGTGTTGGCGAAACTCGCGCGCAACGCGGGCGGCATCGTCGGAATGAGCGACGCCATCGTCAGCGGATTGCGGAATCGCGAGATCGATTTTTTGCGCGCGCTCGCAGTCGGAGCGACGACCGATGAGGCGATGCCGGTGGCCGAAGTTGCCGTCTCGGCCGTGGTCCATCGTGGCGACACCGCGCAAATTTCGAAGCTGCTCGCGTGGCTGCAACCGTCGTCCGCCTCGCAACCGGCTTTCCTCGCGAATGCCGTGCTCGGCGGCCTGGAGCGGAGCGCGCGCCTGCGAGGCGAATCCGTCGGCGCGGATGCCGCCGGTCGTCGTGTCGAGCTGCCGGTCGAACCGTCCGCGGTTGCGGCCCTCGCCGGGAAAACGGATTCGCCATGGGCCGCGCGCGCCGCGCGATTGCTTCCGCTTCTCGCCGGTCCCTCGACGCAGAGAGAGACGGCGACCGGGCCGGCGCGTCCGCTCACGCCAGAAGAGCAACAACGCTTCGCGCTCGGCCAGGCCACTTTCGCCGTCTGCGCCGGCTGTCATCATCCCGACGGCGTCGGTTACGCGGGCATCGCGCCTTCGCTCGTCGAGTCGAAGTGGGCGACCGGCCCCGAGGAGGCGTTGGTGCGGATCGTCCTTCACGGCAAGGAAGGCGACACCGATCTCGCCATGCCTCCGCTCGGCGTGCTCGACGACGCGACCATCGCGGCCGTCACGACCTACGTCCGCCGCGCCTGGGGCCACACGGCAGACCCCGTCCAACCGGAAACGGTCGCCAGCATCCGCGCCGCCGAAGCCGCCCGCGACCGTCCTTGGACGCCGGACGAACTCAGCCACCTCGCGCGCCACTCCTCCGCAACCGCAGGATCGGCAAAGTAGACCCGATCACGAAGGCCCGGACTTTGTCGCGTACGCGACAAAAAAGTGGCTCAACCCGGCGCGGCTGGATGCCACATTTTTGTCTCGTACGTCACAGAAAAATGGCCTTGGTCTTCCGGTGGTCTGAGGCCAAAAGTGTGTCGCGTACGTTACAAAAAAATGGCTTTTGGGTGGGAGGCGTCACTTGGTTACTTCGATCAGGTACCAGTTGGTGGCGGGGGAACCGAGGGGGATTTCGTAGCCTTCCTCGACCATTTTGGCGCGGATGGGATCGCCGATGGGGCGGGCGGCGCCGTCGAGCGGGGTGAGGGTCACGGCGACGGCTCCGTCGAGGTCGCGGAGGATGAGCCAGCCGGTGACGGGTTCGATCAGGGTCGGGCCCTCGCCCCATTCCTCCCAGAGGGTGCGGCGCTCGTTCCATTTCGAACCGGTGTTCTGCCAGCGCGAGCAGGCGGTGAGGAGAAGCTTCTTCGACTTCCAGATCGGCTCGTCGGTGAGGGACGAGAGGGTGATGGCGCAGAAGTCGTTTTTCACCTCGGGCTTGATGTGGCGGACGGATTTGCCGGCGTTGTTGCGCACGAACCCCACGAGCGCCTGGGTGCGGTCGGTCTCGATCGTCACCAGTCCGCCGCGCGTGTCGTCGTCGTGCCAGGCGAGTTCGCCGGTGTCGCTGATATAGGGCGGAGCCGCATCATCCTTGAAAGCCGCGGTCGGCGCGCAGTCGAAACACTCGATGCGCGAACCGTGCCGCAGCGGAATCGAGAGCGGAAAACCGGGCGTGAAATACGGGCGCTCGGCCTCGGAGAGGCGGTTGGACTCGCGCACCTGTTCCTTCGAATAAGTGCGCAGCACCGTCTTGCGGGCCGGACTCACATCCGGGCGGGAGAAGAGCAGGGCGCCGACGGTCATTTGTATCATCTTCACCGGATCGAGTGTTATATCGAAATTGTCCGCGACATAACGCTGGTGATCGTCGCCGGTCTTCGGCTCGAAGGTGTAGAAATAAATGCCGTCCCAGTCGTGAAACGCGCCGTAGGCGGCGAGGATCGGGATCATCTCGGCCACGTATTCGTTGGGATTGGGATGGTTGACCTCGCTCACCGTGTAGGGCTTGCCGGCCATGGGCGAGCGGCTGAGCTTCACGATGGTCGATTGCAGCGGCTCGTTCACCATCGGCGTGTTGCGCCGGCCCCAGATCGCGGGGTGTTCCCAATAGACGTGCCCGTCCACGGCATCGAGCTGCGAGGTTCCGTGAATGAGCGGCTGGTGCGGAATGAAGTAGGTGTGATCGGCCGTGGCGACGACGAGCGACTTCACGCCGAGATCCTTCTTCAGGTAGTTTTCCATGCCGAGGAAGAACTCGCGCTCGATGTTCATATAGAATTCGGCCTCCGCGTAAAAGAGTTCCTTCGGCCGGTCGCGGAACTCGCCGCGGCGCGTGCGCGGGATCGGATCGGCCGCGCCGACGCCGGCGAGCTGGCGCATCTTCGCGATCTGCGCCTTCGTGCGGTTCTTCGCGAGCCAGTCCTGATATTTGCGCGAGAGGATCTGCTCGTAGTGCGGCGTGAGGTCGAGCTGCGGCACGGGATGATCGGCGGTGAGTTCGCCGTTGAGCCAGTTGCGCGACCAGAACTCGAGGACCGAGTTCTCGTTGACCAGCTCGACGAAGGCGACCGCCGGCTCGTGCCTGTATTCCGACTTCGTGTATGGATTGTAGTGCGTGAGCAACTGCCGCGCGTAGTCGCGCTGGAGCTCGAGCATGCGGTCGCCGAGGTAGGTCATCCCCTTGGTCAGGCGCATGACGTTCCAATCGGGCACGCCGTCGCCTTCCTTGTAGGTGAGGCCGACGTTGAGATTCAGGTTGGTGTAGATGCCGTGTTTCTTCAGTTCCGCGACGAAGAAATCGAGCCGGTCGAGCGCGTCCGGATCGAAGTGCTGGGTATCGTTGTGCGTGCGATCGATCAATCCGGCGGGGCGCCGGCGTTGGGCCGCGGGCGCATCCGGATCGTGCGTGGGGAGGTCGAGAAAGTGAAAGCGCGCGCAGTTGATGCCGAAGCGCGCCATCTCCGCGGCCCATTTCGCCGCCTCGCTTTTCGGCGGCAGCAGCGTGGAGCCGCGCGTCCAGCCGGTGAGGTTCACGCCCCAGATGCGAAAGCGCTCGCCGTTCGGCTTCACGAAATGGCCGTCTTTGACCGTGACGAACCCGTCGCGTCCGGCGGGAGCGTCGAGGAGGAAGGAAACATCGATGGGCGAGTCCGTGCGGTCGTGGTGATTGACGCTGAACGGCTGCATCGGAATCGCCGGTTCCGCACGCAGGCCGGCGGGCGCGAGGAGGGGAGTGGCGGCGAGGATCGCGAGGACGGAGTGTTTCATTTGGAGAGGGGAGACGAGGGTCACTGGAAGGTTATCTTGAAGGAGAAAACTTCCGCGCTCGGGGGCGCGGATGGAGGGGCGATCGCGAGCGCGGCGGCCGTTTGTTTCCAGGTCACCGCCTCGCTCGATCCGACGAGCGCGACTTCCGCGATCGCGCGCGCGTGCGCGGCTTCGGAGCCGAGCGCCTCGATCGTGATTTCCTTTTCGGGCGGGGCCATGACGAAGGCGAAAAGCGCGCCGTCCTTTGTGGTGAAGCGGATGTCTTCCTGCGTGTAGGGCAGGGGACGATCCCCGGCGCGGCCACGCGGAACCTCGGTGGGTCCTTCGCCGAAGACGTGCCACGGGAGCGTCGCGTAGA
>CAZFCY010000158.1:0-11558 GCA_964517665.1 uncultured Opitutaceae bacterium | reverse complement strand
GCGGACCGGACGGAGCCGGTCCCTCCAATGCCGCGGGGCTTGCCCCGCGGATCTTCATTCAGCCCGGCCCAACGGGCCGTTCATTCAGCCGCGCAAACGATCGCGGCGTGTCGTCTCAGCGATGAAACAGGACTCCCAGGAAACGTCACCCGCGCCCGCGCAGTATCGCGTGGTCGTGCGCTCGGCGGCGGAAGCCGTCGCGATGGTGAGCGAACGATTCGGGGACGCCGCGCGCGTGCTCTCCGTTCGTCAGATCGAGGCCGGCGGCCTCGCGCGCTTCCTCCAGAAGCCGCGGCTCGAAGTGATCGTCGAGGTGGGGCCTCCGCCCGCGCGTCTGCGGGCGTCCTCGGACGAGGAGGCATCTCCGGACGAGGCGAGAGGCGAGGGGCGGGAGGCAGACCAGGCGGAACCGGCCCGCCCCCCGCCCCCCGCCCCGCGCCCCGCGCCCCGCGCCCGCCGGGCTCCGCCCGGCCGCGAGGTCTCCCTGCTGCGCGCGACCGGCCTGGACGAACTCATCCTCGAGCGCGTTCGCGCCGAAAACGAGGGCCTCGACTGGAGCCGCGCCGGCGCGCCGGAGGCGCTCGGGCGCATCGGCGCGTGGCTGCGCCGGCAGTTCGACGCGCTGCCGGCGCGCCCGTGCGGCCCGCGCCGCGTGTTCATCGGGCCGTGCGGCGCGGGCAAGACCTCCGCCCTGTGCAAGCTGCTCGCGCACGATGTATTCGTAAAAGGGATACAAGGCGCGGTCTTGAAGCTCGACGGCGGGAACCCGAACGCGACCGACGGGCTTGCGGCCTTCTGCGACGTGCTGGGCGCGCCCTTGTTGCGCTCGGCTTCGGAGACGCGCGAGTTCGATCCGGACTCGTTGATTTATATCGATCTTCCCGGGATCGCGCTCGACGCGCTCGCGGAGCACCGGCGCCTCGCGCAGACGCTCGACGCGCTCGATGCCGGCACGCGCGTCCTCGTCGTCAACGCCGGCTGGGAAACCGAGCTGATCGCCGACGCCTACGACATGGGCCGCGCCTGCGGGGCCACGCACGTGTTCTTTTCCCATCTCGAGGAGGCGCGCCGGCCGGGCAAGCTCTGGCGTTTCGCGCTCTTCGGCGGCCTGCGCCCGCTCGCCTGCGGCACGGGTCCGAGTCCGGCGGGAGAGGTCGAGCAGGACGTTTTTAACGCGTTATTGGCGAGGACCGTCCCCGCCGCCGTCGCCCGCGCGGCCGGGCACGAAGGAGGCGGATCATGAAACAGGCCACGGTCTGGGGCGGCTTCACGGGTTTCGTCCTCGCCCTGCTGGCGGGGCTCCTCGTGGGGCGCGAGCCGGTGATGCTCATGCTCGACGCCTGCCTCGCCTCGGTCGCGGGCGGCTGGCTCTTCCAGTGGTGGCAACGCATGTTCCTGCGCAGCCTCCGCGCGGCGGCGGCGGCCCGGCAGGGAAATGTTCCTGGTGAAGAAACCCCAGCGGGAACCGAAGGAAAACATACACGAACCGCCATCTGAATCTGCGCAGCCGAGGATCCATGAAGAACAACGCCAACCTGACCGCCGCACCACAGCCGGCCTCCGCCCGCAGCCGCGTGAGCAAGGCCTACGACACGGCCTCGTCGACCCCGCCCGAGTCGCAGGAGGCGCTGCTTCAATTGTATCTGCCAATCGTCAAGTCGATCGTCGGAAAGATCAAAATCAACCTCCCGCCGCACATCGAGGAGGACGATCTCTACAGCGTCGGCCTCGCCGGGCTCATCTCGGCCCTGAAGAAGTACGATCCGACGCAGCAGAAATCATTCGGCTCCTACGCGGCGATGCGCATTCGCGGCGCGATCCTCGACGAACTGCGCCGCATGGACTGGATGCCGCGCAACGCGCGCACGAATTTCAAGCGCCTGCGCAAGACGGTCGAGGAACTCGAGCAGCGCCTCGGCCGCCCGGCGAGCGAGGAGGAGGTGCGCAATGAACTCAACCTCACGCCGAAGGAATACGGCGAGCTGATGGACGAGGTCCGCCCGATCAGCTTCATCCCGCTCGACCACACCCCGGGCGGCGAGGATGGCGACGAGACCAGCCTGTACGAAGTGATCGCCGACGACACCCTCACCTCCGCCACCGACAAGATGGAGAAGGACGAGATGATAAAGATGGTGGCGGAGCGCATCAATCAACTGCCCGAGGCGCCGCGCAAGGTGCTGGCGATGTATTATTACGAGGACATGCGCCTCGCGGAAATCGCGTCTGTTTTCGGGCTCACGGAGTCGCGCATCTGCCAGATCCACTCCCAGGCGATCCTGAGCCTGCGAAGCTTCCTGACGAGCATCATGCACAAGTAGGCGGGCCGGCTCCCATGCTTATTGTCATTGGATATATCCTGGTGCTCGGCGCCACTCTCGGCGGTTTCATGATCGCGGGCGGAAAGCCCATGGTCCTGATGCACGTGTCCGAGTTCATCGTCATCGGCGGCATCGCGGCCGGCATGCTGGTCGTCGCGAGCCCGGCGAAGACGATCAGGCAGTTGATCCATGCGACCCTGGTCGCGCTCAGGGGAGCCCTGCCGCGGAAGGCGGACTATATGGATCTGTTCAAGATCCTTTACGAACTTTTCATGACGGGAAAGAAGAGCGGCCTGATCGCGCTCGACGAGCATGTCTCGAGCCCGGAAACCAGCGCGATCTTCCGCAAGTATCCCGGGTTCCTGAAGCACAAGGACCGGGTCTTGTTTCTCTGCAACGGCCTCAAGCCGATCATCGACGGCAAGATCAAACCCGACCAGCTCCAGCCGCTGTTGGAAACCGAGATCCGGGCGAAGGAGGAGGAGGGGCACGGGCCGGTGACGATTCTCAGCCTCATCGGCGACTCGCTGCCGGGCATCGGCATCATCGCCGCCGTGCTCGGCATCATCAACACCATGGCCGCCATCGCGGACGGCCCCGAGGCCGTGGGCGAGCGGGTCGCCGCGGCGCTCACCGGCACGTTCCTCGGCATTCTCGGCGCCTATGGATTCGTCAATCCGCTGACCAATCGGATCCGCAGCAACGACCAGATGGAGATCAAGTTTTTCAATTGCATGGCCACGGCCATCTCGTCCTTCGCGCGCGGCCTCGCTCCGATCATGGCGATCGAGATCGCGCGGCGCAGCCTCGACCCGACGCTCACCCCGGGCGCCGACGAACTCGAGCAGGAGCTCAAGCAGGCCCTCTCGGGCAAATAGCACAGCGCCATGGCTGGAGCGGGAGGAGGAGGAGCATGGAAGGTCGCCTACGCCGATTTCGTCACCGCGATGATGGCGCTGTTCATGGTCTTGTGGATCTCCGCGCAGGATCAGGAGATTCTGATCGCGACCTCCAAGTATTTTCAAAGCCCCTTCAACACCCCGATGGACGCGTCCTCCGGCGTGATGGACAGCGAGGGCGGCGAAGGCTCGGGCGAGTCGGCCGCCTCGGACGAGATGCCGACCTCGATGGCCGACATGGCGTTTCTCAACCAGCTCGCGCGGGAGTTCTACAAGCTGCTGAACATCGACGACAGCTCGAACGACATGCCCGTGGAGGTGCGCGTGACCAACGACGGATTGCGCATCACGGTGTTTGACCGCACGGACCGGCCGATCTTCGAGGCGGACACCGACGAGTTCACCGAGTGGGGCCGGTTTGTCGTGCAAAACCTCGCCTGGGTGCTCGACCGCTATGATTTTCGCGTGCGCATCGATGGCCACACCGCCTCCGGTTACACAGGCAAAGCCACTGACTATACGGCCTGGGAACTGAGCGCCGACCGCGCCAACGCCACGCGCCGCGCCCTTCAATATTACGCCGTGCCGGCGGGAAAGATCGAGCGCGTGACCGGATTTGCCGACACCGTTTCGCTTCCCGGCAAGGCTCCCGACGACTCGGCCAACCAGCGCATCGAGCTGAGCATGGTCATCGCCGAGCCGCTGCGGCCATCCCGTTGATCCATCCATCATCATGGAAAGCTTTCTGAAGAATCGACCCGTCCACACGCCCGCCGCCGACACGACGGAGCCGGGCGAGGCCGCGGCGGCGGAATCCCCGTTCGCGCCGATCCAGCATGTCGCTCCCGCGTCTCCGGCCGTGTCCACGCGGACCGACGGCGAGGCCGAGCCGGAGCCGGCCGGGATCGAAGCCGGCTGCAGCGCCGATGGAGCCTCCGTCCGCGCGATCATGGAGCGCGGCCGCGTCACGCGCATTGTCGTCACCTGCTCCTGCGGCAAGGTCACGGAAGTGGCCTGCAACTACTGAGGGTTCTCGATCCCGGCCGGCTTCGACGCGGCCGGCGCGAGGTTCGCGCGCGCATCGCGGCGCGTGTTCTTTCCCGGCTCGCTGAAGGAGTCCGGAGCCTGGCGGAAAATAGCTCCATCCGCGGGCGGCAAAGTTTGCCGGGCACGGGGTTTTCAAGTTTAATGTCGTTGGTTTGCAACGCCTTAAGGATCATGGCATATGCGTTGCTTTGCTTGCGGCACGATGATCCAGGGAGTTTACCAGAGCGCAGCCGCCGCAGACGGCTTACAGGCGTGGAACGACGCCATCGCCCGGAACATCGCGTCCTCGTCCACCCCGGGCTTCAAGGGGACGAATGTGAGCTTCGAGGGCGTCCTCGCCGGGTCGCTCGCTTCGGGCACGCTGGGCAGCGCTCCGCTCGCGCAGTCGCGCATGGCGCCGGAAGCGCATGCGGTCGTGAGCTTCGCGCCGGGCGAGATGCGGCACTCCGGGGATCCGCACGAGTTTGCGATCGAGGGCGAGGGATTTTTCCGCCTGCAGCGTCCCGATGGCGGATTTGTTTATACGCGCGATGGACAGTTTCGCGTCTCGGGTGACGGGCGCCTGATGAGCAAGCAGGGCTACGAGGTCACGAGCGACGCCGGCCCGATCCAGCTTTTGATCGACGGCGGCCCGCTGACCATCGATCCCGAGGGGCGGCTCCGCCAGGGCGACCAGGACATCGGCCTGCTTTCTGTATTCACTTTTCAAGCACAGGAAGCGCTCCAGCCCACCAACGGCGGTTTCATGGTCGATCCCGGCAGGCCCCAGGAGCCGGTTCTCGCGGAGGAATCCCGCGTGCGCCAGGGCTTCCTCGAGATGGGCAACGTCTCCGGGATCCGCGAGATGACGAATCTCATCCTCGTCAGCAACGCGCTGCAGGCGAACCAGAAGGTGATCCAAAACTTCGACAGCCTGACCGAGCGCGCCGTGCAGGTCCTCGGCAGCGCCTCCAATTGATCGCGTCGCGCCGCGCCGCCAACCCCGTCCCACAGAAATGAACCTCGCACTCTACGCCGCCGCCTCGGGCATGGAAGCCCAGCAGATCAACCTGAACACGATCTCGAACAACATCGCGAACGTGAACACGGCCGGCTTCAAGAAGAGCAAGACCGAGTTTCAGGATCTCTTTTATCAGGCCACGAGCAATGCCGGCGCGGAAACCGGCGCGGGAAACCTCCGGCCCACGTCCGTCGAACTCGGCAACGGCAGCCAGGTCGTTTCCACTTCGAAGGTCTTCACTCAGGGCCAGCTCACGCAGACGGGCGAGGATCTCGACCTCGCGATCGAAGGCGGCGGCTTTTTCGAAGTCGAGCGGCCGGATGGCACGAGCGCGTTCACGCGCGACGGCTCTTTCAAGGTCGGCTCGGACGGGCGCGTCATGACGAACGATGGCTATCCCGTCCTGAGCGGATTCCAGGCCGTCCCGACCGGCACGACCGCGATCAGCATCTCCAGCTCCGGCGACGTCTCGCTGACGACGCCGAACGGCGCGCAGACCTTCCGCCTCCAGCTCGCGCGTTTCCAGAACGACTCGGGCCTGCAAAGCATCGGCGGCAATCTCTATATTGAAACCGGCGGCAGCGGCGTCCCCGAGATCGGCAATCCCGGCGAGACCGGATTCGGCACGCTGCGCCAGGGGTTCCTCGAGACATCGAACGTGAACGTGGTCGAGGAGATGGTCGGCATGATCCTCGCCCAGCGCGCCTACGAGATTAACTCCAAGTCGATCCAGACTTCGGACCAGATGCTCGAGCGCGTCAGCCAGTTGAAACGATAAACAATGATCCGGCAGGGAAGCATCATCATGGTCCTCTGGAGCTTTCTTCACCTCAGCCCGCCGGGAGTCGCGTCGCTTGCGGACGTGCTCGAGCCGGTGGATGCCGGGATGCTGGATCCTGCCGTCAAGCAGGCGATGACCCGCCCGCCGCTGGAGGAGGCCGGAACGGAGGATGCGCGGCGGCCGCTCGTCGAGCCGGGTGTGGACGAACTCGACCTCATCGCCGAGATCGAGCGCCAGCTCAGCGAGCGTCTCCAGCCTTTGGGCGCGCTTCGCCTCATCCCGGTCTCGCAGGTTCCGCGGCTCGCGCGCAGCGCCACGCTTCCGGAGGTCGTCCTGCTCACGCATCCCTCGCGGTTGAATTCGAGCAGCGCGTTGATCCGTTTTCGGCTCAAGGACAAGGGCAGGCATCTCGGCGATTTTGCGGTCACGTTTCGCGTGCAGGTGCTGGCCGAAGTGTGGATGCCGGCCCGCCGGCTGAATGCGGGCGAGCCGCTGTTCGCCGGCGACCTCACCGTGCGCGAGGCCGACCTCGTGCGCGAGCCCAAGGCGGTCGTGGCCGATCCGGAGCTGCTCGGCCGTTACGAATTTTCCCGCGCCGTGGCGCCGGAACGCGCGCTCTCCTGGTCCGACATCACGCCGCGCGCGCTCGTGCGCAAGGGCGAGCTGGTCGATGTCGTCGCGAAGGGCGGCATGTTGTCCGTCTCCATGAAAGGCCAGGCCACGCGCAGCGGCAGCATGGGCGAGGTCGTCACCATCCGAAACCTGGAATCCCGGCGGGAATTCTCCGCCGAGGTCATCGATGAAAACCGTGTTCGCGTCCGCTTCTAATTTCGTTTTCTGCGCGCTCCTCGTGTCGTGCGCCGTCGTTTCGGCCGCGCCGTCGTCGTCGCTCTGGACGTCGCGCCGCACCGAGGCGGCGGCGATGTTCGGCGATCGCCGCGCGCGGCAGGCCGGCGACATCCTCACCGTGATCGTGCAGGAGACGGCGAGCGTGCAGGCCTCGCAGCGGACGACGACGGACAAGAGCGCCTCGATCGATTCGTCCGTCAGTTCGTTTTTCTTCGATCCTTCCGCGAGCAGGCTCGGCACGCACAACGGCGCGCTTCCATCCATGAGCATGGGCGGCTCGAACGATTTTTCCGGCGGCGGAGCCATCACCAACCGCCAGTCGATCACGGCGCGCGCGGCCGTCACGGTCATCGACGTGCTGCCCAACGGCAACCTCGTGATCGAGGGCTCGCGCTACGTCGCCTACTCGGGGGAGAAACAGTACGCCATTCTGCGCGGCATCGTCCGCCCGGCCGACATCCAGACGGGCAACACCGTGCTCTCCTCCAGCATCGCGGACGCGCGCGTGGAGTTTCTCTCCCAGGGCACGATCTCGTCGGCGCAGCGCAAGGGATGGATCACCCGGGTGTTCGACACCTTGAATCCCTTCTAGCGCCACCCCGCCATGCAAGGACGCGCCCTCATTTTCTCCCTGCTCGCCGCCGCCTTCGCCGCCTCCTCGTTCGGAGCGCGGATCAAGGATCTCGTCCTCGTCGAGGGCGGGCGCGACAATCAGCTCGTCGGCTACGGCCTCGTCACGGGACTTTCCGGCGATGGCGACAGCAACACGTCGTATTACACGGTGCAGAGCATCGCGAACGCGTTGCAGCGCTTCGGCGTCAATGTGGCGCCGTCGCTCGTGAGATCGAAGAACGTCGCCGCGGTCATGATCACGGCGGACATCCCGCCTTTCCTCAAGCCCGGGCAGCGGATCGACGTCACGGTCTCCTCGCTCTCGGACGCGAAGTCGCTCCAGGGCGGAGTGCTTTTGCAGACGCCGCTCGTCGGCGCGAACGATCAGGTTTACGCGGTCGCGCAGGGTCCGATCGCGGTCGGGGGTTTCCTCGGCGGCGCGGGCGGCCCGGGTGGCGCGACGGTGCAGAAGAACCATCCCACGGTCGGCGTGATCTCCAGCGGCGCGATCATCGAGCGCGAGGTCCCGATGCAACTGGTCAGCGACGGCGAGATGCGCCTGTTGTTGCTCAACCCGGACTTCACCTCGGCCGCGCGCATGGCGGAGGTGATCAACACCGTCTATCCCGACTCCGCCCTCGCGGCGGATTCGGCGGCTGTCCGCGTGAGGCTGCCGGAAGTGTTTCGCGAGCGCCAGGTCGATTTCATCGCGGCGCTCGGGAGTCTCGACGTCGTGCCCGACACGCCCGCGCGCATCATCATCAACGAGCGCACGGGCACGATTGTCGCGACCGCGAGCGTGCGCATCTCGACGGTGGCCGTGAGCCACGGCTCGTTGACCATCACCATCTCCTCCTCGCTCGACACCAGCCAGCCGGGCGCGTTCTCGCCGGGGGAAACCGTGGTGACGCCGAGCACGAGCACCGACGTGGCGGAGATGCAGGGCGGCTTCCGGATCATCGAGGATTTTCCGAGCATCGAGCAGGTCACGGCGGCGTTGAACGCCATGGGCGTCTCCACTCGCGAGATGATGTCCATCTTCCAATCCATGAAACGCGCCGGCGCGCTCCAGGCCGAGCTGATCATCAACTAACCCCCGACGATTTCGCGCATGGACGCATCACTGCTCGGTTTCAATGCCGCCGATCCCGCCGCCTGGCGCGATCGCATGACGCAGGGCGGGGCGCCGGAGGCGGAAAAGCTTCAGGCCGTCACCCGCGAGTTCGAGGCCATCCTCCTCGGGCAGTACCTGAGCGAGGCGCTCGAGCCTCTCACCGGGGGGGCGGGCTCCTTCGGTTCTTCGAATCCAGTCTATGGATACATGATCACCCAATCGCTCGCCTCCAGCCTCAGCCAGGGCGGCGTGTTCGGGTTCTCCAGCCTGTTGCAGGCGCAGGTCGCGCGCGCCTCCACCAACGACAATGACACCACAAACAACATTTCTGACTGACGACCAGTGGCAGCCGCTGGTGGACACGCTCCGCGCCGAGCTGCAGGAGTACGGCGGCCTGTTCAATCTCTTGAGCAACCAGCAGGACCGCATCATGGCGCGCCGCAACGACGACGTGCTTTCCCTCAACGAGGAGATCGAGGCGCAGACCGGCGCCGTGGCGGCCCTGCGCGCCAGCCGCGAGGCCATGGTCCGCGGGCTCGGCGAGCGCCTGAAGGCCGCGCGTCCGGGTCGCATGCGCGATCTCATCCCGCATTTCCCGGACGTGGCCCAGCCGCTCGCCGAGGCGCTGATCACGGACATCAATCACATGGTGCGCCGGATTCGCCAGAAGGCGCGGCAGAACCACCTCCTGCTCTCGCGGGCGATGGAGTTGACGGAGGAAACCCTCCGGATGCTGCAGCCGGAAAACTTCACCCGCACCTACGAACGCAGCGGCAAGGTCGCGCGCGGCCGTCGCGCGGTCGTCCCCACCCGCTATCAGGCCGTCGGCTGACCGATCCCGATCATGGCAGGTCTATTCGGAGAATTGCAGCGCACCGCGCAGGCCCTGAACGCCCAAAGCCAGGGCATCTACACGGCCGGCCGCAACATGGCCAACGTGAACAACCCGGCCTATGCCCGCCAGCGCGTGCAGCTCGGGGATCGTGGCGTGGTCGACACCCCCCTCGGGCCGCAGAGCCTCGGCGTGGAGGCGCTCTCGCTGCGGAATGTCCGCGATGCCCTGCTCGACCGGCAGGTCATCCGCGAGACTTCCTACGCCGGCGCGCTCGAAGCCGAGGCCGAGGCCTACCAGAAGGCCGAACTCGCGCTCGGCCAGCAGATCGATCGCCGGAACGACGCGCAGTTCATCGAGGGCGCGACCACCACCGGCTCGACCAACGGCATCGGCGAGGCGCTCAATGATCTCGTCAACGCCTTCAGCAGCCTCTCCGCCAACCCGCGCTCCGATGCCGAGCGCCAGGTGTTGATGCAGAAGGCGCAGACATTTGTGACGCGCATGCAGACCGTCTCCTCGCGGCTCGTCGACGTGCGGCAGGATCTCGATGATTCGGTCGCCACCGACGTGCGCGGCGTGAACGACCTTCTCGAAACCATCGGGCGCCTCAACGAGCAGATCGGCCGCTTCGAAGTCGGCAATCCCGGCTCCGCGCTCGACCTGCGCGACCAGCGCCAGGCCAGGCTCGAGGATCTTGCGAAGCTCATCGACATCGACGTCCAGGAGATCGGCGGCGGCCAGATCCGGATCCTTTCCCGCGACGCGGCGAACACGCCGGTCGTCCTGCTCGACAAGGGCCACGAGCCGCCCGACTTCGTCTTCGACGGGACCAACATCATCGGCGGCAACCCGCCCGCCGTGCTCGACCTCCGCGCCGGCAGCATCCGCGGACACCTCGTCGCCCGCGATGGCGCGTTCGCGAGCCTGCGCGCGGACCTCGACGCCCTCGCGGGGCAGGTCGTCGCCAGCTTCAACGCGAGTTACAATCCCGGCGGCCTCAGCACCGATTTCTTCTCCGCCGCCGGCACGACCGCGGCGACGATCGCGCTCGACGCGAGCGTCAGCGTCTCCAGTATCCGTTCCACGAATACAGCGAATCCCGGCGCCAACGAGGTCGCGCTCGCCATCAGCGATCTCGCGAACAAGGAGTTTTCCACCGGCGGCGGCGACCTGATCGACGGCTCGTTCTCGTTTTTCTATCGCGGCATCGTCTCCGACGTCGCGAACGCCACCGCCTCCGCCCGGGGCCGTTACGAGGACCAGTCCACGCTTCAACGGCTCGTCAAGGAGCGCCGCGATTCCGTCTCCGGCGTCTCGCTCGACGAGGAGATGACCGACCTGATCAAATACCAGCGCGCGTTCGACGCCTCCGCGAAGGTCATGCGGGTGATGGACGAGATGCTCGATGTCGTCGTGAACGGACTGATCCGCTGATTCCTCACTGCCATGCGCGTCACCAGCAACACCTTCCCCGAGAATCTCATCACGCATCTCCAGCGGCTCACCAGCCGGATGAGCGCGTTGCAGGAGCAGACGGCCACCGGCCAGCGCATCACCGACCCGTCGGACGATCCGGCCTCGGCCGTGCGCGTGATCGACTACCAGGGCGAGCGCGCGCGCATCTACCAGTTTCACCGCAACGCGCAGCGCGCGAACGACATCATCACCGCCGCCACGGCCGAGGTCCGGAATATTTTTTCCGCCTCCGACCGCGCGAACGAGATCGTCTCGCTCAGCAGCGACATCCTCGGCCCGGATGCGATGAGGGCCTACGCGATCGAGGTCGACTCGCTCCTCGAGCAGGCGCTGGTCAACGCCAATGCCAACTTCAGCGGCGAGCCGCTCTTCGGAGGCATCGGCGCCGCCGCTCGCCCGTACGAGGCCACCCGCGACGCGGACGGAAGGATCACTTCGATCGCCTTTGTCGGCTCCACCTCCACGACCGAGTTTCAGATCGCCGAGGGAAGCGTGATCTCGCCCTACGCCTCGCCGCAGACGAGCCAGGATGTCCTCGGTTTCCTCGACACGCTCGTCACCCTGCGCGACGCGCTCGCGACCGGAGTCGACGCCAACGTGAAGGCCGTCGCCCCCGCCTTGCAG
>CAZFCY010000157.1:2382-11822 GCA_964517665.1 uncultured Opitutaceae bacterium | reverse complement strand
AACGCTTGCAGCATCGTTGCGTATGCCTCCAACCGATGCGGATCGGTCGGATCGCGCGGATCGAACGCCGGCTGAGTCCATTCGACCCTCGCTCGCCCATCAACGGTCACGCGCAGTTCGCCATAGCCGTCGAGATCAAGCACCTCCTTCTCCGTGACCACACGCGTCCGAAAGACGTGTCCCGGTCCGGGATCTCTCGACAAATCGACTGCGACGCGGAGGCGAGCCTCGACCCCATTCGCAAAATGAATGCTCGCATCGAGCGAACCATCGGGCAAGGGCTCCGCAGCGGGAGAGACGACCGCCTGCACGGACTGTGGCTCCGCAGCGGCCAGGCACCGCATCCAATCGAGGTTATGCACCGCCCAGCCCATCAACAACCCACCTCCCGCGCGATCGAGATAAAATGGTTTCGCTGTGATTGTCGAAAGCGATGACGCGCGAGTTACCAGTGTATGATTTTCGAGCCGGACCAGCCGCCCCCGGCCTTCGCCTCGCAACAGTTCAAGCGCGCGAAGGTGCACGCCGCGAAACCTCCAGTGCTTCGCCACCATCAGCTTCACGCCGGCCTGGGCACAGGCGGCAATCATCTCGTCGCACTCCCGCACGGTCGGCGCCATCGGCTTCTCGACCAGCACGTGCCGACCCGCGGCGGCCGCCTCCAGCGTCTGCTCGCGGTGCAACATCTCCGGAGTGGCGACGATCACCGCCTGAACGTCGCGTCGTCGCAGGAGGGCGGCCACGGATGGCTCCGCCGCAGCCTTGTAATCTGCCGCCAGTTCCCCGGCCCGGCGCCCACCCGTGACGGCAGCGAGGCGGCCACCAGTTGTATATAAACGCAAGCATTCAGCATAGGCGCGCGCCATTGCTCCGGCGCCGATCAAGCCGACGCCAACGATCGCGGGGTTGCTCATCGCGATCCATCCTGTGGAGAAAAACGGCCCTCGCCAACTCGGCCATCTGGTTCACGCGGGAAACCAGAGCCGGACGGTTCCCATCGCAGCAATCCAGACAAAGACTCTCGTCGCATGCCGGTTCTCCATCATGGCATCCTGTCCGCGTTCAGCCGCACGCTTTTCGAAGCCGCTGGCGCGCCCGCGGATGTCGCGGAGAGCGTCGCAGGCTTGTTGATCGGCGCGGACCTGCGCGGGCTCGACTCGCATGGCGTCATGCGCACCGGCCGCTATATCGGGCGAATTCGAGATGGCACACTCCAGCCTGCCGCGCGACCGACCGTCGCGCGCCGAAGCGGAGCCAACGCTGTCGTCGATGGCGGCTGGGGTTTCGGACAGATGTCCGCGCAGTTCGGCACGCAACTCGCGATCGAGATCTGTCGCGAGCACGGCCAGGCCGGCGTGGCCCTCGGCCGGACGCATCACATTGGTCGCCTGGGGGCCTACGCCGAGACGCTTGCCTCCGCCGGGCTTGCCGGCCTGGTCATGGCGGCGGGAGGCGAACGCGGCGGCTCAGTGGCCGTATATGGCAGTCGGCAACGCGCGCTCGGCACCAACCCGCTCGCGTTCGCCCTGCCGGCTCCGCCGCCCCATCCGCCACTCGTGATGGATTTCGCCACGTCCGCCGTCCCCGAAGGTCGCATCGCAGTCGCCCGCGCCAATGGCGCCAGCCTTCCGCCTGGCTGCCTCGTGGACAAATCAGGACAGTCCAGCAGCAATCCCGGTGACTTTTACGATGGTGGAGCCCTGCTCCCGTTCGGCGCGCACAAGGGTTCGGCGCTGATGTTGATGATCGAGATTCTCGCAACCACACTCGCTGGCTCGGCGCCGATAGCCTTGCCGGAATACCGCATGGGCAATCCCGCGTTCGTTCTCGCGTGGTCGATCGAAGGGTTTACTGCGCTCGCCGATTATCACCGGCTCGTCGGAGAACTGCTCGAGCACATCAAGCGGAGCGAACCGGCCGCCGGATTCTCCGAAGTGCTGCTGCCCGGTGAGATCGAAGCCCGGCGCCTCCACGAGCGCGAATTACACGGCGTGCCTGTGACGGATGGCGTGTGGAGCGAACTCACCGCGCTCGCCGGCACGCTCGGCGTCACTCCACCCGTTCCGCGGTCACCGTGAGCCAGCGCTGCAGTGTTTCCACAAGATAGAAGTCACCAAAGACGATCTCGCTCACCACACCCTGGTTCTTGCGCAGAGACTTGCAGCCCTGGCCGAGCAGCCCCCGAGGAGCCGTCGCGCTCGGCTCGTCCTCGACCAGACAGCGTTCCAGCAACGGTCGCAGAAGCCGTTCAGCCGCTCCACACCAACGTGCCCGTCTCGAATCCACGAAGGACTCCGCGAGCAGGAGCAGGCCGCCGGCTGCAACGGTCTGAGCCGACGTATCCTTGGGCACGCGCAGCGCGTCCGGATCGTCGAGATCGTGGAAAACGATTCCGTCCTCCGGCACGCGCGAAAGGAAATAATCCGCCATCCGCGCAGCCACACTCGCGAACTCCTTGTATCCACATTCCCGGTACATCCGGGCGAAGCCGTGCACGCCCCACGCCTGGCCTCGCGCCCAGCATGAATCCGTGCTCACGGCCATGATCGCATCCCGCCTCAATGTCCGTCCGGTCGCCGGATCGAGCCAAAGCACCTGGCAGGACGACCCGTCTGGTCGCACATGCTCGCGAGCGATCGTGCGAGCTGTTTCGATCGCAACGTCTTCGAACGTATTTCGTCCCGTCCGCCGCGCAGCCCACAGCAGGAGCGGCAGGTTCATCATCGTGTCGATGATGGCAAAGCCGGCCTGCGGACCATGCGCAGGACCATGCGCCGGTATATAACTGCCTCCGGGAAGATAACGCGCCGAAAGCCGCTCCGCTGCCGCGAGCGCATGAGGAAGCATTTCTTCGTCGCCGGTCAGCTCATGCTCCAGCACACACGAAGGACCGAAAAGAAAACCGAGGTCGTGGTCGTCCGTGTTCGCATGCCGGGTGGCAACCAGTCGCGTCGCTCGCCGTGCGTGCCCCGCCAGGCATTCGCTCCGCGCATGTTCATACAAACGCCACAACAGTCCCGGCCAGAATCCCTCGGTCCAACCTCCGTTCGTGAACCAGCGGCCAGCAATGGAGTCCCGATAATCCGGCAGGTCTTCGGCGAAGAACTCCGCCGCAATCGCCACGCGTTCGGCGAAACGATCGAGCAGCGCGAGAACCCTGCCGACGGTAAGCGAATCGCTCACACTCACAAGCCGGCCGCGCGCAACAACGCTTCGACATCCACCGGAACGCCCCGGCGATGCGACTCCACCGCGGCCAGCACGACCGCGAGATTGCGCGCGCCTGCGCGTCCCCCGGTTTCCGGCGCTTCTCCCGTTCGTATACACGCCGCTAACTCCTCGACCTCCGCGGCCAGCACCCCTCGGCGCACCGCCGAACCGTCGGAGGCTGCCGGCAGGAGCACACGCATTTCCGAGGCGGCATGGAGCACAAGGCTTCCATCGGCCTCGAAGAGCGCCGTCGCTTTCTCACCCGAAACCCGGATCCAGCGCGTGTGAGGCGTCACATAACTGCAGCCCAGATAGCCCGCCATGCCCGCATCGAATCTCAACAGCACAGTCGAGGTGTCCGGATCAACGGCGCCGCCTCCGATTTTTTCAAATGAGGCCGTGACCCGCTCCACCGGCCCGAAAAAATACTGGAAGTTGTCTATATAGTGAATGCCCAATTGCAGCAGCGGTCCGCCGGGACACTCCTCCATCCTCGACCGCCAATTACCTCTCGTCACCCGCAAGCCGGTGGCAGAGGAGGTGTTGCCCTCGATCGTGCGGACAGGGCCCAGCCCGCCATCGTCGATGAATTGTTTTAATATGCGAAGCGCCGGATGCCGCCGGCTTTGGTGACCGACTGCGAGGATGCGCCCGGTTTCGCGGGCCGTTCTGATCATGGCCATGGCATCCTCCAGCGTCGTGGCGATCGGCTTGGTTACAAGCACGTGTTTGCCCGCTTTCATGGCCTGAATGGCGAGTTCGCGATGCGTCGCATTCGGCGTCATGAGCACAACGCCGTCCAGCCGGTCGTCATCCAGCAGGGCGTCGAAACTCTCCGCCGGCCGACAACCAAATCGACGCGCAAACGCCTCCCGCACAACCGGCGCGCGGGCGAAGCACACGGCCAGCTCCACGCCGGCAAGCGCCCGCATCGCGACCGCCACCCGCTCGCCCCACCCGAGCCCGATGAGGCCGATGCGCACCGGGCCACTCGACCACGCCGTCATTGAGGCCCGAAAACGTCATTTCCAAGCCACTCGACGGGACGACGATCCTGAAACGGAGCGTTCTCCGCCTCGGTTTTCGGCAGGAACGCAGCCAGATCCGCCATCACCGAGCGCCAGCGTTCCTCGTTCGCGAGATTGTGCCACTCGTGCGGATCCGAATCATGATCATAAAGCTCTTCCTCACCCGTCCTGTATCGAATATAGCGCCAGCGATCATCGCGCACCGCATGGTTTCCGTGGCCATAGGTGGTGATGACAGGCGCGCCCCGGGTCTCGGCGCGGCTCTCGATCAACGGCCGCAAGCTCACCCCCTCCAGCCGATGTGTCGTTGGCGCCGCCAGTCCGGCGAGATCCGAAAGGGTGGGATAAAGGTCGAGCAAACTGACAGGCGCATTTATATGCCGCGCCGGAATCCCCCAGGCGGCCGGAAGCGCCACGATCAAGGGCACGCGCGCGCTCCGCTCCCACAGCGTGAACTTGTTCCAGTGCTCCTTCTCGCCGAGGTGGTAACCGTGGTCGCTGCAAAACACGACGATGGTATTGTCCGCGTTCGGCCCCGACGCCAGGGCGTCGAGGACACGGCCGATCTGTTCGTCGGCATAGGTGACCGACGCAAGATACGCCTGCATGGCCTGGCGCCACAAACCTCGCTCGAGCAACGTCCGGTGAGTGTCCGGAGTGACATTTACTTTCGCGAGCCATCGGCCAGCGGAAGGAACGTCATCCAGGTCATTTTCGCGCCAACCTTCCGGAAGCGAAATGGACTCTTCCGGATATTGATCGAAATACCGCCTGGCGACGAACCATTTCGAGTGTGGCCTGAAAGTCCCGAACGCCACGAAAAAGGGCGCATCATGACGAACGCCGACCAGTTCCGCCGCGCGAATACTGTTGACGGTGTCCTGCTGCATTTTCCCGCGGTCCTCGCGATCCCAATCATCCGGGTACCAACCCCACGATCCCGGCCAGACCCCGCCGATGGAAACAGTGTGCCCGGCTCGCCGGTTGTGCTCGGCGTCCTGTCGCCCGGAGTAGCCCTGGTAATAGCCCTCGGTCCACGAATCCGCCTTGTCGTCCTGATCACGCCCGTGATGAAAAAGCTTGCCCAGGCCCGCCGCAAAATATCCGGCATTCTTGAAATGCCTCGGCATGTCTTCGGCATCGCTGATGCCCTTTCCGGCGAATACAATCGGCTGGTTGTTATAGTAAATGCCGGTGGTGGTCGGTGGCATGCCGGTCAATAAAGCTGTGCGGGATGGCGCGCATGCCGGCACCGCGCAATAGGCCCGGTCGAAAACGATTCCTCTGCGGGCGAGACGATCGAGATTGGGAGTGTGCGCCCTCCCCGGGCTGAGCGGCCCGACGTAGTCGTTAAGATCGTCCGACATGATCAACAATATATTCGGCCGCGACGTCACTTCACGTCCAGGCGCCGCGTCAGTCTGGCTCAGGACAATGACCAGCAAGACCGGCACGACACGCCATGCCCGGCCGATTCTAGTGATGCTCAAATTGCAACCATTCATGAGTCGTTGTCCCAATGCTGAAGGCCGACAAGTCTTTGCCAGAGTCGAAACGCCCGGGTCAGCTCCTTCCCGCAGGAAGGATGGTGTAGCTGAACAGTGAACCTTTCTGAATGCCAAACCTGAGACGAAACGGTTGGCCGGCGGGCAACTCGCGATGCCTCTTCCATCGGACCGGAAATCGAACGTCGTCGGCGCTCAGGCCGATGCAATCGGACATGGAGTAGCCATCCACTATCCTTCCGGCCTCGTCGACCACCTCGATCGCCAGCCGACCGCCGGAAGCATTGGCGTTGACCTCCAGGACCCCTGTCCGATCGGAGATCAGCGTCGTTTCCACAACTCCCTCGCGCCCCGCCGCATCGAGGGAAACATAACCGTCCAAGCGCCAGCGGGCCAGCGCGATCGCCTTTTTCTTTGAAGGCGGACCTCCATGCGTGGAGCTGAGCGCAGTATAGTAATGCCAGATTTCATCCCCGACGACCAGCGGCTCGGTTCCCACATGCATGATCGATACATCGTAGTCGTCCCCACTCGGAATAATCGGGGTCCGATCCCTCATCCTGTCCCAGGTCAATCCATCCCGGCTGGCCACGAGCTCGCCGTGCATGGGGCCGTCCCAGACCGACTGGCCTTTGGCCGCTCCGAGGTTGATCCGCTCAATGCGAAACACCGGGAGAATCCCGAGATAGGATCGGCCGTAGGCGAATCCATTCATTTCGTAAAACTCGGTTCGCTGATCCGGCTGCGTGACCCACGCGTCATCGACTGCATCCGGCAATATGACGATCTTCATCTCCGACCAGTTGACGAAGTCCTCGCTGGTCACGACGGCACAGAGCCGTTTCTCGGTGATGTTGCGAGGGTGGCGCGTCGGCCGGAATGGCCGGATATAAGCGAAGTATCTCCGGGTCGCCGGATCGCGGATTAAATGTATGAGCTCGGATCCCACATGGAGAGTGCGCCCGTCCGAATAAGGACGCCAGTTGATGCCGTCAGCGGAATGGTATCCGCGGTATCCGCCCACGGAGGCGTGCTCCGCCCCCAACGCCTTATAGCGTTTCGCCGGGTCCGGCTCCGCTTCGTCGAACAGGACGCCGAAAATAATGTGCCGCTCACGAAGAAGAATATTCGTCTTCCGGCCTTCGAACAACTCGATGTCGAACTCCGGCTTGACCCAATGGATTCCGTCCCGCGACGTCGCCAGCAGCAGGCGGGAGTCCGAGCAATACCACTTGCGGAATTCTCCGGTGGCCGGGTCGCGAAGCGTGGCGCCCATCTGGTAGACGCCTCCGATTTCCCACGGCTTGTCCGCCACGAGCACGGGGCCCTCCAGCTTGAATGCCGCGTGGATGCGCCGCGTGAGGTTTTCGATTCGCAGAATGTTGGCGTCGTCCACGAAAAGCTCGACCCCCGCTCGCAACGGCCTGAGGCCCGTTCCGGGAAGCTCGGCCGGCGCGATCGCGAGGCAGGCGCCGGCCAGCGCCAGGCGGCACATCAACTCGTTTCGCAAGAACATGCGGCGAACGTCGGGCGGGGGATCGATCCACGTTTTCCCTTTTCAGAACACATACCGCATGCTGAGCTTGTAGTTCGTCGGCGGCCCACTGCGCATGAACTGCTGTGCCGCCGTTCCTGTGATATACCATTCGTTCGTCACGTTCTCGACGTTGAGCTGAAAGCGCCATTGCTGCCGTCTATACACCGCGAACGCGCCCACGAGATCGTAGCCCGGCAGGAAGAAGTTGTTCGCGGCATCGCCCGGCCGGTTGTCATTGATGTGCTCGTAGCTCAGGCCGAGGTCGAGTCCGGCAAGCAGGCCTCCCCCAAACGAATATTTGCCCACGGCCTTGTAGGTGCCGCCCTGCGGAACATTGTTTCGACCGAGTCCATTCTGGGTCTTTGCGTCGATCCATTGGTAGGAGACGAGAAGTGTGAGGCTGTCGATCGGCTGGGCCGCGAGGTCGACCTCCCACCCATTCGTCTCGCTCATCGGCACCTGGACGAAATCGAAGGTGCCGTCGGGATTGATGACCTTCAGGAAGGCGTTTTCCTGCGTCATGTCGAAGTAGGAGGCGGTCATGACCAGCCGATTCTCCATCAGGTCGAGTTTGACGCCGAATTCGTCGTTCTCGCCAACGAGGGGACGCAGCCTCTGGCCCGCTTGATTCACCCCACCTTGGGGTTGAAACGTCTCGGAGTGATTATAAAAAAGGGAAACGCCGGCGTAAGGTTTCCCGACAATGCCGTAAGAAGGCGTCCAGTTGGAGGTCTTCTCGTCTGGAAGAACGCTGTTCGCGAGATGATCGACCACGCCTGTCGTGCCCGAATCATACCGAACGGCGCCCACGAGAATCACGCGGTTGTCGAGCATCCCGATGTTGTCCTGCAGGGCGAAGTGGTACTGGTCGCTTGTCGTTGTGTTCCACTCACCCGCGAGCGTGACGGGATTGCCGTCGAGCACCTGTTCCGGAGGAATGTTGGTTGGGGAGTTCTTCAGCATGCTCGGCTTCGGACCGATCCAGTTCTCGCGAAAGCGTTGGATAAAGGTCTCGCCGTCTCCTCTGCCGGTATAAAGCAACAGCTGATGCCGCGTAGGGCCCATTTCCAGCTCGCCGGTCAGGTCGAAATTGTAGGAGGTGCTTTCGCTGGAACCGTTCCGCAGGTCGCGCCGCAGGATGTTCTCGAGGATGTCGTCGTAACCCGCCGCCCGCGCCTGGGCCGAGGTGGCGTTGGCCGTGGTCATATTGGGTCCGCCCGTCGAGAGCGGCAGCCCGTCCTTGTAAAAAAGCCCGCCGGATGATATATAAGTGCGGCGTTGTTGATCGACCTCGTTGTGCCGCGCAAGCAGGCGCGCGTGCCAGCGCACACCGAAAGCCTCGAAAACATGCGTGGCGCCCAGCTCGAAGGATGTCGCGCTGCCGTAATCGACCTGGTCGTCGTCGTAGAAATTCCCCACGTAGGCATACTTGGGAAGATCGTCGAAGGGCATGTTTCTCTGGCTGTCCGTGAAGAGATCCTGCGCGGCGAAGATCCTGTCTTTGCCGTCCCGCACCCGCCCCCAAATCGAGGTTCCGGACGCCGGCCGGAACTCCAGGGCGCCGATCAGCGTCTGCTTGCTGTAGCGGCCATGCGTGTGATTGTCGCCGTCCTGATAGGCGGCCAGCACACGGTAGAGCCATCTCTTGTCCGCATCGATGGGGCCCGTCGTGTCGAGAGTGGTGCGATAGAATCCTTCGCTATTCCGATAGTAGGTGTACTCGGCCCCCAGCTCAGTCCGCCTTTCCTCACGCGGCCGTTTCGAGACGCGATTGATGACGCCGCCGAAGCCGTGTGCGCCGTAGATCGCGCCGGTGGGGCCCTTGATGACTTCGATGCGCTCGGCCTCGATGGGATCTGGCAGGGTTATGCCGGTGTTGACGTTGATGTTCAGGTCGTCGCTCACGCTATCGCGAAAGCCGATCGCCTGGGTCGTGATGCCGCGAATGGTGACATCGCCGATGTACTCCCCGGCCGCCTTGCTGACGCCACTGACGAAACGCAAGGCATCGGCGAAGTTGGTCGGGTTGACGTCTTGGAGAAACTCCTGATTCAATGTGATAACCGACTGGGGAGTGTTCGAGATCGGCGCATTGATTCGCGTGGCGCCGAGCGCGTTGGCGGTCCCGTAGCCACGGGCGCCCTTGTCGGTCAGAACTTC
>CAZFCY010000157.1:1061-2372 GCA_964517665.1 uncultured Opitutaceae bacterium | reverse complement strand
CTCACTTTCAGTGACAGAGGAAGCCGAGACAATCTGACCGCAAACGAGCGACAGCAAAATCAGTCTTGGGACCATCGTTCGTGTTGATCGCAGGCAATTCAGCCTGGTAGGAGGGAGAGTTGGCATGGCTTGAGAAGTTGGGACTCTCGGCAGCTAAGCACTGTCACTTTCTCCTTCGAAAGCGGTTTATCGAGGTTTCCTTTGGAGACCGGCGTCAAAGGCGAGGCCGACACAATGAGCTTCTCCGCGCCGCGGAGGCTGTAGCGCCTGTCGGATCGACGATGCCGGGTTGAACCTCGATTCCGCCACCAGTGTGAACAGCGGACATTTATCACGATTCCATTTCTGCTGTGATGCCCGGTAGAGGATGCGCGCAAGGCAGCCGGAGCCAGTGTCTGGACACTTGAAGTTCCAAGGATCTTCATGCCGGTCTCGTCCGACTACCGATCGTCGAGATCACCTCGCCGGACGGATCCGATAAACGCGACCGGGCCGGGAGTTTCGCGCAGTCGGAATGATGCGGCCGCCGAGATGAATCGCCGCGTCCCTTTCGACTTCGTTCAGGACGGTTTTGGAGCGAGTCGAGGCGACGCCGGCATCCCTGCCCGCGTCCGGCCTTTTGGGGAAATCGCGTTCGCTCAACCGAGCGCTTTTTGCCAGGCGGCTTCGTTGAAGCCGACGAGGCCGAGGCGCGGGGCGAGGAGGAAGGGGCGCTTCACGAGGTTGCCGTTCGCGGCGAGGAGGGCGAGGGCTTCGGCGGCGCTCAGTTGCGGGAGCTTTTCCTTCAGGTTCGCGGCGCGGTAATCCCGGCCCGAGGTGTTGAAGAGGCGGCGCAGGTCGTCCTCCTGATGAGCGAGCATGGCGCGGAGTTCGGCCGGCGAAGGCGGCGTTTCGCGAATCGGTTTTTCGACGAACTCGAGGTGTCGCGACCGCAGCCATTTCGTCGCGCGGCGGCAGGTGTCGCAGTTCGCGTAAGTGTAAACAGTGATCATGTTATTTCGGGGGCGTGAGCTTCGAACTTCTGCTTTTTCGGCGACCAGCAGGTCGTGCGTCCGCCGATGGTGTCGCGCTTCAGTTTCGCGCCGGTCGCGGGGCATGCGCCGCCGGGCTTCCAGCGGACGTGAAACAACCAGCCCTCCGGCGGATCGCCCCACGCGCCGTCGACTTCCGGAACGATCGAACGCAGCGCGCCGCGGCAGACGAAGCGGAGCGCGCGAAACAACCGCGCGATCCCGGCCTCGTCGAGGCTTCCCGCCGCCCGCCCCGGGTGGATGGCCGACGAGGTCCTCTGGCGCGCCGGCATCCACCCGG
>CAZFCY010000157.1:0-1051 GCA_964517665.1 uncultured Opitutaceae bacterium | reverse complement strand
CGGGTGGATGCCGGCGCGCCAGAGGACCTCGTCGGCCATCCAGTTGCCGATGCCGGGAAACTGCTCCTGCATGAGCAACACCGCCTTGATCGGCGCGCGCCCGCGACGGGCGAGAAACCGCGCGACCTTCGAGCGCGTGAACCGCGCGTCGAGGATCTCGGGCGGCCTTTGCTTCCACCCCTGCGGCGGCTCGTCGCCCGGCTCGAAGTCGATCGCGCCGAACATCCGCGGATCGTGGAACACCAGCGTGCGCGCGGGTTGTTGCAGCACGAGGTGATCGTGGCGGCCCCCGCGCCAACCGGCCGCTTCCACCCGAAGCTCGCCGGTCATGCCCAGATGGACGCCGACCCAGCCGCGATCGAAGTGAAACATCATTTGTTTGCCGCTGCGCGCGCTGTCGAGCAGGCGCGCGCCCTCGAGCGCGCGCTTCAATGCCACCGGGTCGCACGACCGGAAGACGCGGGCGCGCGGATGCAGCGCGACATCCTCGACGATCGAGCCGAGGCCGGCGTCCCAGCGCCGGCGCATGCATTCGACTTCCGCGAGTTCAGGCACGGCGGTGGTGTATCCGTTTTTTGGCGACAGGTGAAAACGTCCGCGGGCGGCGGGCGCTCAGGCGATGATCCACTCGTAGGAATAACGCGAAAGCATCCGCGGCCTCGCCCGCGTCACCTGCGCGACGTCCTCGATCCGGCAGCCGCCGAGCCCCGGATAATAGAGGCCGGGCTCGATCGTGACGACGGCGCCTTCGCGCAGCAGGGTGGCGTTGCGCCCCATGTTCGGCGCCTCGTGGACTTCCAGGCCCAGGCCGTGCCCGGCGCCGTGGAAGAAGCCGGACGATCCCTCGGCGCCGTGGGTGGTCTCGTAGCCGGCGGCCTGAAAGAAATCGACGACGCGCTGATGCACGCGCGAGCCGTGGACGTCGGCGCGGATTTCCTTCAACGCCGCCTTCTGGGCCGCGCGCACGGTTTCGACGAGTTTCGCCTGCGCATCGCACGGCGCGCCCTTCAGGAACGTGCGCGTCATGTCGCCGTGATAACCGGTCGCCGTC
>CAZFCY010000156.1:0-11876 GCA_964517665.1 uncultured Opitutaceae bacterium | reverse complement strand
CGACCGTGAAGACCTCCTCGAGATTCAGATCGGGAAACAGTGCGGAAACGAAACCGAGTTTCATGGGCATTCAGGAAATGGTCGATTCAACCGCCGACAGAAATCCATGCGCCGCGACGATGGCTCTCGGCGATGGCTTCGCAGAGAAGGAGTTCCCTGTGGCCGTCGGCAAATGTTGCATAGAGTGGCTCAGGCGAGCGGCGCCCGGCGGAAATATCGTCGTAGATCGCGCGATAAAGTTGTTTGAAGGTATCCGGATAACCCTCGGCGTGACCGCCCGGATAGTTTGAAAAACGCGCGGAGGTGGCATCCAATATTGCTGGATCGCGCTGCAGGAGCCGGCTTGGCGCGCCGCGTTCCCCGAGCCAAAGCTCGTCGGGGCGCTCGCTATTCCACGCCAGTGAACGCTTCGAGCCGGACAGCTCGAGGCGAATGCAGTTTTTCCTTCCCGCCGCGACCTGGGAAAACGTGCAGGCTCCGCGGGCTCCGCCCTTGAAGCGCAGCAGCACCGAGCCGTAGTCGTCCGTGGTGACGGGCTCGGGCCGGGTCGAAGCCGGGCCCTCTCGATCGGCGTCGGAAAACGTCGTCGCCGAACCAGCGGCTGGTCGCTGGCGCACAGGATGAACCGTGCGCAAATCGGCCATGACCGATTCGATTTCGAGACCGCTGACAAAGGTGGCAAGGTCGAGCCAGTGCGTGCCCACGTCGCCCACCGCGCGCAGGTCGCCTCCCTCCGCCGCGATCACCCGCCAGTTGAAGTCGGTCGGATAAAGCAGCCAGTCCTGCATATAGCTGCCGTTAAGATGGAATATTTCGCCCATCTCGCCGCTTTGGACGAGCGTCCGGGCATGCAGGGCGAGCGGATAGAAACGGACATTGTAATTCACCGCGCACACCAGATGCGGATGCGCGGCCTCGGCGGCGGCGAGTTCGGCGGTTTCGGCCGCCGTCATCGCCAGCGGTTTTTCGCAAATCACGTGCCTGCCCGCGGCGAGCGCCGCCATCACTTGCGCGCGGTGATGACGGTTCGGCGAGGTGAGGTGAACCACTGATGCTTCCGGGTCGGAAAGAACGTCGGCGTAATCCGCGTAGCCGCGGGGAAGCCCCAACCGGCTCGCGGCCGCCCGGGATTTTTCCGGCGTCGACCCGAGGATGCCTGTCACCCGCACCCCGATGCGCCTGAGCGCCTCGATATGCACGGGGCCGATGAAGCCGGAGCCGATGACTGCTGCAGCAGGGGTATTCACAGGATTTAAAGCGTGGCGATCATACCGATCGCTTCAGCTCTGAACCATGTCTCGCCACGCAAAGCCATATTGATTCCGGCAAATATGGTTCTCCACGCGTCCCGGCGTTCCTTTGCCGCTGTTGAACGCGCGAATCGGTATTCTTTTGCCCGGCAAGACATGGTTCCGGCGGCAATCTGCGGATACTATCATCGCACTCGGCACATGACCATCATACCTCTTTCTTCGAGCACAAGCCGGCGCGCCGGCCGCGGGCGAGTGCCGGCCATCCCCGCCGGCGTGCGATGAGCGCGAAATCAACCTACGTGGGAGTGGATTTGGGCGGCACGAACTTTTCCATCGCCGTCGGCGACGCGGAGGGGCGGATCGCCGTCGAAGAAAAACATGCGACTCGATCGCACGACGGCCCGGATGCCGTGTTGGATCGCATTGCGACGGCCATTAAAGGTTTCGCAGCGTATCGGGAGGGAAGCATCGCGGGCGTCGGCATGGGCCTGCCCGGGCTGGTTGACATCCGTGAAGGCGTGTCGCGCTTTCTGCCGAATCTTCCGACTCAGTGGCGCGATGTGCCGGTTCGAGCGCGGCTCGAGGAAGCGCTCCGGCGCCCGGTGCGAATTCTGAACGACGCGCGCGCGGCCGCGCTCGGTGAGTTTCTGTTTGGGCATGGCCGGAGCGGGATGAACACGCTGGTGTTTCTCACCCTCGGCACCGGCGTGGGCGGTGGAGTGGTCGTCGACGGCCGGTTGCGGCTCGGCCGGCTGGGCGCGGCGGGAGAGATCGGCCACATTTGCGTGGACCCGCAAGGTCCGTGGTGCGGGTGCGGGAGCCGCGGGTGCCTGGAGACCTTTGCGAGCGGTCCCGCGATCACGGCGGAAGGGATCAGGCTCATGCTGAGCGGCAATGCGCCAGGCCTTCATGCCATTTGCGGAGGCGATATTGCCGCGGTTTCCCCGTTGACGATGTCCCAGGCCGCGCGTCAGGGCGAAGACAGCGTGGCATTCGCGCTTTCCCAGGTGGGTAAGCGCATCGGCATGGCGGTCGCGCATGTCGTGTCCGCCTTGCATCCGGATGCCGTCGTGCTCGGCGGCGGGGTGGCGGCTCTCGATGAGCTGTTGCTGGAGCCGGTTCGCCGCGTGCTCGAAGCGCGCGTAAGAATGTTTCCCGCGCAAGGCGTGCGCGTCTTGCGCGCGCAGCTCGGTGATCGGGCAGGGATGTATGGCGGGCTTGCCGCTGCGATCCGCGGGGACATCCAGGAGGATATATAAACATTTCAATGACAGCTACAGCGATTCCTCATTTTGTTTCCGGCGCGCCACGAAACGGCGGTCGGGATCTGCCGGCGGCGTTGCGTTCTCCGGTCGACGGACGGGAACTCGGCGTGGTATGCGCGGCTGACGCGGCGCTCGTGGACGAAGCGGTTGCGACCGCCCGGACCGCGTTCGAAGCATGGCGGACGCTGCCTGTGAAGGAGCGCGTGCAGCCCCTGTTTCGGTTCAAACATCTGGCTGAGCGGAATATGGCCGAACTGAGCGAACTCGTGTCGCGCGAGAGCGGCAAGACGCCCGCTGAAGCCGAGGCGGGGGTTCGGAAGGGTTTGGAAGTCGTCGAATATGCCTGTTCGCTGCCGCAGTTGCTGCCGGGGGAAATCCTCGAGGTCAGCACCGGCGTGGACTGCTATGCGCGCCGCTACCCGCTCGGCGTGTGCGCCGGAATCACTCCGTTCAATTTTCCCGCGATGGTCCCGCTCTGGATGTATCCGATCGCCATCGCGTGCGGCAACACGTTCGTGCACAAGCCGAGCGAGCAGGCGCCGCTGACGCCCGTGCGGCTGGCGGAGTTGCTGTCGGAGGCGGGGCTGCCGCAAGGCGTGTTCAATGTCGCGCAGGGTGATCGTTCGACGGTGGAGTCGCTCTGCGACCATCGTGATATTGCCGCGGTCGCTTTCGTTGGTTCCACGCCCGTGGCGCGCGCCGTGCATGCCCGCGGCACGGCGGCGGGGAAACGCGTGCTGGCGCTTGGGGGAGCGAAGAACCACCTCGTGGTGATGCCCGACGCCGACGCGGCGGTGACGGCTCGCAATGTGGCGAGTTCGGCCTTCGGCTGCGCGGGGCAGCGTTGCATGGCGGCGAGCGCGCTTCTCGTGGTGGGCGATTGCGACAAGGCGATCGAGGCGATCGTCGCGGAGGCGAAGCGCATCCGGACCGGCGTCGACATGGGCGCGATCATCAACGTGAGGGCGCGCGAGCGAGTTCTCGGCTATATCGATCGCGCCGAGAGCCGCGGCCTCGCGATCCTCGTCGACGGGCGCGCCGTGAAGGTCGCGGGCAAGGAGGACGGAAATTACGTGGGACCGACGGTGATCGACGGAGCGCGGCCGGGGGATGAAGCCGCCTGCGATGAGATTTTCGGACCCGTGCTGACGATCATCCGGGTGAACACGCTCGACGAGGCGATCGCGATCGAGAATCGAAGCGCCTATGGAAATGCCGCCTCGATTTATACACAGGACGGCGCCACCGCGGCGGCGTTCGAGCATCGCGTGAATGCCGGCATGGTCGGGATCAACATCGGCGTGCCCGTGCCGCGCGAGCCGTTTGGCTTCGGCGGCTGGAACGACTCGCGTTTCGGCGTCGGCGACATCACCGGCCGCGATGCGATCGGGTTCTGGACCAGGACGCGGAAAGTGACCCGCAAGTGGACCGCGAACGCCGCGCGGAACTGGATGAGCTGAGCGGGAGGAGATTTTCGATGAAAGCCGCCGTCTACGAGGGCAAGGAACAGATCAACATCCGCGACGTGCCCGCGCCGTCCCTCGCCGAGGGCGAGCTGCTGCTCGAGATCGAGGCGTGCAGCATCTGTGGCACCGATCTCCGCACCTATCGTCACGGCGACAAGAAGATCGAGCCGCCGCGCATCCTCGGGCACGAGTTCTGCGGCCGCGTGGTGGAGTCGCGGGCCAGGGGGGCCAATGTATCCGTTGGCGACCGGGTCGTCATGTATATCGTGATATTGCACGGCGTCGACCGCTATGTGGAAATGGGCCGGGCGAATCTCACGACCCACCGCACCACCATGAGTTATCATCATGACGGCGCCTACGCGCCGCTCATGAAAGTGCCGGCTCTTGCGGTGCGGCAGGGCTGCCTCTTCAAGGTTACCGGCGGGATGTCGGCGGTTGAGATGAGCCTCGCCGAGCCTCTCGGCTGCGTGATGAACGCGCATTCGCGTCTTGGCGTCGGATTGAAGGACACCGTCGCGATAGTCGGCGCCGGCCCGATCGGCATGATGCATGCCGTGCTTTCGCGACTTCAGGGAGCGCAGAAAGTCTTCGTGCTCGACACGAATCCGGCGCGCCTGGAGATGGCGAAGCGCTTCGACATCGACGCCGCCGTGCTCGTGACGCCCGACGGCGCGCATCGCGCCCGATTGCTCGAGCTGACCGAGGGCATGGGCGCCGATGTGGTCGTTACGGCGGTGAGTTCGGCGCATGCCATGAACGACTCGCTCGAGATCGCAGCGAAAGCCGGGCGCGTCTGTTTCTTTGCCGGCCTGCCGAAATCGAATCCGTTCGCCAGCCTCGACGCGAACCAGATCCATTATAAGGAACTCGTCGTCTCCGGTTCGTATTCGGAGAAGAAGAGCGACTTCCAGGCGGCGTTTGCGCTGCTGAACAGCGGACGTTTTCCGTCGCAGAAATTTATCACGCACACGCTCCCGCTCGATCGCATCACCGAAGGTTTCCGGCTGATGGAATCCGGCGAGGCGCTCAAGGTCTGCATGCTTCCGCAAAGCTGAACCCGTTTCGTCCCTCCATGACTTCCGCTACTTTGATGCAGGATCTTTTTATCGATGGTCGCGAGATCGCGGCCGACGACGGCCGACGTTTCGAGGTCCGCTCGCCGCACGATGGCGCGCTGGTCGCATCCGTGGCTTCCGCGACCGTGGCCGACGTCGATCGCGCGGTCGAGGCGGCCGAGGGCGCCTTCCGGAAATGGTCCGCGCTCACCGCCTACGAGCGGGGAGCGGGCATGCGCCGCGCCACCGCCCATGTTCGCGCCTGCGCGCCTGAGATCGCGCGCCTCATGGCTCTCGAGCAGGGCAAGCCCCTCAATCAGGGGCGCAGCGAGGTTGTCGCCGCGTGCGAAACGATCGACTATTACGCCGCCGAAGCGGTGCGCGTCGAGGGCACGATCAACCCGACCGAGCACCGTGATTTCCGTTCGTTTGTCGTTCATCAGCCGGTGGGCGTCTGCGCGGTCATCACTCCGTGGAATTATCCCGTTTCGCTTCTCTCCTGGAAGCTTGGCCCCGCGCTCGCGACCGGTTGCGCGGTGATCGTCAAACCCACGACAGTGACGCCGCTGTCGCCGGCTGCGTTCTGCCGCGCGCTCGTCGCCGGCGGCCTGCCGGGCGGACTGGTCAACGTGCTCCCGGGTCCCGGCGCGACCTTGGGCGACGCGCTCGTTCGCCATCCTCGCATCGCCAAGATTGCGATGACCGGATCGAGCGCGACCGGAAAGCGCATCCTCGCGGCCGCGGCCTCGACGCTGAAGAAGGTGTCGCTGGAGCTTGGCGGACAGTGCCCCGCGATTGTCTGCGCCGACGCCGATCTCGCCAACGCCGCGACGGTCGCCGCCTACAAGGGATTCAGGAACTGCGGGCAGTCCTGCAGCTCGATCAACCGCATCTATGTCCATCGCGATGTCGCGGCCGAGTTTATCGATCGTCTTCGTGCCGAAGCGGAAAAGCTGACCCTCGGCGATCCCATGGCGAATCCCGCGGTCGATCTCGGGCCGATGGCGACGGCGGATGGAGTCGAGACGGCGCGCGAACATATTGCGGATGCGCTGGCGCACGGCGCGCGGCTCGTCGCCGGCGGCGGCGCGCCCAAGGCGCCGGCCGGCCCCTCGGGACGCTATCTCCTGCCGACGATTCTCGCCGAAGCCACGCCCGCCATGCGCGTGATGCGCGAGGAAACGTTTGGCCCGGTGGTCGGAGTCGCGACGTTCGAGAATCTCGACGAGGCCGTGCGGATGGCCAACGACAGCGACTACGGCCTCGTTTCCTATCTGTTTACCCGCGATCTCGCGGCGGCCCACCGCGTCAGCGAGCAGCTCGAATCGGGCACGGTCTGCGTGAATCACGGGGCGGTGAACACCAACTACGGCCCTTATGCCGGCTGGAAGGACAGTGGTTACGGCCTCGAACTCTCGCGTCGAGCGGTCTTCGAGTATTTGAAGACCAAGCACGTCAAGATCCAGCTCTGACCGGCATGCTCCTCGATCCGTTGCAATCCCGCGCGCTGCTCGCGCATGCCCTGGCGAATCGCTACGCGATCCTCGCGATCAACGCCGATAGCCACGCGGCCGTCACCGACTGCCTGGAGGCGGCCCGGCAGTGCGATGCGCCTGTCATTATAGAGACGAGTCTCTGGCAGCTCGACGGTCATGCCTACGGCGGCGGCGACGCCGTGCTCGGGCTCGCGCGCCATCTCGCCGATCTCGCGGTCCTCGCCGGTTCCGAACGATATAGGGATGTTCCGGTGGTGTTTCACACCGATCATATCAAAGGCCCGCGCACCGTGGAAATTCTGTCCGCCGCTCTGCGCGGTGTGCCGGTGGCTCTCGCCGAAGGCGGAGGCGTGTTGCGCGCCTCCACGGTCTCGCTCGACGCCTCCGCGCTGACCGACGAGGAGAATGTCGATCTCCTCTGCCAGCTCGCCGGGATCGCGGCGGGGGAGGGGGCGCCTGCGACGTTCGAGATGGAGGCGGAAGTCGACGCCGGCCACACGCCGATCGAGCGCACGAAACGGTTGATCGGCGCGGTCGAGGCGAGGCATCCCGGGGTGGTATGGATTTGGGCGCCGGGGCTCGGCACTCAGCACGGCCTCGGCGGCGACGGCTACCCGGAATTTCGCGCCGGCCTCATCGGAGAGAATATTGCGGCGATCAAGGAAATCACCGGCCGCGATGTCGGGCTCGCGCTGCACGGCTCGTCGGGCCTCGGCGAAAACAATCTCGCCGAGGCGGCGCGCGCCGGCGTCGTGAAAGTGAACTGGTCGAGCGAATCGCTGCTGCTTCGCTCTCGCGCCGCGCAAAGCTACTACGCGGAGGCCGGCGAAATCCTGGGCTCGCCGCGCCACGCGCAGTGGAAAGCGACAGCGATGGACAACGGAGCGCAAAGCCACATCGCCGCCCGCTATATTCCGAAGGTCGCGGCCCGCATGACACTCCTTGGCGGCGCCGGAATGGGGCGCGGCTTCGTTGCGGGAGTCGAGTCGGGGCCGGCGGCATGACACCCCGCCGCGCGATGTCATGCCGCGGATCGTTCCGGCAGCGGGTCCTTGCGTCCGCATCGGTTTCGCTCGGAGCGCGGCGTTCCCCGCATCCGAATGCGGCGACAGTCATTTGCCGCCGAAGCCGGAATTGACGGCGGTCGGGAACGCCGCGGCGCGCATCCCAACGGCGAACTGCCGGATTCGAGATGCTTTTGCCAGCGGAGACATGGCATGTCGTGGAATCGGCGTCTATCATATCCGGCAATATCGAAGGTCAGCAACCCCAACCCCAGATCCCGACATGAGCGCACGAGCGCGCGCTTTGCGCCGCAGCCTCGCCAGACGATCCCAACGGTTTGTTATCCGCTTCCGTTGTGGGCTCCGGCGGCGTCCAGCTCCGAAGCGGGATTCATCGGGCGCATTCCTCTTTTCCGCGATAGTCAAAACAACCGACAACCCCATGCCGTCGAGATGAAGCACAACCCTGGCTCGTCAAGACTCCGCATCGCGTCCTTGTGTCCGGCGCTCCTGTTGAATGCGATCGGCGCTGGATCCATCGCGTCGGCTCAATGGATATCCGTGCCCATGACCACGGAGGATCAATATCAGTCGGGTTCGACTTTGGCGGAGGGAATGCAGTTTCCCTACTGCATGATCCGCTCCGTTTCGGACCCCGACCGGATATATTGGGCCCAGGACGTCGGCCAGATATGGCGCAGCGACGACAACGGCCAGAGCTGGGTTCACCCCCTCTGCACGGGCTTTTACATCAACGGCGCGGAGAGCGTGCAATGTGATCCCGCCGATGCCGATGTCGTCCTCGCCGTCGCGGCCAACAACTGGGACTACCAAAGGATGGATCAACAGGGCATTTATCGCTCCACGGACGGAGGAAACACCTGGGCGCGCGCGCAGGCGATCGATTTCGTGCAGGACCAATACTCGGGCGGGGGAAATCGCCATGAGCAGCATCGTTTTGCCTGGGACCCCACGACCGTCCCCGGACCGGTCGGCAGCCGCAAATGGTATTGCGTCGTCAATCGAGAGAAGAAGGTCAACAACGTCACCACAACCTACAACCCGCGCATCTACCGCTCCACCGACGGCGGCGCGAGCTGGAGCATGATCAAGGAACTCGCCTTCAGCGCCTACGAGAAAGTCTACATGCTGAAGCACCATCCCGCGCAAACCAACATCCTCTTCCTGGCGACCAGCAAGGGATTGTTCAAATCGATCAACGGGGGAGATGCATGGTCGCCGCTCAATGGCAACCGCCCCGCCGGCGACGTGCGCTCGATCGAGATCAATCCGGCCGATGCGGACGACATCTACGCGACCGTGGACGATCTGGGCCTGTATCGGACCGCCGACGGAGGCGCGAACTGGTCGTTGATCAAATCGTATCTCGCCCGTCGAGTCGTGGTGGATCCGACGGATCGCAACCATGTTTATCTCATCGGTCGCCAGGCGAAGCCGCTCAAGAACCCACCCGTGACGGGCGGTCCGCTGATCGTGACGTTCAATGCGAATCTTGGCGCGGGTGCGACATGGCATAAATCGGCGGTCGAGGAAGTCGATGGGACGATGAACAACGACCCCGATGGAAGTTGGGAGACCTCGATCGTCGGTGAAATGGCCAATATCGTGCCCGATCCCCGCGACGGTGATGTCGCCACGGCTCATGCCTTCGCCCAAATCTACCGCACCACCGATGGCGGGCTGACCTTTGCGCGGACCACGACGGGATTCACGGGGCAAAGCGCGAACGACTTCTGGTTCGACCCGAACAACGGGTCGCGCCTGGCCACATTCAACGTGGACGCCGGTTTGAAGATCACCAACAACGGCGACTGGTTTGAACACCGGCCGGCCAAGACCCTCGTGAATAATGGAACCATTGGGCATGGCACGATGTTTTCCGGCAGCTTCAAGTCCGCCGGCTCGCCAGTCGTGGTGGCTTCCGCCGGGACGACGAGCGAGAAGAAGCTGATCAAGTCGACCAATGAAGGCGTCGACTGGACGACGATCGATTCCACTCCGACGAACGTCAAACTCGTCCGCTTCAGCCCGACGAACGGCGATATTCTCTACGCTGACAAGCGGCGCTTTGACGGGGGGCAGTTTGTGAACCCGACCGCGCTCGCCTACCGCGTGGTGGGTGTTTTCGACGGCAATGGAGACACGGTCTTCGGCATCGACTCCAATGATGACGGCGCCATCTATAAATCCACCGACAAGGGGAACACCTGGGGGAGCGCGTCGTTTGCCAACGGCGCCGACGTGCTGCCGTTCGATGCCAGTCCAGTCTTCACCGTGCATCCGACCAATGCGAACGTCATCTACACCTGCCGGCCGGGTGGAGATCTGTCGAAATGCGATTCCGGGACGTGGACCCCATATAATATTCTGGCCATGACGCAGATTCCCGGAGGTCCGACCGGTCTGCTCAACAACATTTCCCAGATCGCGATCGACCCGCGGAACCCGCAGATCATCGTTGTGGGCACGCGCGGTGTCGGGCAGCCCTGCGTGTTTCGGACCACGAATGGCGGCGACGATTGGGAGGATATCACTCAAAACTTGCCCCGACTCGGAGCCAAAACGCTCGGGATCAACCCCACGACGGGCGACTTATATGTTGCCACGCAGTCAGTCGGCCTTTACCGGCTGCCTGCCAACAGCGCGCCGGACATCACCACTGTATCCTTGCCTGGAGGGACTGTTGGCTTCGCATACAACCAGACCCTCGCCGCGAACGGCGGAGATGGCGCGCTGGTGTGGAGTTTGGATTCGGGGACGCTGCCCGCGGGATTGAGCCTTTCCAGCGGTGGTGTCATCAGCGGGACACCCACTACCGCCGGCGGTCCGACGAATTTCACGGCGCGGGTCGCGGATAGCGATGGCAACACGGGGTCCGGTGACGAGGACACGCAGGGTCTGAGCATCACGATCGAAGGTTCCGGCGTCGGCGATTTCGCCGCGAATGAGGACATCGGCGGCCCCGGGCTTGCGGGCTCGGCCAGCTATAACAGCGGCTCCGGTGTATATACCGTGACGGGCGGCGGAACGGACATTTACGGCACGTCCGATAAATTCCGCTTCGTGCACGAGCCGTGGACCGGCGATGGCCGGATCATTGCCCGCGTGACCGCGGTGGAAAACACCCACGCCTGGGCCAAGGCCGGCGTCATGTTCCGCGAAAGCACGGCGGCGGATTCCAAAAACGTCGATCTCATCCTCAGCGCCGGGAACAAGACGCAGTTCCTCTATCGTGCGACCACCGGAGGCACGACCCAATATGATCCTGACGCCATCGTGTCAGGCATATCGGCGCCTTATTGGCTGCGGCTCGAGCGGCATGGAGACACCTTCGCCGGCTGGCAATCGCCCGACGGAGAGATGTGGTTCCTCACCGACGCCACCACCTTCTCGATGAACGCCGCCACCCGCGTCGGTCTCGCGGTGACCGCGCACAACGACGCGGATTTGAATACTTCGACTTTCGACAACGTCAGCATGGGCAACGTGCCGGCGTGGACGAGAATCGACATCGGCGCGGTAGGCGCGACCGGCAGCGTCTCCGTGGACTACACGACGGATCTCCATACCGTCAGCGGCGCCGGCGCCAACATCTATGGCACGGCCGATTCCTTCTGTTTCTATTACCAGGCCTTGACCGGCGATGCCACCATCATCGCGGCGGTCCTGTCGGTCGAGAACACGCACGCGAACTCGAAGGGAGGCGTCATGATCAGGCAGAGCCTGACCGACAACTCCCCGCACGCGCTCATAAACATGATGGGAGGCGACGACGTCGAGTTCCTGCGTCGATTGACGACCGGCGCGACAACCGCGCGGGATTACACGACCGCCGGCATGCCAACACCACGGTTCGTCAAGCTGGCGCGCAGCGGCAACACGTTTGCCGCCCACTACTTGTCGGATGTCGGCGCCTGGGTCCAGCTTGGCTCCCCGGTGACCATATCGATGACCGGGACCATCTACGTCGGCCTCGTGAGCAGTTCCCATGTTTCCGGAACGCTCTGCGCGTCCACATTCGAAAGCGTGTTCGTGAAACAGTGACCCGATGGCTCCGTCAGGGATCGACAGACAATGGAAGCAAACGAACCGGACCGGCGTGAAACCCCTCCTCATGACCAATCGCATTCGCTGGATTTCAGCCGCGTTCCGCGCTTTCCGCGACCGGCGGGCTCCCCGCGCTTTCCGCCGCCACAACCTGGAAGATCACAGACACCCGCCATTTCCCTTCCCGACGCCTGGGAGGCGACAACACCGGGGAGCATCGTTGGCGGGGGGTCGTGGGCGAAGCGCCCGAACTCACCGCGCGAGGC
>CAZFCY010000155.1:5516-11949 GCA_964517665.1 uncultured Opitutaceae bacterium | reverse complement strand
CAATCCGGCAATCAGTGATTGTTGAATCCCGGGCAGGAGAACGCCTCCGGATTCGGCAATCGCCGATTGCCGAATCTGCGGGTAAAGATCGAAGAAACGGCGGCTGATTCGAAGCATGCTCACTCCCAGTCCTGTCACCCCCTTCTGCCGCAGGTCTCTGGCGAGGCGTTCGAGCAAGCCAGAGCCATAGGCTGCCCGGTCGGCTCCGTTTTGTTCGAACTCGACGAGGTAGGCGCCGATGAGCCAGTTGCGGAGAATGAGATGGCGGTTCACGGCGCCGGCTGCGCCGGCGAGAGCGTGGCCGTGCGTCGCGGCGATGGCAGAAATGAGCGTGTCGTAGTTCACACCTGGGCGGCCGTTTTGTCGGGGTCTGTGGGAATGTCGATCAGGCGCGATTCGCACACGCCGCCGGCCAAACGGCGCTGGTAGCCGCAGGGGGTATTGCTCGTCGCGGCGTGGAAGAAGGTTTCGAAGTCGATGGGCATGGGGTCAGCGATTCATCGCCTATCACGTGGCGGCACTGTGTATTGGTTCTGGATCGGATCGCATACGGAATACGAGAGGCTCGTCGAGGCGTATCGCGGAAAGTGAAAGAGCCGTCTTGCCGCTGGCCCGATGCTTCGCGGCCTCGCGGGCGGCGGTGTCTGTGACGCGCGAAATCCCTGAAGGAGCGTTGGCCGCGCTCGCTCTTTCGCCGGATGAGCTCCGTGAGGAACTGCGGCGGGCCTGAACGATCTGTATTCATCGCGTGGATACTCGCGGCTCCGGCTCCGTCGGCAGGCGCATGCGGTCGAGCAGGAAGGCGCGTTCCGCGCCGCGCAAGTGGCAGAATCCGGAAAGATAGAGACCGGAAAACCCGGCGACGGTGAAAAGCAGCCCGGGCGAGACGACGCGGCTGGTCCGCGCGTTTGATTGGTCCACGTAAAGGAAACGGATGGCTTCGCCGCCTCGCCAACCGGCAAGCACGGCGGCGGCGCGTGGATCCGCGGATTCCCAGACCGGCTGGCGCGAAGCGCGGCGCCATGCCTCCAGAGTCTCGGAGCCCTGGCGCCAGGGCTCTGGCGGGAGAGGGCGAGACGGCGAAGGCGCCTCGCGCCAGCCGGCGGTGAGGATGCCAGCCGGCAAGGCAAGAGCCCGGAAGAGAAAAGCGCGACGTCGCATCAAGGGTGAGTTCATGGCGGGGAGGCGCTGATGATACCCCGCAGGTCGGACAACCATGGTCCGAGGCTCGTCGATTGCTCTCGAGGCCGTTGAAGGCGAATCGCCCTTTCGTACACAAGCTGCCGCATCACGCCGGAATGACGGCGTGGGCACTCGAGATACGGATACAGAGGGGAACCGCGGCATCGTCGCTGTCTGGTGGAGGAAACGAGCGCGGGGGAGTGTGCTCACTCAACCGCCGGCGATCCCGGGATCGAGCACAAAGTGATGGCGCGGCGGAAGTCGCATGTCGAAAGTCCAGGGTCGAAAGTATGCGGGTCCAACCTGGCGGCGGCCGCTACAGACGCGCGGATGCCCGGCTCCACTCGCCACGCGCCGCCCGCTTCTCGCCACTCCCCGGCCTCACACGTAAAACATGGCTTTGGCGAGAATCACGATGGCGAGCATCAGCGCCGCGATGATGCGATGGGTGTAACGGAAACGGCAGGGATTCATCGTGCCTTTGAACGAGGCCCGTATGGCCGAGGCGAATATGCCCAGGACGATGAATGCGAGGCCGGCCTTGATCGTGAGCAGGATGCCGAAGCGCGTCTGGAAAAAGTCCGGCCGCGCCGAGTAGTGCACCCAGTACATCGCGATCCCCGTGAGGAAGAGGAGCGCCACCACCGCCGGCATGAACTTGCGCGCGTGTCGCGGGACCGCCTCGACGATCTGCTCGCTCACGCTTGGCGGCAGTCGTTTCTCGAGCGGCTCGATGACCAGCACCTCGAAAAAGACGGCTCCCACGAATATGATGGCGCACAGCAGGTGAATGGTGACGAAAAGGCCGTAGAAACTGCCCATGGCCCATTCTGCCATCGGCCGCGCGGCGGCGCCTTGACGCAGATCAAGCGCGAGGCGGGGCGCAGCCGGAATCAGGACGCGCCTCGAGGTGGCCGCGGGCGTCCCCGCCCGCGCCGCGCGCTCGATCGGCGCGCGAATGCGCGCGCAGGGACGCCCACGGCCACCCGGGACGTCCCAGGGCCACGAGAGCAGTGGAATTCGCGCGGCCAGGACAAATCTGCTCCGGGACGCGCGTGCCGGCCCGCAGAAACCGGACTTGTCGGCCGGACAATCATGTCGTATTGCGACATATTATTTCCGCTCCCTTCGTCTGCGCGCGTTGCGCCCATCGGCGCGATCCGCCGGCAGGAAGGCGGGCGCTCTTTCGATATGAAACAGTCATTCACCGGGTTGCATCTTTTCCTTGCCCAGGCCGGCATCGCCGTCGCCGCGGGTTTTTTCATCTGGGCCTTGTTGTGAGGCGATTTCGCTACATGGGCGATGCGCTCTGCGTGCTCGCGATCACGCTCTACGCGCTCAATCGCTGGATGATCAAGCCGGCCTTCGACTCGGGCTTCATGCACGATCACTTCAACGATCTCCTGCTCATCCCGGCGGCGCTGCCCTTCGTCCTGTGGGTTCACCGCCTCCTCGGATTGAGGCGCGACGACCGCGCGCCCTCGTTTCGTGAGATCGCGCTCCACACGCTCACGTGGTCGCTCATCTGCGAGGCCGTCGGCCCGCTGGTGTTTCACCATGGCGCCGCGGACTGGCGCGACGTCTGCGCCTACGCCGTGGGCGCGCTTGTCGCATGGGCGTGGTGGCGGCGGGCCGGCGCGGCGCCGCCACGAGTCGAAAATCTCAAGGTCACAAGTCGAAGATCCCGAACCCGGGCGGCTCAGGCCTGCGCGACGGCCTTCGACCTCTAGACCTTCGACGAACCCCCGGTATTCGCCGGGGGTTAATCCAGCCGGCGGCGCGCGCCGAGCCAGGCGAGCGAGAGCGCGGCGATGGACCAGATCGCGGTGATCACACCGAGCCAGAAGGGCGCGTGACCGGCCCACCAGCCCGCGAGGCGGCCTGAGTCGATCCCGCTGAACGCGGCTTGTTCGACGGCGAAAAGGATCATGACGCGATACGCGTCGAACGGGTTGAGCATGAGCGGCGCGACCCAGAGGTCGGGATTGCCCTGCGCGAACGGCGCGCCCGCGAGCGCGAGCAACAGCAGGCCGGCGCCGAAGAGGAAGAGGAACCACACGGCCACGGCCGCGATCAACCCGCGCACGTGGTCGCGTATCCAGAATCCCATGACGAGGCCCGCGAGCGCGCAGACGACGCTCACGCCGGCGGCTCCGATCGTGGCGAGGGCGAACTCGCGGGAGGCCGCGCCCGCGAGCAGCGGGGGAAGGCCGAGCAGCAGCGCCGAGCCGCCGACGAGCGCGACGAGCGCGCCCGCCTTTCCCGCCAGCCACGGGCCGATTCCGGCGGGCTGGCCGAGCAGCCAGACGAACTCCTCGGATTCCGCGTGCGCCGAACTCAGCCCGAGCAGGAGCGCGGAAAGCGAGACCGCGTAGAGCACGGCGTGCAGCAGCCACCAGGCCGAGCTGCGCGCAAGCGCTTCGCCCGGCGTGAGCATCGGCAGCGCGCCCGCGAGCAGGACGAGCGCGAGGTGCGCGTAGAGAAACCAGTTCAACCGGTGGCTGAGCCATTCGCGCCGGCCGGCCGCGAGCGCGACGACGATGGACGAGGGAACAGGCGGGGCATTCATGTCGTGATCAGGCGCAGGCGAACTCGATGATGTTGCTCGCCGGCGGTGGCGCGGGCCGCGAAAACGCGTCGCGCAGGCGATCCGGCTGGAGTTCCGTCACGGAGCGGCCGTTTTCGAGCAGGAGGCAGCGGTCGGCGCGGCTTTCCCATTCGCCGAGCAGATGGGTCGCGGCGAGGACCGCGCGCCCGCGACGGGCCTCCTGGAAGAGAAAATCCTGCAGGCGCTGCCGCCACTCCGGATCGAGGCTCAAGCCGGGCTCGTCGAGGATCAGCACGGGCGCGTCGGCGAGGGCGAAGACCGCGATCGCGAGCCGTTGCCTCAGGCCGCCGGAAAGTTGCGCCGTCGGAGTGTCGATATGGCCGGCCATGCCCCACGCCTCCAGCGCGCGCGCGACCTCGCGCCGCGGCCGCCCGCGCAGTTGCGCGTGAAACCCGGCCACCTGCCGCACGGTGAGCCGGGGATGAAAACGTGGCGCCTGGGGAAGAAACGAAATGTGGGCAAGCGCGGCGCGGCGCGCGTGGCGCAGGTCGCGCCCCGCGATCTCGATCGTGCCGGCGTCGCATTCCGCGAGCCCGGAAAGAAGGCGCAGGGCCGTCGTCTTGCCTGCTCCGTTGGCGCCGACCATGAGCGTGACCACGCCGGGCTCGACGGAAAGATCGAGACCGTCGAGCACGCGGCGGCGGCCGAACGACTTGGTGAGTTTGCGCGCGAGGATCATGGTTGTGGAGCGGGTGGTTGCAGCAGCGGGCGCGGATCGGTCACCCCGGCGATTCCGGGGAGCGCGAGCCGGCTGTGGACGAAGCGCAGGAGCCGCTCGCCCGGGCTTCCGGAGAGAAGGCCGATGGCGGGAAACGAGCGGCGCCAGGCGCCGAAGAGGTCGCTCTCGTGGTGCGGCAGATCGGACACGCCGTCGCGATCGAGATCGAGCGCGACGGCTCCGTCCCAGTGATTGCCGCGGCCGGCGACCACCCAGGCGTTGGCGGCGTTGCGGCCGCTCGTTTCGACCGGGTGAAGGTTGCCCGAGAACGAGTTCGCGAAGAAGCGGTTCCCGGCCGAGCTGTCGGCCAGGCGCAGGCCGATATAATTATCGCGGACGCGATTGCGGGCGAAGACGCAGTTGTTTCCGTTTTCGATATAGAGGCCGAGGGTGTTGCCCGCGATCTCGTTTTCCTCGACGCGCGTGTCGTCCACCGATTGCAGCAGGAGGCCGTAGGCGCGTTGGCTGCGGTTGGCCACGAAACGGTTGGCGCGGAGGAGGATTCCCTTCGAATACATGAGCGCGGCGCCGGCGGAGTTGTCGCTGAAGAGGTTGTTCTCGAACGTGTTTTCGTCCGAATACATATAGTGCAGGCCGTAGCGCACGCGCAGGAATGAATTGCCCCGCGCGGTCGTGCGATCGGTGAAGGAGAAATAAATGCCGTCGCGCGCGTCCGTGATCACATTGCCGGTGATCGTGTGCCCGGAGGAGTTCCAGAGGTGGATGCCGTTGCCCCGGCGGCTCTGCGCCAGCTCGACGCCGCAGAGTTCCGCCTCCGCCGGCCGCAGGCCGCCCGCGGCCACGGGATCGGAGACGCCCGCCTTCGCGGAGGTCGGAGCGGCCCCGCGAATGGTGTTGTTTTCGATGACGCAGCCCTCGGCCTTGCGCACATAGATGCCGTGCAGCGAGTCGATGACGCGGTTGTTTCGTATGATCGCGCGCGGCGCGGAGATGTGCACGGCCGCGTGGTCGTCGGAGAGCGACAGGCCGGAATCGCGAATGAGAAAGCCGCTCAGCTCGACATCGGGCGCGCGGATCGCGACCACGTGGGTCTTTTTGTCGCCGCGCAGGATCGCGCCGGGCTCGCCGACGAGGCGCACGGGCTTCGTGAGCACGAACGGCCCGTCATAGTCGCCGGCCTCCACCGTGATCGTGGCGCCGGCCCCGGCGGACTCGAGCCGCGCCCGCAGTTCGTCCCCGGCCGTGGCCGCGCCGGCGTCGCGCAACACAAGCGTCGCGGCCGCGGCGAGGAGCCCGGCGAGCAGCAGGCCGCGCGGGAGCGGGGAGGACGCTTTCACACCGCCTCCCTTCGCGACAGCCACATGGCCGCGAGCACGCAGACGGGGAAGAGCGCGAGCAGCATCGCGCCGGCCTGCGGATGGCTCGACTGCACGAAATTGGCGATTTGTTGCGAGCCCAGCATCACGGGCGTGAACGGCTCGATCGTCATGGGCGCGCGCGGGTCGAGGCTGTGCCCGTATGAATAAAGTCGATACGCGAAGTTCCCGAGCGAGAACGCGCCGAAGTAGATGAACAGCACGACGAGGTCGATGAGGCTGACCATGCGGCCGAGCGCCGCGGCGCGCAGCGCGAGAAGGATGAAGACGCCGAGCGCGAACGGGATCCATCTCATCTCCACGAAATCCGCCGCGGCGATCTCGCGCATGCCGATATAGTGGTTCAATACATTGATCTCCTTGAGATCCTGGCCGTTGTTCCCGCTCTCGAGCTTGTGCGTGAAGATGCGCAATTCCAGGCCTTCGCTATATTGTGGCGCGACGAGCCGGATGCGCCACATCGGCTGAAAGATGGCGGCGATCAGCGCCACCGCGCCGATGAGCAGCAGCAGGCGGGAGCCGATGTTCAGCGGGCGGCGCAGAAATCGATAATTGCGGCGGAAGATTTCGGTCATGTCGGTGAGCAGG
>CAZFCY010000155.1:0-5506 GCA_964517665.1 uncultured Opitutaceae bacterium | reverse complement strand
AACGCCCGGTAGCTTCTTCCTGAATCCCGCTGGGGGGCGGCATTCAGGAGCAGGCGCCAGGGAAGGGCGGTCTGGTTCCAGACCGCGCCCCTGGCGACCTGCTCCTGAATGCCGCCCCCCAGCGGGATTCAGGAAGAAGCTACCGGGCGTTTGCGGCTGTTTCCACGCCTGCCGGCCTTACGGTGATATAGCCCTGCATCTCCTGGTGGAGCGCGGAGCAGAAGTTGGTGCAATAGTAGGGGAAGACGCCCGTCTTGTCGGCGACGAAGCGCAGGGTCTTCGTCTCGCCCGGGTCGATCACGACGTTCATGTCGTGCTCGATCACGGCCAGGCCGTGGATCATGTCCGTGGTCTGTTCGACGTTGGTGACGTGAATCGTCACCTCGTCGCCCTCCCGCAGCTCGATCTTGTCGGGGAGAAAGCGGCTGCGGATCGCGACCATCTTCACCTCGACCTTGTTGCCGTTGCGGGTGACGCTCGTGTCCTCCTGGCTCCACACCGCGTGGGGATGCGTGTTTTCCTCGCGCGGATAGACCTCGATGGGCTTGATCGCGTCGACCGCGAGGATCTGCGCGAAGTGCGGCTCCGGCTCGGTGAAGGCCTCGTAGAGCATCTCCATCTTCCCGCCCGTGATGTCGATGAGCTGGCTCGACTCGGGCTGGGAGGGGCCGACTGATATATGCCGGCCCTTCGACAGCTTGTTCATGGCCACGAGGTATTTCCCGTAGGGCTGCTTCGTGTCGCTGCCGCCGACGACGAGGTGCCCGATGTTGTAGTGAACGGCGATCTTGTCCAGGATCACCTTGTTGAGGTCGGCGCGCTCCTCCGCCGTCCAGGGCGGCATTTTCCACTTGGCGACGACCGATTCGATATAGAGCGAGGTGTAGGCGTTGCCCCTGCCGTCGTATTGCGTGTGCAGCGGCCCGAGGCCGACGGGCACCTCGCCTTCGACGATGGACTCGTATTTCAGCACGGGCACGCCGCGGAACTCCTTTTCGAAATCCTTTTCCGCGATCGCGGCCTGGATTTTCTCGAAGTCGAAGACGCTCGCGACCGGCTGGAGTTTGCCGGAGGCGACGATCCAGCGGCCGGAGGGATCGGTGTCGATGCCGTGCGGCGACTTCGGCACGGGGACGAAGTAGAGCACGCCCGGGGCCTTCGCGGGATCGATCACGGGCACGCCGTTCATCGCCGTGGCCCTGCCTTCGCGGACGGCGGCCTCGGCGGCGCGCCAGTTGACGATGGCGGCGTAGTCGCGGTCGAGCTGGGTGGAGTTGGCCTCCAGCACCTCATGGGCCATCTCGGTGTTGTAGGAGGTCCAGAATGCCCAGCCGCTGCTCGGACCCTTGCCGGTCGAGCCGAGATCCCAGTTGAACGGCGGGGTGAGGATCTGCCAGCCGACGGACATCTCGCCGGTCGCGGGATCGACGCGGATGCCGCTGACCATGCCGTTGAATTCCGATTCGTAATCGACCGGATCGGCGTAGCGGCCCTTCGGCAGCGGCACGGAGAACCGCGTGGCGACGAGCACGTATTCGGTGTTCTCGGTCACGAAGGACGAGCCGTGGTTGCCGCTCGAGTTCGGGATCGGGCCGAGGATCTGCCGGGTCTTGAAGTCGCGCAGGTCGATGCGCGCGACGCGGTTGTTGCCGTTGTCGTTCACGAAGAGCCAGCGGCCGTCGTAGAGGCTGCCGGTCTGCGAGAGTCCGGGGTGGTGAACGTCGCCCCAGGTGAAGCCGCCCATCATCTCCCTCGACTCCACGTCGAAGCCGTATCCAGTCCCCGGGTACGGCGCGAAGACCGGGATGGTCGCGATGTGGCGCATCGAGGGAATCCCGGCGACGAAGACCTGGCCGGAGTGGCCGCCGGAGTAGAACAGATAGTATTCGTCCATCTGTCCGGGCGCGACCCAGGTGCGGGCGGCGGCGGCGCCCGCGGAGGACGATGTCGATGCATTGGATGCTCCGGGCGGATTGCATCCGGCGAGCAACGCCGCGGCCGAGGCGGCGAGCGCTGCGAGGTGTGCCTGTGGGCGGATCTTGGATGGCATGGCGAGGATCGGGGCTGTTGGGTCTGGGTGGTTACTCGACGATGAGGACGCCTTTCATTCCCACCTGGAAATGGCCGGGGAAGGAACAGACGAAGAGGTGGCGGCCGGGCGTGGTCGGGGCGTTGAAGGTCACCGTGTCGCGCTCGTTCGGCCCAAGGAGCCTGGTGTGCGCGACGATCGCGTCCTTGAACTTCGCGGGGACGTAGTCGGTCGTGGGCGCTTCGGCGGCGGCGGTGACGAAGTCGGTCACGTTGGTTCCCTGGAGGAGGAGCACCCAGTTGTGGCCCATGGAGAACTTCGGCATCGTGCCGACGTTCGCGAGCGTCACGGAAAGCGCTTCGCCGGGCCGGGCCCGAATCTCGGCGACGCTGAAGACCATCTTGTCGTTGCCGGTGATCTCGATCGCGCGCCCCTGGGCTGGCGCGGAAGCCCCGGCCGCGCCGGCGGCGGTCTTCGAATCGGTGGACGGCCCGCAACCGGCGAACGCGACAGCGGCGGCGAGGGCAGGCAGCATGGCAAGGTGTTTGAATTTCATGTCGGCGTGATATTAGCCGCGTTGGGCCACCACGGCCTTGACGGGCGTCAAGCCGGCGTCGGTTTTTCGGAGCCCGAGACCAGGGAGAAAGCCACAATTTTGTCGCGTACGTTACAGAATTTTGGCCCGGCGCGGTGCGCCGTTCGCAATTTGAGGATTGTGGTGGGAGCGGAGCACGGTTCGATGTCGGCGGCCCCCTCCTTCCAGATGCGCGTGTTTCCCTGGCCCGAGTTTTCCCAACGTTTTTGCGCCCGCCGGGCGCGTTGATCACGGCTTCGATGGCGCGCGCTTCCGTGTCTTTTCCTGCACGTCCAACAAGTTCAAAACGATGATGATACCTCGTCTCCCCCTTCTATCTGGTCTTCACTTTTCCACCCCGCTGTCGCGCGCGCGGTGGTTTCGCGGTCTCGCCGCGCGCCTGTTTGCGGCCGTGTCGATCCTGCTCGGCGTGGCGGGTTGCGGCGGCGGGGATTCGGGAAAGGCCGGGGACGTCAGCGCGCCGCTCGAAGGCCGCGAGGTGGGCAAAGCGAATCAGCTCGTCGGCACATGGATGCGGGTGTCCGGCGGGGAATACCTTGGTTTCGAGTTCTTGAAGGACGGCAAGGTGCTCGCCACGCTCGTTCAGGGCGGGCGCACGACGACGCTCGATTACAGCGTGCTCGATGGCGGCCGGCTGAGCCTCGTCGCGTCCGGTGGCGGCACCACCGTGTTCGTCACCAGCATGAGTGGCGACCTTCTCGAACTCACGCGCGAGGGGGCCGGGGCCGGTCGAACCGCCACGCAGCGTTTCCGGCGCGTGCCGGCAGGCAAGACGCTCGTCGCCGCCGTGCAGGAGCATGCCGCGGAGATCGCGGAAGAGCGCAACCGTCGTTATGCCGCCTTGGAAACCGTGTTCGCCGCGGACGACCTCGTCCTCGTGAAAGCCGGCGAGAGTGGACCGGACGCCGTGATCGCGGTGAAGTTCGACCACTGGCAGCCCAACATCGGCGGCGTCGCGCTGATGGACGACAATCCCGCGAAGAGCGATCCGCTCCGGCCTGTGCGTGTACATCCACTTTCGGGCAGCGTCGATCCACTCGACGAGTTCACCAATCGCATTCGGATCCGGCTCGACGTTCGCCCGGCCACGGCGCCGGCGGGGCAGCAGGATATTCAGGGACAGGTTGTTTTGATCGCGGACGGGCCCATCGATCGGTCCACGCTGACGGGAACGGCGACGTTTCCGAAAAACTGGCTGGGTCAGGCGGATTTCGTCCTCAAGCGCGACGCGAAACTCCACGCCGGTCCCACGGCGAAAATAGAGGAGGAACGCCAGGCCACTTTGCGCGCGCTCGCGCGTGTCTCGGATCCGCTCGGCGGCCGGGCCATCCTGGCCGGACAGAAAACGAGCCTCGGCGGCGGCAATCCTGAAGCGATCACGATGACGATCGAGCGCGTCGGCGAGGCGGATCATTACACCGCAAACGTCACCGTCGGCACGCGCGCGAGCCAGGCTGCGACCGGCACGCTGGGCGCCGTCATCGGTCAGGGCGCGCTCTACGTCAATCTGATCACCGGCGAACAATGGCGGCTGCACGTGGATGAGGCCGGCAAGGTTTTCTCCGGTCTCTGGCGGCCGAACACGCGGGCGGATTTCGTGAGCAGCGGCAACGTGGAGCTCACGCTCGAGCGTTCGTGGACGATCGCCGAAGTCACCGCCGAGCGTGAGGCGATCGAGCGCTACCTCACCAGCGACCTGCGCACGCCGACGGCCTTCACCGGCTTCGTCACCTCGGGCCCGAGCAACGATCAGGAAATCTGGCCGGTGTGGGTGGAGTTGCAGACCAACGCCGATGGCAGCGCGGCGGGCCGGGCGTGGCTGCTGGGCCAGAACGTGGGCGTCGAACTCACCGGCCGTCTCACCGGTGGCGTGCTGAATTTCCAGGCCGGGCGCGCGCTCGACGGCAGCGCCAACGCGCGCTCGCTGATGAGCCAGCGCTGGCAGCTCGGCGTGGCGGGCATGGAGCCGCAGCCGAGCCTCACGGGAAGTTTCTCCGCCACGATGGGCGGCTCCGGCACGGTCACCCTCACGCCGGCGACTCCAGCCTCGATCACGGCGGCGCGGCGGCAGCTCGTCGAACTGCTCCGCGGCGGCGCGTTCAGCGTGGTCAACGCCCGGATCTCGCGCCGGCCGGAGCCTTCTTATTTCCGGTTCGACGTCGACGGCTCGGACGCGGTCAGCGGCGACGCGGTGGGCGCCGATCTTACGGGTTCGAATCCATCCGCGCTGCCGCCGGGCCTGATCTCCGGCACGATCGTGGAAGAGCGGGGGCATCCGCTGGTCAAGCTCGTCGTCGACGGCAGCCCCGAGCCGGTGCGCGGACGCGAGAGCAAGCGTTTCGAGTACACCGTCGCGCTGAACGCGCACGGGGAATCGCCCGTCCTCACGGGCTGGGATGGCGCGGGGGTCGGTTTTCAGAGCTGGCTTCAACTCACCCCGGTCCCGGCGGGCACGGCGATCGCCGTCAGCGACGAACAACAGTTTCGCCTCACCGCTCAGCGCGCGGGCGCGAATATCAAGGCGCCGGACGCGCCCCAGGCGGGCGAGCAGGCGCTCGTGCTCGTGCATGCGACCGAGCGCGACGGCAAGGTTGGCCAGATCTTTTTCTCCGGCGGGCGCTACAGCCACGGCAACTACATCGCCACCCACGGTTTTCTCTCGTGGGTCCGGGCAACCGCCGGGCTGAATTGAGGAATCCTTTCCGCGACGCATCGCTTCCTTTGCCCCGCCGGGACGGCTGGTAAAATTAAGCCAACCTTTTTTCCCATCCAACCCGGAGATCTTTCATGCGCTTGGCCTTACTCGCATTGTCGTTGTTGTTTGCCGTGAACCTTTTCGCCGCGGAAAAGGACAAACCCAAGACGACGTACGATCTTCGCCG
>CAZFCY010000154.1:9385-11953 GCA_964517665.1 uncultured Opitutaceae bacterium | reverse complement strand
TTTTTAACCTCAACTCAGTTGAGCTTTACGCGGGTGGTGATGGGGCATGGCGGGGTCGGAATTAGAGAAGTTACGCTGGGATGTGCGGTTCGGTGTGTCAAGGGCGGCAGGGTTCGAGCGGCTGGGCCTCTTACGGACTCCGTTTGGGCCGGGTTGAGCTTTTGCAGGTTGCTGTCGGCGCCGCGCAAAGCTCGACTCGCGCGAGCTTGTATGCATGTTCAATATACCCCGTCCGACTGGGAGCGCGGGCCGTGGTCGGAGACCGGGAGAGAGACGATCCCCGGGGACGATCCTACCCTGCTGTATTATTGCAAGCGACAGGCCAGTCCTGTGTCGGGAGCGGTCGTCCGCATGTTTCTGGAGGGGACGAAAATTCCGGGAGTAAGACGCGCGGCCATGCGGGAAGCGCCGGCGTGGCTTTATTCGAAAGAACGTCGTCGCCCGCGGCTGCGGATGGCGGAACACGGCGACGGGTCTGATTCCCGTTTGCTTTCTGCCCCGCCGCTCCCGCGGCGGGCTACATGCCAGAGGCAGCCCTGCGCGGGAGCGCAGGGGCGGTTCAATCGTCTCGAGTTGAATCCCTTGCGAGGTTCATTCCTCGAAGCTTGCTTCGGCTCTGGGGTAGGAGCGGCTTCAGCCGCGATGCGAAAGCGGCGCGCGGGCGAATCGCGGCTGAAGCCGCTCCTACGTTTCCTTCGATGCCTCGGGGCTTGCCCCGAGGAGTTTCACTGCCATCCGGCCTCAGCGATCGATGGTCGGGATGGAATCCGCGGTGTTCCCCGGAGCGATCCCCGCCGCAGGGGCGGCCAACTCGGCGAGTTCGAGCGTGGCGTCGGTCTGGATTTTATATACGGGAATTCCATCCTCTTCCACGCGCTGTCCGCCGCTGGCGAGGATGGCGGTTTCCGTCACCGCGAGGATGCGATCCACGAGGCCGGTGATCGTGAAATGATTGGGCAGGTTGTCGCGCGAATAGTTGATATAGGTGTCGTTGAACGGAGCGGTCCATCGGCCGCGGCTGGGCAGGTCGTGGGTGAAGCGCTCCGGGATGGAGTCCGCGCCGTGCATCACGCCGAGGAGGCCGCCGAGGGTCGCGGCCTGGTTGTCGCAATCGTAGCCGGCCGAGGTGGCGATCGCGACGGTGCGCGTGAAATCCCCCTCGCCGTAGAGCAGCGCCATGATGCCGCACAGGCCGTTGATCACCGAGCCGAGCACCGGCACGGGCACGACGAAACCATCCACCTCGCGGTAGTAGCGCTCGTGCAGCAACCGGCGCACGTCGCGCCAGTCGGAGTGGGTTTCGCGCCAGCGCAGCACGTCGCGGATGCCCCGGGCGTAGGGACTGTCCTCCGGCAGGCGGGCGAGGGCGGACTCGACGAGCCGGCGGGGATCCGTCTCGAAAAAGGCGGCGCTGACCATCGAGACATAAACGATGTCGGGATGGGTCGCCCAGTCGTCCGCCATGATGCGCGCGTCCCACTCGGCGCGGCGGGCGGCGGCGGCGGGCATGCCCGCGTAGAACACGCCCCAGATCTCGTTCTTCAACTGGGAGGAAATGCTGAACCAGTGCGGGTTGAGCGCGCGGCTGCCCGTGGCGGGCGGAAGGTGGCCCTGCTCCATCAGGTCGCGGGCGCTGCGCGAGGCCGACCAGATGAAGCGGTTGATGTGCGCGCGCCACGCGGCGGTGATTTGCGGATAAGTCAGGCCGAGGCCGTGGGCTTCGACCGCGTGCAGGGTCACCAGCTCGACGTCGGTGTCGTCGTCGCTCCAGGCCCCGCCGAGGGCGTCGGCCATGATGTGGATGTAGGCGCGCCGATCGTCGAGGTTCATGCGCAGGCCGGGCCCGGCGTCCCTGAAATCGTGGTAGCGATCCACGAGGATCGGGATGGGTTCGTCGGTGTAGAGGTTTTCGAAGGGAAACCCCATGTAGTTGCCCACGAGTTGCCCGAGCCAGAAGCCGGAAATCTTCTCGCGCAGTTCCTCCCGGGTGATGCTGCGCAAGGGCGCCGGCGGCTGCGCGGCCGCTGCGATCAGCGGCAGCCCGGCGATGGCGAGAAACGCGAGTCCGATGCGATGGGGCGTCATGGATGTGGGCGTGGAGCGGGTTGTGGATTTTCCGGACGCAAGGGGCGTTCGCGTCCGCGCAGGTGGAGAAGCGCGCCGACCACGGCGGCGCAGGCGGCGGGCACGAGGAACTTCGTCGCGTGGCCGTCGCTGCTGTCGGGCACGATGAGGAGAAGGAAGGCGAGCGCGAGGGCGAGGCTGAACGTGCCGATCACGCGCATCTGGCGGCCGTCGTTGCCGGCCCCGACTTCCCGCGCAAAATCGATGGGGCGATCACGGCGGCCGAAAAACCCGGCCTCGCGGGCAACCGTGCCGGCATCGAGGCGTCCGCCGAGCATGCGGCCGAGAAAGAACGCGAGCGTGCCCGCGGCCACCACGGAAAAAATGCGCTCGTGATACAGCCACGGCGCGGCTCCCAACGCCTTGGGCAGAAACGCGGTCGCGGCGCCCACGACCAATCCCGCCGCGATCGCCAGCGCGGGCACGGCGCGAGGCACGCCGCGC
>CAZFCY010000154.1:0-9375 GCA_964517665.1 uncultured Opitutaceae bacterium | reverse complement strand
CGCCGCGCACGAAGAGCCCGAGCGCCATCGGGACGGCGACCGGCGCCAACAGAAGGGCGATCAAATCGAGAACGAGCCCGAAAACGCCACCGGCTCCGAGATGCGCGAGCAGGAGCGAAAGAACGATCACCGTGACCGCGCAGAGGAAGTTCACGATCCGACCGAGCACGAGCCGCCGCGCTCCCTCGACCGGCGTCCGTCCAAGCGTCCTCCAGATCGCCGGATAGGCGTTCTGCGTGATGATGGCGGCGAGGCCGGTGATTCCTCCGTCGAGCGAACTCATTGTCGCGGCGCACATCGCCACGAGGACGAGCCCCACGAGCCCGGCCGGGAGCAGATGCATCGCGATTCCCGCGTAGGAGCCCTCCGCGGGATTGGCCAGGGGCAGCGCGTCGATCGCCTCGGGCACGAGCAGACGCGCCGTCATCGGAGGAATGAAAAAGACCAGCATGCCGAGCAGCGAGAGACCGCTCGCGAGCAGCGCCGCGCGTCTCGCCTCGCCTCCATCCTTCACCGCGAGATACTTGCCGCAGGTGATGAGCGAGCTGTTCTGGATGGTGGAGTTGAGGTACCACGCCGCGAAGAACCCGAGCGTGAAGTAACCGGCGGAAACTCCCGGAATCCGATCGGCCGCTCCAGCCGACTTCAGCGGTGTGAAGTCGGCGCGCAACCCGGCTTGCTCGATCGCCGCGAGCATGCCCTCGAGCCCGCCGAGTTCGCGCAGGCAGAGAAACGCCAGCATGAGCGTCACCGGCACGAGCACCAGCGCCTGCACGAAATCCGCCGCGAGGACGGCCCACGCGCCGCTCATCGCGGTGTAGAACAGCACCACGAAACCGAGCACCACGATCACCGCCCAGACCTGGAAGCCGAGAATCGTCGAGGTGAAGATGGCGAGCGCGAAAAGCTGCGCGCCGCTGAAGAGAAAGCCGGCGACGAGTTGCAGGTAGGCGTAGAACTGCTCCATGCCCGCGCCGAAACGCAGCCGCACGGCATCCGCCTGGGTCGTCACCCGCAACTGCCGGAACCAGGGCGCGGCGAAGAGCGACGCGAACAGGTTGGCCACCACGCCGGCCCCATACATCACCATCACGCTCCACCCCGCGTGGTAGGCCGCGCCCGCGGCGCCGGTGAATGTCCACGCGCTGAAGCTTTGCATGAACAGGCTTCCGCCCACGAGCCACCATTTCGCCTGCCCGTTGGCGCAAAAATAATCGCGCGAGTCGTGGCTGAAGCGCCGGAAGACGAGCCCGACGGACAGCAGGGTGAGAAGAAAGCCGGCCGCGACGATATATACGATCGCGCGATCCTGAATCTGAAAGGAACTGGCCATGGGGTGCAAAGGAGTCGAACGCGCGGCGCCGGCGCGACGAAGGCCGCCGCGCGCCGGGGATCAGGTTCCGGTGAGCGCGCGCGAGTTGTATCCAGAAACTGGTGACACAAGGACGTCGATCGGCGCGCCGGCGATGATCCTCGATCGACGCATGACCGCTTCGAGCAGGTAGTAGTCGGCGTAGGCGAGCGGCACGTCGATCTCGAACCCGGCGGGAAGATATCCGACGGCGTGGTCGAGCAGGAAACCTCCGCGCGTCTCCGGCGCCGCGAGGCACGACGGCGAGAGAAGGGAATCGAGCTGCGCCTCGGCCAGCATGCGATAGCGCGCGCCCTCCGCGCCGCCCACGAGAAGCGAGAGTTCGAGAAGCCCGGACGCCGTCACAGCCGCGGCGGATGTGTCGCGGTGCGCCTGTGGAATGTCCGGCGCATCGAAGTCCCAGTACGGGATCCTGTCCGCAGGAAGGCGCGGATGCCGCAGAAAAAACTCCGCCGCCTTCACCGCCTGGGCGAGGTAGGAATCACGACCGGTGCAGCGGAAGAGCATCGCGAACCCGTGGATCGCCCATGCCTGGCCGCGCGCCCAGGTGGAGTCGTCCGCGTATCCCTGCACCGTCTGTCGCTGGAGCACGTTTCCCGTGGCCGGATCGAAATCCACGAGGTGGAAACAACTGTCGTCGTCGCGGAAGTGCAGCTCGATCGTCCGGTCGGCGTGCGCGCGGGCGACCTCGGCAAATCGCGCCTCGCCCGTGAAGGCGGCGGCGAAGAAGAGCAGCTCGAGGTTCATGACGTTGTCGATGATCACGGGGAAGCGCCAGTCGCCGAAATCCCAGGAGCGGATCATGCCGACACGCGGGTTGAAGCGATCCGCGAGGTTGCGCGCGGCCCGCACGAGCGCGTCGGCGTCGGACGCGGCGGCATGGAGGCGCCACGCCTGGCCGTAGCTGCAGCCGGCCATGAAACCGAGGTCGTGCGTGTGGCGCAGCGTGGGCACGACATGGAGGCGATCGGTGAAGTGGCGCGCCGCGATCCGGAGTTCGTCCGAGCGCGTGTGCTCGTGCAGAAGCCAGAGGCAGCCGGGGAAGAATCCGGAGGTCCAATCCGTCGGCGGGACAAGGTCGTAGGCGCCGTTCTGGAACGAACGCGGCAACACGTCCGGAGTTTCGCGGAGCCGGCGCGCGATCGAACAATAACGCGCGGCCGCATGGTCGAGGAACTGGTCGTGTGACGGGAAAATGCGACGGGGCGAGTCGTGGCCGCCCGTTGAAATCGACATGATCGTGCCGACGCTGCGCGCCGCGCATGCGGATGCGAGGAGCGCGTGGTTCATCCCGATGAGCCGTAACGATCCTCGGGGCAAGCCCCGAGGCATTGACGAATATTGTAGGAGCGGCTTCAGCCGCGATCCGCGAGCGGACGCGCTTTCGCATCGCGGCTGAAGCCGCTCCTACCCGGGGAACGAAGCAAGTGGATTCAAGAAGTTCATTTTCAACGAAACCTTCGACCCGAAGCCGCAAATTCCCTTTTGTGCTTTGTGAGCCTTATGTGGCCATGTCTCCTCTCCTCCTCTCGAAGTGTTTAGGTCAATGCCGAGGGACTGACCGCCCCACCCCATCATGCCCCCCGAAGCACCCGACCCTGCAACGATCCAGCGCCGCGTGACGCTCGCCGATGTCGCGCGCGAAGCCGGCGTGCACCGGACCACCGTCTCGCTCGCGCTGCGCAACCATCCGGGGCTGCCGGATGCGACGCGCGCGCGCCTCAAGGCGACCGCCGAGCGCATGGGCTACCGCCCCGATCCGGCCCTCGCCGCGCTCAACGCCTACCGCATCGGCCGGGCGGAACGGCGCAACGTGGTGGCGATCGCCTATCTCCAGCACCTCGATCCCGAGAACGATCTTCAGGTCGCGTGTCATCGCCTCTACCTGCAGGGCGCGCGCGCGCAGGCGGACCGGCTGGGCTATCGCCTCGATCGTTTCACCGTGGGGGAGGACGGCGTGAACCCGCGGCAGCTCGAGCGCATCCTTCTCGCGCGCGGCATCCACGGAATCATCATCGCCTCGTTCACTCCGGATCTGCCGACGCTCGATCTGGACTGGTCGCGTTTCAGCGGCGTGCGCATCGGGCACCATCCGGCCGAGCTGCCGCTCAACACGGTGGCCCACAATTTTCTGCAGATCACGAGCATGGCCGTCACCCGCCTGCACGAGATCGGCTACAAGCGGGTCGGACTCGCGGTGTCCGACGTCGACATGAAGAAACAGGCGCGGCTCATCGGCGCCGGTTTCGAGATCGCGCTCGATTCCAGCGACGGGCTTCGGCGGGTGCCGCGCCTCGTCTTCGCCGCGCATCATCCGGAAGGCAGGCAGGGCATTCTCGTCGACCTGCGATCGTGGGCGCGGCGCGAGCGCATCGATGTGCTCTTGAGCAACTGGAACCTGCCGCGCGCGGAACTGGCGTGGGTGTTCAACGGCATGCGACGGCGGCCCGCCTTCTACAGCCTCGACGTCCCGCCTTCGGAGCCCCGCCTCGGAGGCATGGTGCAAAATCATCTGCTCGTGGGCTCGCACGCCTTTGCCCAGCTCGCGCTGCAGATGCAGACGGGCGCGCTCGGCATCCCGCGGTTTCCCGTGCTTTCACTCATCGAGGGGTACTGGCAGGACGCCGCGCCGGAATAGCGTTCGGGAAACGTGCGACTCTCCTGAGAGAATGCGCGCGTCGTTGCGAGGGCGCGTCCCTTCAAGGCATCCCATGCAGGCATGACGGCGCCCCATGCCGCATCCGCACATCCGAAGCCCCGCCGCCCTTCCGTGTCCGCCCGCGCCCACTGCAGTCCCGAAGAGCCCGAGGCCGTATCCGAAAAATGGGTACGGCCTCGGCGCCCCCGGGCGCCGCAGGCCGCGCGCCACCGGGCCCGTGACGGCGGTGTTCGACGATCAACCCCGAGCCACAACCACGCATCATGAATCCATCCCCACGTTCCGTCCCCCTGCGCGCGCTGTTCGCAGCGCTCGCCGGCGTTTGCCTCTCCCTGCACGCCGCCCACGCCCAGCCGGTTTCGCCGGCCGGTTCCGCCGAAAGTGATTCGGTCGTCGAGCTGTCGCCGTTCGAAATCTCCACCGATCAGGATTCCGGCTACGTCGCGACAAACACGCTCGCCGGCAGCCGGCTCAACACGTCCCTGCTCGACACGCCCGCGTCGATCTCGGTCATGACCAAGGAATTTCTGGACGACATTGCGGCGATCAGTGTTACCCAGGCCCTGGATTATGCGGTCTCCTCCGGCTTCGACATCCACACGGGCGACAGCTCTTCACGCGGCGGCGACACCGGCAACCGGCTCTTCGAGCGCGATTACAATTTTCAAGTGCGCGGCTATCGCCAGGCGACGCAGACGCGCGACTACTTCGTCACGCTGCTCGACGGCGACACCTACAACATCGAGCGCATCGACGTGGCCCGCGGCCCCAACTCCCTGCTCTTCGGCGTGGGCGGCCCCAGCGGCGTGATCAACACCTCGCCCAAGCGCGCGGTCCCGACACGCGACTTCGGCCAGTTCACGGCACGGACCGGCAGCTACGGCATGCAGCGCGCGACCCTGGACTACAACGAAGGGCTGCTCGATGGAAAACTGGGCATCCGCGCCAACCTGCTCCACCAGAGAGCCGACGGCTATCACGACTTCGAGAGCGACAACCAGAAGCGCGGCGCGCTCGCGCTCACCTGGAGGGCCACCGACTCGACGACCGTCCGCGTTTCCGGCGAATTGGGCAGGCTCCACCAGAACCGGGTCCGGCCCTGGGCTCTGACGGACAACTATTCCCACTGGGCCGACATCGGACGGCCGACGTTCGCCTTCGGCACGGCGCAGGCGCCGGCGGGCTATCTCGCGACCGGCACAGGCGGCGCCAATCTGGGCACGACCCTGCCGCCCCTGGTTGCCGCCGACCAAAGCTACTCCCAGGCTCAAAGCGTCATCAACCTCGGCGGCGTCGACAACGGCCTCCCGCTCATCAACCCTGATCAGACGGGGCGCTCGGGCGAGTTCCGGACCGCGCAGACGGGCATCTACAACTGGTACACGGACGGCCCGCTGGCCGGCAAGGTCGTGTTCCTCGGCGGCGACCCCTCGATTGGCGGCGGCGTCGGGACCAATCGTGGCGCCCGCTACTACCGCACCTCCAACGGTTACGGCAATCAGGGCGGGTTCGACAGCGCCTTCCCGGTCACCGATGAAAGCGTCTATCCCCGCACCGGCAATGCCGCCGGCCCGGGGCAGTTCGTGGAAGTGGACTATCACGTCCTCTCGGCCACGATCGAGCATCGGCTCGGCAAGAATCTCCATCTCGAGGCCACGGCCAACCGCACCTACCGCGAGGGCCTCAATCGCTCGGTGCTGGGCTTCACGTCCAGCGTGACCTATGACGCCGCCGCGTATCTGCCGACCTTCCGGGACGACTACACCTTCGCCGCTTCGCTCGGCAGCCCGACGACGACCGGCCAGGGCCGGGGCCAGCTCAACTTCGGTCCCACCTATACGAACCTGCTCACCGGGGAGGTGGAGGCCAATCCCGCCGGCGGCGGCCTGATTCCCAATCCTTACGCGGGTCAGTTCCTGATCGGCTACAATCCGTCCTACTCGGAGACCAAGGATACGCTCGACGATTTCCGCGTCAGCGCCAGCTACCAGCTCGATGGCGGCCGGTGGTGGGGCAAACACAACCTGCTCGCGTTCGTGACCCGCTCGGAAAGCAAGAACGACCGGCAGAACTTCAGCACCGGCAACCTCGATCCCCGGCGCTCGGCGCAGAACGTGTCCACGAACGTTCCCCAGCGCTGGCGGCACGTCGATCCGTTCAGCGCGAACCTCGCCGACCGCGGCATTCCCGACCCGTGGAACGAGCAGCCGGTCAGCAGCGTCATCTACGGCGTTTCCAGCGTGGTGGACGGCCAGCCCTACACGATGGAGCATTTCACCCCGGGCTTCTACCGCAGCGGCTGGAGCGGCTCGCTGCGCCAGATCGATTCCGGCGCCGTGGCGGCCCAAAGCCGGTTCAACCTCTTCGGCGGCGACCTCGTCACCACGATCGGCGGACGCCGCGACCACATCCGGGTGTGGAACAACTTCCTCAACACCAACGCGGCCAACGGCCCGCTGGATCGCGACCCCGCGACGCAGATCGTGAACTCCATCACACGGGGGACCAACACCTCGGTCGATGAATACGGCAACACCTACTCGGTCGGCGCGGTTTACCACCTGCCATTCGAGCGCCTCAAGTGGCTGAGCGTTTTCGCGAACAAGTCGACCAACTTTCAGGACCAGGGCAACGCGCTCCGCTTCGAGGACGAGGCTGTGCGCCAGACACTCGAGATCGGACCCCTCAAGGGCATCGGCCGCGACTTCGGCGCCAAGGCCAGGCTGTTCGACGGGCGGATCAACACCACCCTGACCTATTTCGAGGTCGATCAGGACAACGTGTCCTCGGGCGTTGGTTCCGGCAACGTCGCCACCTATATCAACGCAATCTGGACCACCATTCAGAACGGCGGCCCGAACACCGCGCAGACCGACGCGGAGAATCCCTCCGGCCACCACGTGGGCGGCAACGACACCCGCGCGCAGACGGCCACCGGCTGGGAATTCGAGGTGACCGCCAATCTCACGCGGCAGTGGAACCTGTCCTTCAACTACAGCGACACCGACAACGTGCAGTCCAAGCTGGGCAACAACCTCGCGGCCTACCTCGACAAGCACCGCGCCACCTGGATGCAGAGCGCCAGCCTGAACTACGACACGGGCCGCGCTCCCGGCTTCCTCAACAATGAGGGCGGCAGCAACACCATCGGCGCCCTGGTCTACGACCTGGACAATGTCTTCCTGACATTCCTCAAGTCCACCGAGGGCCTGCCCGCGGTCGGCACCCGCGCGAAGAGCCTCAATGTGTTCAGCACCTATCGCTTCGAAAACGGCCCGCTCAAGAACCTGACCATCGGCGGAGGCGTCAACTACAAGGGACCGCAGATCATCGGCATCCGGGCGCCCACCTTGACGGACCCGACCTACGAGATATTCGAGGGCCATATCTATTATCTCGTCAACGGGATGCTCAAATACGATATCAAGCTGCGGAATGAGACGAGGCTCAGCTTGCAACTCAACGTCAACAACCTGTTCGATTTCGACGATCTGCTCGTGCTGGGTTCAAATTACAATGCGACCACGCAGAGCATCGGCAAATGGTATTATCATATCCAGCCGCGCACCTGGACCTTGAGCGCATCGTATAGCTTCTGATCGGAGCCCCGGGCCATCGATCCTTTCGAGCGAGGCACGGTCTTCGTGCCTCGCTTTTTGATAGTATATAAACGCGATGGTCGGCGGAGCGGGCGAAACCCCATTCCTCGACGCGCGCGCCGGGAAGATTGAATGAAGGAAATCAAATACACGCCCTGCGCGTGAGCGCATGGGCGGACCCGCGCCGCTCACAGTCGCGGAGATTGCAACGCGCGTCTTTGACCCGGGAGACAGATGCGGCAATGTGCGCGACACCCTTCCCGCCGGCGCAGCCGGCCAACCCCGAAATCCGCAACCGCGATGACCATTCCATCCGTTTCCGTTTCCCGCGCGAACCGCGCGCTTTCGTCTCTGCCGCGCCGCCGGCGCGGACCGGCCGGCTGGCTCGCGTTCGCGGCGCTGCCCGTGGCCGTGTTCGCGGCGACGCCGGTCGTGGTGAACACACACGAGACGTTCCAGACGATGGACGGCTTCGGGGCCTGCATCGTCAGCTACGACCTCCTGCCCGAGTACCAGGATCCCGCGTTCTACGACCGGGCGGTGTTCGATCTCGGGGTGAGCATCCTGCGGCTGCCGATGGGCGAGGTGGAGGAGCACGGCAACGACAACGCAGACCCGGCCGACTTCGCGTGGGAGGCGCTCGATCGCGAGGGGCTGGCCTACACGATGGAGCTCGCGCGGCAGTTCAAAGCGCGCGGCGTGGACCGCATCCTGGCGACGCCCTGGTCGCCGCCGGCGTGGATGAAAACCAACCGCGCCGCCATCCTCGGCGGACGGCTGCGGCCGGATCGGCGCGACGAGTTCGCCGAGTATCTGAGCGCCTACGTGCGCGGCGCGCAAAAGTTCTTCGACATCCCCATCGACGCGGTCTCGCTCCAGAACGAGCTGCTGTTCATCGAACCCTACGAGTCCTGCGTCTATAATCCGCTCCAGTTGCGGGAGGCGCTGCGCGCGGCGCAGAAACGGTTCACGGCGGACGGGCTCGCGACGGACCTGGTGCTGCCGGAGGAGATGGGGTTTCCCGACCGGCTCGCCTCCTACCTGAAACCGTTGATGGCTGACAGCGAGACGCGCGCCTTCCGTGGATTCTTCGCCTCGCACGGCGGCAACGGGTTCGACAACTGGCGGAGAATCGCCGCCGAAACGGCGCCTTACGGGCGCAAGCTCTGGATGACCGAGACCTCCGGGCAGAATCCCGACTGGCAGGGCGGCCTGGCGCTGGCGGAGAACATGCACGACACGATCGCGGGCGGCAACGCGTCGGCGTTCATCTACTGGCAGTTCAGCGAACCGGAACCCGGCCGCATGGCCCTGCTGGCCGCGGGCGACTACATGCCGAAAGGCTACGCGGCGAAACACTTCGCGCGCTTCATCCGCCCCGGCGCGCAGCGCGTCCAGGCCGGCGGACAGACCGCCGGCCTGCTGGTCAGCGCCTACAAGCATCCCGTTTCCGGCGACTTCACCGTGATCCTGATCAACCGCGGCCAGGATGCCGCCGCAGTGGACCTGCGGTTCGTCGAGGCGAAGCCGCCGTTGAACTGGCTCACATTCACCTCGCGGGAGGGCCATTATTTCGAGCCCGGGAAGACAACCTCGACCAACGCGGTGACCGTGCCGGGACGGGGCATCGTGACGCTTTTCGGGCGGTGCGGCGAAAGCCTCGCCGAACTGCCATCGCTCGTGCCGGCCGGCTGGGAACGACCAGCGCTCGCGCCGGCCTGGTTCTTCGCCAGGCTCGGCCCGAG
>CAZFCY010000153.1:8007-12024 GCA_964517665.1 uncultured Opitutaceae bacterium | reverse complement strand
CCCGGCGGAAAAATCATCCCGATGACTGCGACGAAGGAGGGTCCGAGGCCGTTTCCGCGAGCGGCTTCAGCGACCCGGCCGCTCCGGACGCGAGCGCGCGGCGGTAGGCCGTGGGGGTTTCGCCAGTGACGCGGCGAAATACCGAGAGAAAATGAAAGCGGTTGGAGAACCCGCTTTCCCAGGCCACCGTTTCGAGTTTCAGGCGGCGATCAGCCAGCAGTCGCCGGGCGTGATCGACGCGCAGCCGGGTGAGTTCCTGCAGCATCGTGCGGCCGACCTGCCGGCAGAACGGCGTATGCACGCGTCGGATCGAGATTCCCGTATCGCGCAGGATCTCCTGCACGCTGCGGTTCTCGCGGAAGCGATCATGGAGCGCGCGCAAAACCTGCGCCACGTCGGACCGGGACGCAACTTGCGTCTGCGTCGAGCGCCGTTCGGTGACGCCGAGCGGTGAGATGAACACCGTGCCCGCCGGCGGGCGTTCGCCCCGCATCATGCCATCGAGCAACAGCGCGGCCTGATAACCGATTTGTTCGAGGTTGCAGTTGACGCTGCTCAACGGCGCCGGGGCGAGGTCGCAAACGATCTCGTTGTCGTCGACCCCGAGCACGGCGAAGTCGTCGGGCACGTGGCAGCCGGCTTCGCGACAGGCGCGGATCACGTGCAGCGCATTGAGATCGTTCATCGCGAACAACGCCATCGGCCGCGGCAGGTGCGCGAGACGGCTGGCCAGCGATCCGGCCGTGAGCAGGTGGCAGTGCCGTCCGGCCTGTTCGACCGCGCGCCGGAAGCTCTCGCGACGATGCGCTTCTATCAGGTTTTCATCGAACGCCACGTAGCCGAAGTGTTGGAACCCGCGGGTGAGAAAATAGTCGGCGGCCGCCCGGCCAACGGATTCGTCGTGCACCACCACCTGCGCGCCGCCGAAGTGGCGGATGAACGGTTGGAGTTCCACGACAGGCACGTGTCGCGATCGCACAAACTCCATCAGCGGCCGGCTCGACCGCTGCATGTGTTCCGACACGCCTATATACGAGATGATGCCATGGCCCTGCCAGGCGGCGCAGGCTTCCATGTCGTGCGTCCAATGCATCCGGCAATCGAGGTTCCAGCCGTGGCCGTTGGCGTAGTCGGCCACGCCGCGCATGATACGGTCCTGCCACCACGCCTGGGCGAGGAGCACCGATCGCGTGGACGCGGAAGCTGAAAGAGGTGGAGCGGGGGCCGCCATGGCACGATCCGGTGACAGGCGACAAGCAGTCGGGGTGATGGGTATATGCCTGCTGATGTGTATGGATGGCGGATTGGCGAGAGGTTTCATGGCGACGCGCTTTGGGCAGGGGTGGGCGGGGGCGGTCAAGGGGTGTTGCCAAAATTCTCACACGGCTTCGGTAGAAAATAACACCTCCGTTTTCTCGTATCGTCCGATTGCTTAGGAAACGTTCGCCGACGCCGTTGCTCCGGCATGTCGATCGATGGCCCGGATGGCGTCGGAGGCCCCCGTGTTCCGACCCGACGGGCGGGAGCAATGGCGCGATCAACCCACTACCTGGAATGAAACGAAGAATAATGAACACCCCCGAGTCGCGAGCGCTGTTCGCCTCGCTGATCGGCGCATGCTGCGGGCTGCCGCTGGCATCCGCGCAATCGACATCCGCTTCCGAGGTCCCGGCGCCGGCAGCGGAGGAAAGACAGGAAATCGCGGTGCTGCCCGCGTTCGTGATTTCGGAGGAGCCGGACAATCCCTACCAGTCGCGGCAGGCGCTCTCCACTTCGCGCGTGGCGATGAATATCATGGACATCCCGCAGTCGATCTCGGTCGTCACGAGCGAGTTCATCCAGGACTCGATGAGCTTCCGCATGCTCGACGCGGCGAAGTACATCACGCCGGTGGTCGAATCGACCCTGCCGATTGGCGGCGATCGCTACACCATCCGGGGGTTCCAGGTTTCGCACGAGTTCATCGACGGGGCGGAGAGCTCGGGCGCGGACGGTTACAGCATGTCCCTTGCGCCGTACAATATCGAACGCATCGAGGTGATCAAGGGGCCCAATGCGATCCTCGTCCCCGGTGGCAGCCCCGGCGGCCAGTTCAATCCGATCACCAAGTCGCCCTTCATGCGCAACCAGGGATCGGTGACGCTCGAGCTTGCGCAGTATCTGGGCAACGCGGTGAGCCTCGACGTCAACCGCGTCGTCTCCGACGAGCGCGGGATGGCCGTCCGGCTGGTCGCGGCGCTGTGGAATAATGAAGGCTACATGCGCAACCACGTCCGCGATGGCCTGATGTTCGCGCCGTCGTTTGCCTGGCAGTTGAACCGGGACCACAAGTTCATCGCGAAACTCGAGATCATGCGCAACGACGAGGGACACATTGGCGGCCTGCCGCTCGATCCGTCGATCGGCAGCAGGGACTATGCGCGGATCGCTCGCGGGCTGCCGCGCGACTGGACGTTCGGTGACGGCAAGCTGGACATCCGCCACCGTGAAACGGAGCGGCTCACCCTCGAACTGTTGTCGACGCTGAGCAGCAACGTCACCTCGCGTTTGCAGGTGATCGGCAACCATGTGGTCCGCGAGGACGAGGGCGGCACGGGCGCGGCCATCATCGGGGCCGGCGCCACCGGCAGCCGCAATCCCAACACCGGCCTCTATGAACCCGGCGTGATCTGGACGGTGGCGAACGTCGACGGCCGCTCGGTGCCGAGTTCGACCACCGTGGCCCTGCCGGACCCCAGCACCTACGTCTTTCAGCGCAACTACGGCGCGGTGCACCTCTACTACAAAGAGGCGCATTTGCGCAACGACTACGCGGCCAAGTTCGAAGGCAACGGCTGGAAGTCGACCACCATCGCCGGCCTGGCCTCGAACTATTCCAGCGTGCAGTTCAAGAGCTTCGTCTCGCTGGCCCGGCCCGACGTCCCGGTCTCCGGCCTCGATTCGATCACGTATCCGGGCTATAACTATCCACAGCCGACGCAGGGCGCCTTCAATCCGGACACCGGCGTGCGCACCGGCGCGGGAGGCAACCGCACGGGAGAGGTCAGCGACCTGCAGTTCTTCGTCTTCGAGAACGCCAGTTTCTTCAACGAGCGTCTGCAGCTCTCCGGTGGCGCCTCGCGTTACTTCGGCCGTCTGACGCGCACCGACCAGACGGGCATTGGCGTCCCGGGCGTGGACCCCGGCGTCGCCCCCGGGCCGTACTACCCGACCTACAGCATGACCTCCAACGCGGTGAGCTGGGGCGTGCTGGTGAAGCCGGTGAAGCAGGTCTCGCTTTTCTACGGCTATAACACTTCCGGTGGCGCCATGCCCGGCCAGCTCAATGCCGGCGGCCATGCGCCGGACTTCCGCGTGCAGGTGGGCAACCAGAAGGAGTTCGGGATCAAGACGTCGTTCTTCGATGGCCGCCTCACGGCCTCGTTCGCACATTTCGATATTGCGCAGTCCAACTACCCGGTGCCGAACAGCGAATACTACACGCTGGTCGCGCAGGGTATTCCGGTGCCGGCGGATTTCCCGGTCGTCCTCTATCTCGACCAGGTCAGCAAGGGCTGGGAGATGGAGTTCTCCTATGCGGTCAACAAGAACCTCACCTTGATCGGCAACCTCACCGACCTCGAGGCGCGGCAGGCGACGGGTGTCCGCATCCGCGGCACGCCGGACCGCAGCGCGGCCGTCTATGCGGACTACCGGTTCACCGAAGGCGCGTTGAACGGCTTCGGCTTCAATATCGGCGTCGACTACAAGACCGACATGGTGGGTGAAAACGTGTCGGGCCTGACCACGTCCTTGCCGCTGCCCAACGGCGATGTGGTCCTGCAGCAGGCGAGTTTTCTCGTGGACGGGCGCACGCTCGTCAACCTCGGCGTCACCTACCGCCGCGACAACTGGACCGCGCGGCTGCAGGTCAGCAACGCGCTGGACAAGGACTACATCCTCGCGGCCGGCAGCCGCACCTCGGTCCTCGTCGGCGACCCGCGCAACCTGAGGGGTTCGATCACCTACAAGTTCTGA
>CAZFCY010000153.1:0-7907 GCA_964517665.1 uncultured Opitutaceae bacterium | reverse complement strand
TCGCGGATGCGATCGATCCCGTTCCGAGTGAACAGTCAATCCGCGTCCAGGAGCCTGTTGCGATAGGCTCTGGGCGCCACTCCTGTCGTTCGCCGGAAGGCCTTCACGAAGTGAAAGCGATTCGCAAAGCCGCTTTCGTGCGCGATGGTCTCGAGCTTCAGCTTGGGATCGGCGAAGAGTTTCTTGGCGTGCTCGATCCGCAGGCGCGTCAGCTCCTGGAGCATGGTCCGGCCGACGTAGCGCCGGAATATCTCGTGTATCCGGCGGACGGGCACATCGAGGTCGGATAAAATCTGTTGCACATTCGAGCCGTCGCAATAGCGGTCGCGCAGCGCCCGCAAGACACGCGCCGCGTCGAGGTCCGGAATGGCCACCGTGTCGGTCGAGCGGCGCACCGTGACGCCCTTTGGAGCGATCGCGGTCACGGGCGGGATGTCGCGGTCGCCGTCCATCATCCGGTCGAGGAGCGCCGCGGCCTGATAGCCCTGGTCCTCGAAGCCCGCGTCCACACTGGAAAGCGGAACCGCCGCCATGTCGCAGATGATGTCGGTGTCGTCGACGCCGATGACGGCAAATTCCTCCGGAACGTGATAGCCGGCGTCGCGGCAGATCAGAATCACCTGGAGGGCGTTGGGATCGTTCAACGCGAAGAGCGCGAGCGGCCTGGGCAATGTCGCGATCGACCGGCGCAAACCGCGGAGGGTGAGCGAATGGAAACGCGCGCCCGCCTCCTCGACCGCCTCGCGAAACCCTCGCTGCCGGTCCGCCTCGATCGGGTTGTCGTCGAAAGCGACGTATCCACAATCCTGATACCCGATCCCGATGAAGTGCTCCGCCGCCATCCGGCCGATTTTCACGTTGGACAGCGCGACGTGGGGCGCCTGAAAGGTGTCGCCATACGCCTGGAGATCCACGACCGGCACGTTCGCCGACTTCACGAACGAGATCAGGCTCCGGCTCAGATTCTTCATCCAGCGCGAGATTCCCGCGTAAACGATGATCCCGTCGCCCTTCCATTCGTCCGGCACCCGGTGCGTCCAGTGCATCAGGCTTTGCAGATCCCAATCGTGTTTGGCCGCGTAGTCGGCGACACCGCGCAAAATCCGGTCCTGCCACCAGGATTGAGCCAGCAGGACCGTGCGCCGCCTGACAGCGGAATGACGAAAGGCGCGGGGAGGAGACACAGGGTTCATGAAAGCAAAGGCACGCCAAAAAAGGCACAAATGTCGCGCAAAAAGGCACTCTTGCAACCTCGCCGTCCGCAGCCTGTTCCGTAACCTTTAGGAAAGGCCCACCTGTCTGCTGTCTGCGAACAGTCGGCCGCGCTCGCGGCGGCCACCCGAAACCATCCGAAAGCCGGATAACTGAAGAACCCACCGACCGAAATGAAGATCCTCGACTGGACCCGTTCTCTCCCATGGAAAGCGATTGCCCCACTCGCGGGGGCAATTTTGATTGCTCCTGCCGCATGGACACAGGCTGTGGCTCCCGCGGAGGAGCCGGCCGAAGAGCAGCGCCCGAATCGCACCAATCCCGATACGAGAACCGGGTCTCCTCCGCCGGCGGACGAGATGGCGGACGAGATGGTGGTCCTTTCCCCGTTCAACGTCGATGCCTCGAACGACATCGGCTACTATGCGGAGAACACGCTCGTCGGCAGCCGGCTGAACACCAACGTCGGCGATCTGGCCGCCTCGATCACGGTCGTGACGAGGCAACAGCTCGAGGACACGGCCTCGGTCGACATCAACGATGTGTTTCTCTACGAGGCCAACACGGAAGGCGTGAACAATTACACGGCCTACGAGATCAACCGCGGCCACCTCAAGGATCTCGGCGCCGGCCACAGTTCCGATGCCGGCGCCACCACCAGCGCCGCGACCACGAACCGGATCCGCGGCCTGAGCGCGGCCGACACGTCGCAGAACAACTACCCGACGATCAACCGGATGCCGTTCGATGTCTACAACACCCAGTCCATCGAGATCAGCCGCGGGCCGAACTCGCTGCTCTTCGGCCTCGGCAGCGCGGCGGGCATCGTCAATCAATCGACGGCCAATGCCGTGCTCAATGTCCGCAGCACGAACATCGAGGCGCGCGTCGGCTCCTGGGGATCGCGCCGGGCCAGCATCAGCCACAACATGCCGCTCATCGACGACAAGCTGGCGGTCTACGGGGCGGCGATGTATGAAGAGAAGGGCTTTCGCCGGAAGCCGTCTTACGACAAGACCCGCCGCTATTACGGATCGATCACCTACAAGCCGTTTCCGAACACCATCATCCGCGGCATGGTCGAGGACTACTGGAGCGAGAATCGCCGGCCGAACTATATCACTCCGCGGGAGTTCGTCAGCAACTGGTACGAAGCCGGAAGGCCCGTCTACGACGGCACGACCCGGATGGTGACGCTGCTCGATGGCGGCCAGACGTTCGGCCCGTACGTGACCGGGATCCAGTCGCCGGGCTATGTCGAAGGCGACACGACGGGAGACAACGCGTTGAACAACGCAAACTCGAACCTGCGCGTGCCCGCCATTCAATTCATCGGTTCCGCGCAGGATATCATGCTGATCAGCCCCGATGGCGACGCCGGATTCGTCCAGCGCCACCAAACGGCCGGCGCGCCCGGGGCCGCCACCCGGACTCCGGAACAGTGGCTCATCGCCGACCGCCGGCTCACGCAATCCCGGGGGCCGGATGCTCCGATAAACCCCATCACGGGCCTGCCCGTGATGACTCCCTGGTATTCCCCCACGCTCACCGACAAGTCGCTCTACGACTTCGAAACGGTGAACATCCTCGCGCCCAACTTCGCGATGCTCACGGGCAACACCTACAATGTCGAACTCGAGCAGAAGATCGCGGACAATCTCTTCCTGCAGGTCGGATGGTTCCGCCAGGAGGTCGACACCAAGGAGCAGCGGCCGATCTCCAACACCGGCCCGGCCACCATCCTGATCGACACCAACACGCATCTGATCGATGGCACGCCCAATCCCTATTTTCTCGCGCCCTATATCGACGACTATCAGGCGGACACCTTCACCAACCCGGAGGAAAACGACAACCTGCGGGCGCAACTGGCGTATCAGCTCGATTTCTCCAGGAACGACAACTTCACCCGCTGGCTCGGCCGCCATCGCATGCTGGGCTTCTGGTCGAGGCAGGATGTGACGACCCGCCGCACCCGCGCGCGCATCGCCTACGTGCAGAGCCCCGTTCCCGAGGGCGCCTCCGCCACCTGGAACTACGCGCAGAACTCGGGCGGCGTCCGCCGCTACTATTACATGGGCGGGAATGGCGTGGTCAACGCCGCGAATCCCGGCCTCGGCAACCCCGGTCCGCTCGGAACGAACGGCCGGTCCGACTACACGCTTCACGCCTACAACTGGGAGACCGGGGCTTATGAAGACCGGAATATCATCCTCAACACGGAATACTTCTTCGCGGGCACGGGCCAGAACAACCGCGTGATCGACTCGAGGAACCTCGCGCTCCAGAGCCATCTGCTCGGCGACCGCATCATCACGACCTTCGGCTGGCGCACGGACGACTACGAGGCGCGGAGCGCCAGCGGCGGCGTGGACGTGGCCGGCCTGGTCGACGGCCGGCTCGAGGACATCAACCGCATCTTCAACAACTGGGGCCCGAAGGAAAAACTGTCCGGCACCACGACCACGCGAGGAATCGTCGTCCGGCCATTCCGCGGATTCAAATACATCGGAGGGCTGTCGTTCCACTATAACGAATCCGACAACTTCAACCCGCCGGGCTCGAACCAGACCGATTTCTACGGCAATCCGCTCCCGAAGCCCACGGGAGAGGGCAAGGATTGGGGTGTCGGCATCTCGCTCTTCGACAACAAGCTCACCGCCCGCGTCAACTGGTTCGAGAACAGCAACCGGAACGAGCGCGGCCGGGTCGCCACGACATTCGTCGGTCGCACGCATCGCATCGACCGCGACGCCTTCCGGAGCTGGGCGGAAATGGTCGTCCGGATCCGTTCCGGCGAGGATCCGGAGGATCCGCTCTTCGCCGACGTGACAAACGATCCGAGCCGCGAGTTTACGGACGCGCAGCGCGCCCAGGTCGAAGCCATCACCGGCCTTCCCTATGATTTCCCGGATGGCGGGCCATCCATATCGGCGACCTCCTCCAACTCGGCCGAGGGCCTCGAGATCCAGTTGATATACAATCCCGTGCGAAACTGGACGATGAAGTTCACCGCCGGCAAGCAGGAGACCGTCTACGACGACGTCGCGCCGGAATGGGATCCCTGGCACGAGGAGCGCATGGACCGGTGGACGAGCGCGACGGCGCCGGACATGCCGGCAACGTTCCAATACCGCGGCGGAGAGCGCGAAGTCAGCCTCCGCAACTTCTGGAGCGCCTACGGTTATCGCGGCAACGAGATCGAGCCCAACGTGGCGAGTGGCTGGTTCAACACCGAGGCCTACCACCGCGGCCTCCTCCTGAACGAAGTCGAGGCCATCCGTTCGCAGGAGGGCCTCGTCTCGCCCGGACAGCGCAAGTGGCGCGCGAACTTCATCACCAACTATGCCATCCAGGAAGGCCGCTTCAGGGGCGTCTCCTTCGGCGGCGCGGCGCGTTGGGAGGACAAGTCGTCGATCGGCAGCCGCGGCTTCATCGACGAAGACGGAGTCATGCGCCGGGGCGACCCGAACCAGCCGATCTTCGGCGACGAGGAGTTTCACGTCGATATGTGGATCTCGTACGCGACGCGGATCATGGACGACAAGGTGCGGGTGAAGGTGCAACTGAACGTCCGCGACGCCCTCGAAAGCGGCGGCCTTCAGGCCATCGCCGCGAACATGGACGGCACGCCCTATGCCTATCGCATCGTGGACCCGCGCCAGTTTTATATAACAACTCGATTCGAGTTTTGAGCCCGGCCCGTGACTGTCGGGCCATCGTTCGGCCGGGGACTCCATCGAGTCTCCGCGCCGAATCGACCATCGATTCTTCGCGCGCGCCCGTTCGCCGGCACGAACGGGCGCGGCCTGCGCATGTCGCGCTCGACGTTCGGGATTCGCATGTTTCATTCCTTTTGGGTCGGAAACCCCGAAGCTTGCTTCGGCTTGTATGGTGGAGGGGCGACCTCCGTGTCGTCCGGTTGGAGAAACGAGAGCCGGGGGTATTCGCGGACCGGACGGAGCCGGTCCCTCCAATGCCGCGGGGCTTGCCCCGCGGATCTTTACTTGCCGCCGCTTGCTTCGTTCCTGGGGTGGGAGTAGGAGCGGCTTCAGCCGCGATGCGAAAGCGTTGCGCCGATCAATCGCGGCTGAAGCCGCTCCTGCGTTTCTTTCGATGCCCCGGAGCTTGCCCCGGGATCTTTGCGCCGGTTTCACTGCCCATGCGTCTTCTCCTCGTTCGCCTCACACCTCGCCAAGTCTCCGATGTCCACTCGCCCTCGCCGCCCTCTGTTCCTGCTCGCCTTCATGACCGCATTTGTTCTCGGATCGGCCGCCGCTGAAAAGGCGGCTTCTCGTTCAGCGCCCGCGACGCTTTCGTCGTTCGATGCCGGGGAACTGGCGCTTTTCGAACGGAAGGCCACGCTCGCCAAACACCTCGGCGCGACTCACGTGCCGCTCACGGACGGGCTGCCGGTCGCCAAATGGCAGTTCGATTCGCCGGATGATCCCTATCCCGCGTGGTTCATCCAGCGGCCCGATTTCTTCAAGCTGTTTCCCGCGGTCGAAACGCGGCCCTTCGTGGACATGGCCTACGGCGAGCGCATCGCCACGTTGCTGGAGGAACGCTGCAAGATTCTCCGCCGGCTCGGGCTCAAGGCGCATTGGGCGGCCAACATTCCGCAAGTCATGCCGGAGGCGTTTTTCACCGCGCATCCGCATCTGCGCGGCCCGCGGGTCGATCAGCCGAACCGCTCGCGTGTGGCGCGTTTTTCCATGTGCGTCGATCAGCCCGAAACGCTGCGCCTTTATACCGAGGCGATGAAGAGCCTCCTCGCGCGCTGCCCGGAGATCGAGACGTTCAGCTTTCTCACGCAGGACTCGGGCTCGGGCTTCTGCTGGTCGCCGGCGCTCTATCCCGGGTTGAACGGCCACAGCGATTGCAAACACCGCCCGATGGCCGATCGCATTTCGTCGTTCCTGATCGCGCTGAAGGACGCCGCGAAACAGGCCGGGCACGAGATCGAGATCAACCTCAACCCGATCACGCCGCGCCAGTGGATGCTGCCGTCGTTCTCGCCCGAGCAACTCGACGCCATCGCCCACAAGCTTCCGCGCGGCATCGCCGTGCAAGGCCGCGAGGGCCCCGATGGCCGGCCGTTCCAGGGACTGCGCGCGAGCGATGCCTACGCCCGCGGCGCGTTCTATCCCGTGGTCGGCCTCGCGATTCCCGATCTGCGCTGGCTGCGCGACGGCCGCGTGAGCGCGCCCCAGGCTGCCGGCGCGGAGGCCGCGGTCACGCGCCGGCTCATCAGTCTGCGCGCCGAGGAGGCGGTGATGGAGTTCAACGCCCGCCTGGTGGACGCCACGCAGACAAGCGCGCGCGGTGACGTCGTCGAGCGGCTCGCCGCGCTGCGCGCATTTGCCGCCGCCGAAGCGGGCGAGGCGCAAGCCGACGCGCTGCTCGCGGCGTGGCTGCTGCTCGACGACGCCGACCGCCGGCTCGACGCGCTCGACTTCGGCGACATGTTGCAGTTCGGCCATGTGCTGAATCGCTGGATCAATCGCCCGATGGTGCCGTTTCCGGCCGAGCTTTCCGACGAGGAAAGAGATTATTACCGGCCGTTCCTGTTTCAGGCCAAGGGAGACGAGCAAGCGGACAACCTGATCGATATTCAGGCCATGCGCATGTTCGAAGGCTACGGCGCCCACCTGCTGTTTCAACGTGTGATCGAGACGGTCGTGCCCGACATCGAAGGCGCGATCGGCCACGTCCGCCGCATCCGCGATGCCGCCGCCGATGGGGACTCGCGCGCCCGCTGGGATCTTTTCGGCCGGAGGCTCGAAGTCGTCGTCTGCCTGCTGCACTCCGCCGATCACATGGTCGCGTATCAGGCGCAACTCGACCGGGTGAGAGCGCTGGCCGTGAAACCCGAGCCGAATCCCGTGCTCGGCACGCAAAGCGGTTGGGACCGCTCGGCCATGCTCGATCTCGCGCGCAAGGAAATCGACAACACCGTGCGCCTTCGCCGCCTGCTCGAAAGCACGCCGCAACCCCTGCTCGATCTCGCGCCCGTCGCCGAGGAGGAGACGATCATGCGGCTCGGCCCCGCGCTTGCCGATCAATTGAAACTCAAGATCGACATCATGAACGCGCATTGGCGCGACTACGACTGGGTCTTCACCGTGCCCAACCCCTGATTCGCGGAGCGCGTGCCGCCGCCTTATATATACATAAAAAAGTCCCGGCCGCCCCCGCCTTCGGCCTGATGGTGATATCACCACGAAGGCAAGCCCGGATCCTCGCTCGCTTGGGACGGGCGGGTTCCCGCCCATCTCTTCAGCACTCGAGCAACTCCATGCCATGCCCTCCTGTCACGCCGCCCCTTCCTTCAGGCCCGATCGCCGAACACGGTTTTCGAGCCTCCCTCGCCCACTCGATCGAATCGCGCGCATCCTGGCCGCCGGCGCCGGTCTCGCGGCCTTGATTTCCACGAGTTTCGCGCAAGCCGGCGATTCCGCCATGGACAAGACCTTTATCGATTACTTTCTCCCCATGCCGATCCAGGGCTCGCTGACGCGGGAAGCCTGGGGAGCGCCAAATGTATTGCCGCGCGATCCGCGGAACGGACTCGAGGACACTGCCAACACATACTGCTATTGGGACGGGCAGATCATCAAGGGCCCCGATGGCAGGTATCACATGTTCGCCAGCCGCTGGGACGAATCGAAGGGCCACAAAGGCTGGTCCGATTC
>CAZFCY010000152.1:0-12110 GCA_964517665.1 uncultured Opitutaceae bacterium | reverse complement strand
GCCGATTAAAGTGGTACGCGAGCTGGGTTCAGAACGTCGTGAGACAGTTCGGTCCTCTATCCGCTGTGGGCGTTGGAGATTTGAGGGGTTCATTCCTTAGTACGAGAGGACCGGGAATGACGGACCCCTGGTGTTCCGGTTGTCGCGTCAGCGGCAGCGCCGGGTAGCTATGTCCGGAAGAGATAAGCGCTGAAAGCATCTAAGCGCCAAGCTCCTCCCAAGATGAGATCTCCCTTTCCCCTTCGGGGGACTGAAGAGTCCAGGTAGACGACCTGGTTGATAGGCCGGATGTGTAAGCACAGCGATGTGTTCAGCTAACCGGTACTAATTACTCGTGTGGTTTGCTCGTTTTAATAGACGAGTCTAGGCGTTTGGATTACCCAATTTTTCGCTTCTTCGGAAGCAACGACTTTCCTGGTGACCATAGGTCAGGTGTCCCACCCGTTCCCATCCCGAACACGGCCGTTAAGCCCTGATCCGCCGATGGTAGTGGAACGTAAGGTTTCGCGAGAGTAGGTAATTGCCAGGTTTTTGGCCCGACCGCGTTTACGCGTGGTCGGGCCTTCCTTTTTTACGCGCGTCAGTCGAGTTTTCGCATCGCGGCGCATACGCCGGCGTTGGACGCGCTTGCGCCGATGATCAGTCCGGCGGCTGTTCCGGCCAGGAGCGCGACTGTGGCGGGCGCGAGCGCGCCGAAGACGCTCCAGGCCGGCTCCCAATCCTTCCATGCGGCGAAAACGGCATTGAGAACGCCCCCCAACAGCAAGCCGGCGGCAACTCCTGTTCCGCACACGATCATCGCCTCGATCAGGAACCATCGCCTGATTTCGCTCCGCGTTGCTCCGAGGGCGCGGCGCAGGCCGATCTCGCTTTCCCGATCCGAAAGATTGCCGAGCAACAGGTTTACGATTCCGAGGCTTCCGAGCGCGAAGGCGACTCCGCCGCCGACGAGCAAGAGCAGCGTGATCATGCGAAATTCATTCGCGACCCGCAGGCGCTCTTCGCTGAAGCTGCTGATCTCGATGCCGCGATCGCGGAACGAGTCGAAAAACGGCGCCAGGGCTGCCCCGACCATTTCCCGATCGGGCGGCGACCGAAGCCCGATCAAGACATGGGAAACGCCGGGCGCGTCGAGGCGCCGTTCATAAACATCGGCCGTGACCACGATCGCGTCGCCGAGCGCGAACCGATCACCGGAGCCGAAGCCGGCCCCATCCACGATCCCGATGATTGTGAAGACAGTTTCCGCCAGTTGAAACTGGCTGCCGATGAGCGATCCCGGATCCGCCTCGCCCGCCAGCGCGCGGGCCTGGCTTTTTCCCAGAAGCGCGACGGGCTGGTTCCTGTCCAACTGAGAAAGCGCGCGCCCGAACGACGGCGCCGCGGCATACAGATCGAAGACCGAGGGCGTGACGCCGGCGACGCGCGCCGCGTAAGTCCGGCCGCCAAAGATGATCGACTCCCGCGTGTCTCCAAACGTGGCCACGATGTTTTCCGCCGGCAGCCGCGATTCGAGCTGGGCGACGATCTCGGAGGAAAGCCGCGGCGCCTCCCTTGTTTCGCTGGAGGCGGCGCGCTGCGTGAATTCCACGGACACGATATCCTCGGTTCCCGCGATCAACCGCGTGATCGTTTCCCTCCGCACGGTCTGCGTCAGGGACTGGAGCGAAAAGACGGCCGCGATCCCCACCGCCAGACCGCAGATGCTGATGATTCCCCGGCCGCCGAAGACGCGGCGCAACTCGATGGGCACGCGCGCGCTCATGCCGGTGAGAGCAACGATTCCCGCGTCGCGGTCGCGTCCCGCGAGTCCGCGACGATCGCGCCGTTTCGCATTTCGACCATTCTCCCGTTCGCGGAGAGCGTTCGAGCGGTTTCAGGATCGTGAGTGACGAGGACGACAGCCGCGCCTTGCTCGCGACTGGCGTCGTGAAGGATCCGCAGCGCGCGCGCTTCCGCGTCACTGTCCAATGCCGCGGTCGGCTCGTCCGCGAGGATCACTTCGGGGCCAGCGATCAACGCCCGGGCGAGGGCCGCCAACTGGAGCTGGCCGCCGGACAGATTGCGCGGCAGGTCGTCGGCGCGGGCCAGCAATCCGACGCGCTCGAGCCATGCGCGCGCTTCCCGCGCGGATTTCCGGGCATCGGCGCCACGGTAGCGGAGGGGCAGCGCGACGTTGCCGGCCACGGAGAGCCGGTCGATCATCCAGGGGCGCTGGAAAATCATCCCGATCTTCCGATTGCGCAGGCAGGTGATCTCGTCGTCCGCGCGTTCGCGCATGTCCTGTCCTGAAAATCTGAATACACCGCTGCTCGGCGCGTCGAGCAGCGCGAGCAGGTTGAGCAGGACGCTTTTCCCCGAGCCGGACGGCCCGGTCAGGATGACGAATTCGCCGGGAAGAACATCGAACGACACGTGGTCCACCGCCGTGATCGTTTCCCGGCCCGCGCGGAAGATCCTCGAGACATCACGCAGCGAAACAAGCGGGGGCATGCGGCGATTTCCTCCGGCTTACGGGCGCCAGCTTCGCGCGTTGATGAGGACGGTGTCGCCGGGGGCCACGCCGGCGAGGATCTCGACGCTGTCGCCGCTCGTGACGCCGCACCGCACGCCCGCCTGTCGCACATCGATCGCGCCGTCTGTCGCGACGCGCTTCCACACGCGTGTTTCGCCGCCCTCGCTGAAGACGGCGCTGACAGGAACGACCACGGCCGACTCGGCCTGCTGGACGAGGATGCGCAGCCGCGCCGTCATGCCGAGGCGCACGCTGTTTCGTTTCGATTCCTCGAGCGGCGCGGTCTTGATGCCGACCTCGAAGTAGGGGCGGTTGTTGGTGAGAATCGCCTGCGACGAGAGGTAGGAGACTTCGCCGCGCAGCGTCACCCCGGGAAACGCGTCTCCCGTGACCTCCACCGGTTGTCCGTGGCGGATGTTGGCGACATCGACTTCGTCGGCGCGGGTGCGCACGGCGACGGCTTCCATGTTTCCGAGCGAGAGGAGGACCTCGCCCTGGTTGATGGTTGTCCCGACTTCGAAGAAACCGTTGTTGTCGCGGTTGCGGTTCGGGATCGGTCGGGAATTCGGCAGGATGACGATGCCGGAAAACGGGGCATGGATTTCCGCGCGCGCCAGTTTCTCCTCGAGTTCTTTCACGCGCAGGTCGGTGTTCGCCACTTCGTAACGAGCGATCGTGATGCGCTCTTCGCTCGCGCTGGCGCGGATGTTGGCGAGATCCTCCTGCGCGGAGCGGAGGTCGGCTTCCTGCGTGGCGAACTGCTGGCGCGCGCTGTCGAGCGTCGAGGCCGCGATGATTCCCAGCGTCGAGAGCTGCTCGAGTTCCTCGAGGTTTCGCTTGTTGGCTTCGTAACTGAGTTCCGCCTTCCGGAGCGCGCGTTCGGCCCGCGCCATCTCCGGGCTGGCGCTCCATTGTTCCAGGCGCGAGAGTTCGTGGCGTGCTCTGATCGCGGCGATGCTCGCGTTGCGCAACTCCACTTGAAGCTCGGTCGTGTCGACGCGCGCGAGCAATTGTCCTTCTGTCACCAGCTCGCCGTACTCGAAGTTTTTCTCTGCGACGCGACCGCGGAACGGGCTCGTGAGGTGCGCGATCTCGAGCGGTTCGATGTTTCCCAGAAGCGTGATCGCGGAAGTCAGCGGGCGCATGGAAACGGTGTGCCAGCGCGAGGGGTCGTCGACGATCGTCGGATCGAATCGAGGCGCGCGCGCGGCCGCGCCGGCTGGAGACGCCGCGCGCCAGGCGAAGAAACCGAGCACGCCGAAGAGCAGAAAAATCGCGACGACCGCGGACGCGCGCACCGTCTTCATCTTGCGCGCGAGAATCTCGCGCTGCATCGCGGCGCGCTCGATCTCGTTGAAAGCCACCTGAAGCTCGGAGTGCTTGCTTTGCAGCTCGGCGTGGAGCGCGCGTTCGGAGGCGTTGACGCGCTTCAGACTTTCGTAGAGCCGGGCGTTTTCGATCGCGATCGCCGCCTGCGCGCAGAGGACGTCGAGCAACTCTTCGTCACGCGCGGTGAGCGGGCCGCCGGCTTTGTTCAGAAGCTGGATGACACCGATGCGAGCGCCCGAGGTGTTGCTGATCGGACGGCAGAAAAGATTGCGCGTGCGGAAGCCGGACCTGCGATCGACCTCGGGAAAGAAGCGCGGATCATTGTAGGGATCGTCGATCCGCATCGCGACGCCGGTTTTCATGACCTCGCCCGCGATGCCCTGGCCGCTTTTGATCCGGATCTCGTCCGATCCCTCGATGCCTTGCGCCGCCGGCGTCCAGAGTTCGTCGGTCGCGGCATCGAAAAGGAAAATGCTGCTGCGCTCGACGCCCATGAACGCGCTCATGCGCTCCGTGATCTGCCGGAGCACCTGGCGAAGGTCGGGACCGGCGTGGGAGCCGGCGTTTTCCGGACGAGCATTCATGGAGAAACCGGCGCGAGCGCGGAAGCGGAAGCGGGGCCGGCGCGGTCCAGTTCTTCCATGCGGATGCCCCAGGTGTCGAGCGTGGCGCCGAGCGTCTGGTCGAGATTGGAGAGCGCGTTGAGGAAACCGATCTTCGCGCTGATCTCGTTCAGGCGCGCGCGGACGAGATCGTTTTGAAACGTGACGATGGCGAAGTTGGTCGTGCGGCCGGTCTGGAGTTTTCCTTTTTCGATCTCGAGTTTGCGCTCGGCCAGTTCGCGCGCCACGGTCGAGACGCGCACGCGTTGCCGGCTCAGCTCGATGCTCCTGAAGGCGTCGCGCAATTCGATCTCGATGTTCTCGCGCGCCTCGATGAGGTCGATCGCGGCTTTCAGCGCGCGGTTGCGCGCGCGGAGGTGGCCCTGTTTCCGCGTGAGGTCGCCGATCGGGACGTTGAGCGTGAGGCCGACGGACCAGTTTTCGTTCGAGCGCGAGAGCGCGTCGTCGATCGCCGAGCCGAGTTCGCCGTCGTGCCCGTCGAGCCGGTAGTGGGTGGAGAGCAGCAGATTCCAGAGGCGGTTGTTCTTCGCGACGTCGGTGCTGATGCCCGCGATGGCGAGGTTCTGTTGCGATTGCAGGTAGTCGGGCCGGTTGCGGTAGGCGATCTCGCGCGCCTCGTCGAGCGTGAGCGTGAACTCCGGGATCTCGATCGCGTCGGAAGGCTCGAGCGCGGTGTCGCGGTCGATGTCGAGGAGTTTGATCAGGTTGAAGCGCGCCGATTCGAGCGCGGCGCGCGCGGTGAGGACGTTGAACTCCTGCGAGGCGATGTCGGCCTCGGTCTGGACGATCTCGACCGGCGGGAGGATGCCGGCCTCGACGAGGGCGCGGTTGACCCGCAGTTGCTCGCGGGCGCGCTGCAGCGCGGTCTCGGTGACTTCGAGCTGCAGGTTCGTCTGCAACAGCGCGCGATACGCGAGGATCACGCGCGTGATCGTGTCCATCACCGTGCGGCGAAAATCGAGGATGTTGCCCTCCTCGGCGATTCGCGCGATGCGGAGGTTGGCCAGGCCGGTTTTCAACCCTGCGCCGCGCAGCAACGGCTGGTCGAATCGCACGAGCACGCCGGAGTCGTAGATGGCCGCGGGATCGATCGGGGCGATTTCGGTCCCGAAGTTTTCCCAGGAGAGGGCCACGCGTCCGCCTGTGGGCAGGCGTTGCGAGACTTCGGCCGCGACGGCGCCGAAACGCCGCGTCGTTTCCTCGTCTGCGATTCGGGCCGGATTGTAGAGCGCGCTGGTCGAGAGATTGAGGTTCGGGAAGAACTCGTCCTCGGCGACGCGCAGGTCGAAGCGCTGGGTTTCGCGGTCCAATCCGGCCTTCTCGAGCGTGCGGTTGTTGAGCAGCGTCAACCGGATCGCCCGCGCCAGCGAGAGGCCTTCGCGCGGCGCGGCCGGAATGGCCGACACGGGTTCCGCGGTGCGATCGATCGCATCGGTCGCCGGATCGGCCGCGACCTGCGCGGCTGCCGGCGACCATGGTATCGCGAGGATGGCGAGACAGACACGGACAGGGGTACAGCCAAATGCCATTCGTGCAGAGTCAAAGCGCAGGGAGGAAACGGGAGCAGGGAAACGGCATCCCCACGGCCGGTCTTTGTCAAAACCGTATCCCGTTTTCCCCGCCTTCGCGGAGTCGGGACGCGCGCGGCGAAGCCGGGCGTTTGCTGTTCGAAGTGCTGGCGGCGGCGTCCTGATGGAGGTCGCAGGCAGCGGAGGTCAGGTCGAAAGGGAACTTCCGCGCGGCTTTTCGCGTGTGCTTGAAGCCGTTCGAGGGCCTTCTCATCGTCGCGCTCTTCAACCCGCGCCCGCCATGGAACTGCACCTGATCGGCACTTTTCTCATCCTCGTCGGCCTCGAACTCGTGCTGGGGATCGACAACATCCTGCTCGTTTCCGTCATCAGCGATCGTTGCGCGCCGCAACACCGTGATCGCACGCGCAGGCTCGGCATCATCTTTGCCGCCGTCGGCCGCCTTCTCCTGCTCGCGGGCGTCACGTGGGTGATGAAGCTGACCCAGCCCGTCTTCATCCTCGGCGAAGTCGCGATCTCGTGGAAGGACCTGATCCTGATCGTCGGCGGCGCCTTTCTGCTCTTCAAGGCGGTGAAGGAAATGCACCACACCGTCGAGCATCCCCATGACGATGCGACAGCCGGGGCCGCGGGCGGCGCGCTGTCGGTGGGCTCGGCGATCGGGCAGATCCTTGCGCTCGACCTGGTCTTCTCCATCGATTCGGTCATCACCGCCGTCGGCCTGACGCAGGAAGCCTGGGTGCTCTACGGCGCCGTGCTTTCCTCGGTCGTCCTGGTGCTGACGATTTCCGAGCCGATCGCGCGTTTCATCCGCAGGAATCCCTCGCTCAAGGTGCTCGCGCTCGCGTTTCTCATCGTCATCGGCGTGACGATCGTCCTCGAGGGCGCGCATCATCATCTGCCGAAAACCTACGTGTATCTCCCGCTCGGTTTCTGTCTCATCGTGGAGTTGCTGCAGATGAGGCAAAAGAAACGTCTCGAATAGTTCGGCGCCTGGCGCGTCCCCGCGATTCGTCCCGCACGCCTCACGTGCCGGGCTGAATGTAGGGAGCCGCTTCGAAGAGCCTGCGCTCGCCGCCGCGGGGATCGCGCACGGCCGCAGGCGAAACGTCGAAGACCATCGTCGTCCTTGTCTCGAGATCGTAGGCCGGCCAGGCTGGCAGCGCGGGTGTATTCGGATTTCCAGTACGGGCAAACGCCAGGAGCGCGCCGCTCATGAGATCGGCGAGCTGTTGAGCATCCGGCGCGGCGTCACGGGTCAGCCGGTTTTCGGCGATGTTGTCGAAGACGAGCGGGATATCGATCCCGTGTGGCGCCTTCCACTTGCCTCCGTCTGCCGGCGAGGGCCAGTCAACGTGGTAGGCCCACGTCCGCGCGCCGGGTTGAGCCGCGCGCACGTCGAGCTGGACGACCATGCTTTTCCAGGAACGCGCGGCGGTTGTCGCGGCAAAGAAGACATCGCCCGGTGTGTAGTCCGGATACATCTCCCGATAGCGCGCGACGATGTCCGCGGGCTGGAGATCTCCGATGAACTGCCGGACACTTCGCGTGATCTGGTCGGGGAGCGCGTCCCAGGCGAGTTCGAAAAGCTGCGGATCGCGCCCGCCGATCAGATTGCGGGTTTCGTCGCGAGTGCTGCCCATGACCATCGGGATGTATCCAGAAAGTGGAGACGCATCGGGCTGGAAGGGATGCCGCGGGAGCGCATGCCCGTCCATGACCGGATTCCAGACGCCACCACGCATCGCTTCGGCCAGGCGTTCGCGCGGCAGCGCGTCGAGCGTGTCCAGGCCCGCGGCGTCGAGGCCGAGTTTTTTCAGCGTGCTTCGCGCGGTCTCCGTGGAACGCGTGGCGTCGCGCCCGGCGATTTGTTGTCCGCTCATGGTCCAGACGCGGTGAAACAAGCCGTGCGCGGACGGCATGGCCATGAGCGTCGCGCACTTCGCGCCGCCGCCCGACTGGCCGAAGATCGCAACGTTTCCCGGATTGCCGCCGAATCCGGCGATGTTGTCGCGCACCCACTCGAGGGCGAGCACGAGGTCGAGCATGCCGGCGTTGCCCGAGTCCGCGAACCTCGCGCCGCCGATCTCCGCGAGGTAAAGAAAACCGAAGCCGTTGAGCCGGTGGTTGACGGTGACGACCACGACATCGCCGCGACGGCAGAGGCGCGCGCCGTCGTAGAGGTCGTCGTTGACGGTTCCGGCGTTGTAGGCGCCGCCGTGAAAGTAAACGAGCACGGGCCGCGTCGCGTCGTCGCGCAGCGCGGGCGTCCAGACGTTGAGTCGGAGGCAATCCTCGCTCTCGATCACCTCCGGCGCGGCGCCCACGCCGGACGCCGCCCGCCCGGCAGGTTGCGGGGCGCGGGGACCGAACTCGACGCACTCGCGCACGCCGCTCCACGGCTCCGGCGGACGCGGGGCGCGAAAGCGCGTCGTGGCGGTGTCGGCTCCGTAGGGAATGCCCTTGAAGGCGAGAATCTCTTCGTCGATGTATCCGCTGACGCGCCCGGCCGTGGTTTCGGCGACAGGCTTTTCGACCGCCTTCGTCGCCGCTTCGACGAAAAGGCTCGAGGTAAACGCGACACATGAAACTGCGATCGCGGAAACGAACCCTCGCCGGGTTCGTGTGACAAACGAGGGGTGGCTCACGCGCTCAAACGCTGCGCACACGCGCGCAGCCGGCAAGGCAATCGCACGCCCGCTCGCGGGCTCGCCGCTGCTTCCCGACGGCGTGCTGCAGGCGGCCCGCTTGCTGGCGCTCCGGTTTTCGCGAATGCCCCGGGGAGCGTCTGCAAGCAGACGGCCCACAAAACTCGGACAGTGGCTCGCGCTTCGCTCTGTTTCCCGGCATGGCGGCGGTTTTCGATGCGACCTCGCTCTTCCTCAGCGGCGGCGAAGCGTGACTGGCTTTCCCGATTGGGCGGAGGCGAAGCTGGCGTCGAGCACCTGCTGGATCTCGGCGCCGCGCGCGAAGTCCGGCTGTTCGTTTCCTCCCCGGCGGATGCTGGCGATGAAACGATCGTAGTTCGTCTGTGTCGGCGGGGCCTCGACCTCGCGCCAGGTGGCGGTGTGGACGTGTTCGCCGTCGCACATGCGGTAGGTCGTGGTGGACTTTTCCGAGTCGATCTCCACCGCGCCGAGCGTGCCTGAGATTTTGAGATGGAGGCGGTTGGCGTGGCCGGTGGACCAGCGTGTGGTGTGGATCGTGCCGAGCGCGCCGTTGACGAAATCGACGTTGAGCACGGCCGAGTCGTTGGCGTCGAGGATGTATTCGCCCACGCGATTGCGCGGCGCTTTCGGAAATGCCTTGAGCCGCGCGAAGACCGAGCGGATCGGCCCGGCCGGGTAGGTGGCGAAATCGACGATGTGGACGCCGATGTCGCCGAGCACGCCCGCGCTGCCGTGGCGCGTGGACAGGCGCCAGAGCCACTGCGGCGAAGTCCGCCAGTCGCCCCACGCGTTGCTGGAAAGCCACGATTGCAGGTAACTCGCCTCGACGTGGCGGACCTCGCCGATCTTTCCGGCGCGCACGGCTTCGGCCACGGCGTGGATGCACGGCCAGTTGCGGTAGGAGAAGTTGACGAGGTTGATCCGCCCCGCCTTTCGCGCCGCGATCACCATCCGTCTGGCCTCGGCATGATCGAGCGCGAGCGGTTTCTCGCACATGACGTGCAACCCGGCCTGGAGACACTGGATCGAGACGGGCGCGTGGAAGGGGTCGGGTGTGACGACCGTCGCGGCATCGATCCGGGTCGAGTTCAGCATCTCCGGCACGCTGGCGAACGCGCCGGGGATGCCGTAGGTCCTGGCAAATGTCTCGCGGCGAGCCGGATCGATCTCGACCACCGCGGCCAGCTTGCAACCCGGGATGTTTGCGAACGCCTTGGCATGGGTGTGGGCCATGCCGCCGGCGCCGATGATCGCGAGACGGACGGATCGGGGGGTGCGCGCGGATCTCTTCATGTGGGGCCGCGAAGTTGTCAGTGAACGCGGCGGCGATCACGCGCAATCGGCGCGGACGTGGGGTGGTCGGCTTCGATTTCCAGCTTCTTGCCTCGCGTCTCTTATGACCGGCGCATCGCCTTCGTCGAGCGCGGCATGTGATTCGAAGCAGGGTCAGGAGTCAGGGGACAGTGTCGCAGGCCTTCGACTTTCGACTTGTGACTTCCGGTCCGACTCCTGTCCCTTATCGCTCGTCCTTTGCCACCTGACATCCGACACCCGACACCGTTCATATCCGCTCTTCCATGACCCGATCCCAAGGCGTTTTTCTCGGCACCGACAGTGGCGCCACGACATCCAAGACGGGCGGTGTGTGGGCCGACGGCGCCGCCATTTCCACGCATCTTCGCCAGAGCGCGACCAACGCCCAGGCCGGCTCTGCGGCGGTGGTCGAGGGCTGGATCGAGGGCGTCGTCGGGTTTCTCGCCGACAACGATCTGGCGTGGGATCAGGTGCTCGGCGTCGGCCTCGCCATACCGGGTCCGTACCGGAGTTACGGCGTGCTCGAGCGCTCGGCGAACCTGCCGGCGTCGTTCGCAGGATGGGATTTTCATCGCGACTACAGCGCGGCGCTGGCGGAGAAAGCGGGGCGGGCGATCCCGCTCGTGGCCGGCAACGACGGCAATTACGGCGGCGTGGCCGAGGCGCGGCTCGTTCGCGGCACGCGAAAGGCATCCGTCCTCATGCTCGCTCCGGGCTCGGGCCTCGGCTGCGCGTATGTCGACGCCAACGGCCTGCCGCTCGATGGCGATTCGCTCGCCGGCATGGAAGCGGGGCACATGCCGGCTCCGTTGCAGCTCCTCGGCGCGCGGCCCTACACGTGCGGCTGCGGTCGCGACTGGGGCTGCATCGAGGCCTACACGACGATCTCCGGCCTGCCGCAGCTTCTTGCCGACATGTTGAAAAAACATCCCGGCCACGAACTCGCCACCTCGACCGAGTCGGAGAAGGGAAAAGTGCTCTCGCTGCGCGGCCGGGCGCAGAAAGGCGACGCGCTCGCGCTCGAGATATTCGATTTTCAGGCGAAGGCGCTCGGCCTTCACATGGCGTCCCTCGTGATGGCATTCGATCCCGAGTTCGTCGTCATCGGCGGCGGACTCATCGACCCGGAATCGACGACGGCCGGGTTCCGCGAGCGTTACTTGAAAGGCATCCATCAGGCGGCCCTCCCGTATCTCTTCCCGGCGCAGCGCGAGCGCATGAAAGTCGTGGCCGCCTCGCTTGGAGAACTCTCGCAGGCGATCGGCGCCGCGCTCGTCGCGCTTTACACCGCGCAGTCGCACTGACCGCCCGCGGGCGCGGCAAGCCACGCCCCGGAAGGAGCGGAATTGGAATCACCCTCCATGCGCCCGCGCGGGAGCGTATCGCATCGCGGGTCAATCCAAGGGCGTCGTTCGAGCGCGCGCTTGTTTTTCTGCCATCGGTGAAAAATTGCTTTTCCGCCGCACGGGGCGGCCGAAAGCAGATCCTATGTTTGATCTGTCTGAGGACTCATCTGAAACACGGCGAGCCACTGAAGCGCGTGGAGCGAGAACTGGCCGCGCACGTTGCTTGAATCGAAGGCTTTCCGCGACTGATCGCTCCGAACCGGAACCACGCGCGCGACGTTGCGCCATGGGACTCGTCCTCTGCCTTTTTGTTCTTGCCGGCTGCGCGACGCCCTATCGAACCGCATTGCAGCCAGGCGTTTCGCTCGAAGACGCAAACGCCTCGATTGTGCTGGCCACTGATCAGGAGGAGATCGGCACAACGATCAATCCGTCGATGATCGGCGTGACAGCCGTCGGCGGGCTTATCGGCTCCCTCATCGATAGCGGAGTAAACGCGACCTCCGCGGGTCGCATGAAGAGATACTCCGAAGAGTTGCGGAGCAACCTGCCGCGAGAAGAGGTCGAAAGGCTGATCGCCGATGGCTTCGCCGCCAAGGCATCGATTTCACCGCGCGCGCCGGTTCCGCCGGTCGTGGTCCTGCACGATCGTGACAGGAACGAGCTTGCTGGAGTCGTGGACGCAAACGACGGCGACGCTGTTCTTGTGGCGTTCACTTACTATGCTCTAATTCTAATTAGCTTTCAAGATGAGACTCAAAATGATAGACGCATGGTGTGTCAAA
>CAZFCY010000151.1:7428-12183 GCA_964517665.1 uncultured Opitutaceae bacterium | reverse complement strand
TGGTGCGGGTGGAGGGAATCGAACCCTCCTCTCAAGCTTGGGAAGCTCGCATTCTACCGATGAACTACACCCGCGACGCGATGCCGTGAGGTTTGGATCGGAAAGAATCCGGCGCAATCCAAATGTCGCGCGGGCGGGCGGAACAGGTGCGATTGGAAGTGATGGACGGATCGAAAGAGCCCGGGCGCTCCCCGCGTTTCAGTCGGATCCGCCGGGCGCGAACACCTTCACGGGTTGGATTTCGGCGTGGAAATCGTCGAGCGTGAGCGGGTGTGGAGAGCCCGGGGTGCTGCGGCCATTCGCCACGTGCTCGAACAGCAGCCGTCCGAGTTCCTCGAGTTTGTCCGGACGCTCCGTCGCAAGGTTGCGCGTTTCCCCCGGATCGTTGCGCAGGTCGAAAAGCTGGAATGGCGGCAAACCTTCCGGCGCCTGACCGGGCCGCGGATCGCTCCAGCCGCCCGAGTCCGGACAGGCGCAGAGCTTCCAATCGCCCCGGCGGATGGCGAGCGAGCCGTTGACGGACGCGACGATGAGCGAATCACGACCGCGACCGGCGTCGGCGCCAAGCAGCGCCAGCATGCTCACGCTGTCCTCTCCGGCGTCCGCGGGCAGGGTGGCGCCGACGAGTTCCGCGCAGGTCGCGAGCAGGTCTGTCTGGGAAACGAGCGCGTCGGAGCGCGAGCCCGGCTCGACGTGTCCCGGCCAGCGCGCGATGAACGGAATCCGGTGGCCGCCTTCGTAGATGTCGGCCTTGGCGCCGCGATAGCCGTTGCTCGAATCGTGTCCGTGCCGGCCCAGCGTTTCGAAGTCGGCGAACGGGCTGCAGCCGTTGTCGGAAGTGAAGACGACGAGCGTGTTGCCGGCCAGCCCCCGCCGGTCGAGCGCGGCGAGGATCCGGCCCACGGCGTCGTCCGTCGCGAGGACGAAGTCGCCGTAGGCGTTGACGCCGCTTTTCCCCGCCCATGCTTCGCCGGGCATGATCGGCGTGTGCGGGGCGGTGAGCGGAACGTAGAGGAAAAATGGATGCGCGCGGTCATCCGCCACCCGATCGATGTGGTCGACGGCCTTTTTCGTCAGATGCGGCAGCACCTGCTCGTGCGAAAAACCGTCGGCGGTCGGACCGGCGCGATAGAAGGCGGGTTTGGGGCTCAACGCGACGGAATGTGCCGGCGGAGAAACGACGCGATCGTTCTCGATATATACATACGGCGGCATGTCGAGCGACGCGCTGATGCCGTGAAAATAATCAAATCCGGCCTGAACGGGGCCGCGCGCCATCGGTTGTTCGAAATCCACCGCCTCGGGCTCCGGCCCGCGCTTCGCCCAATCAAGCCCCAGATGCCACTTGCCGATCGCCGCGGTCCGATAACCGGCGCGGCGGAGCAGTTCGGCGACGGTGAGCCGCCCGCTTTCGATCAGAGCGGGCGAGTAGCCGTTGAGCACTCGCGCCTTCAGGATCGTCCGCCATGGATAGCGTCCCGTCAGGATGGCGTAGCGGCTGGGCGTGCACACCGCGGAGGCGGAATGGGCATCGGTGAATGTCCGGCCTTCCCGAGCCAGTCGATCCAGATTCGGCGTGCGCCAGGCAGCCTGCGGATTCAGCGCCGACACATCGCCGGGTCCAAGATCGTCGGCGAGAATATAAACAATATTGGGTCGGGCAACCGTCGTTCCAGTTGTGTCCGGTTCGGCTCTGGCCGCGACCGCGAGAAGCCCGGCGGCGCCGAGAAGGAGGATGGCGATTGATTTCATTGGCGGCAACATGCGCGCGGCTTTGTTGGATCAGCCACCGGCCACGCCCCACGGGGAGAACGTCACGACCACGACGAGCCAGCAGATGGCGACGAAGCCGAGAAACATCCGGTAGCGGCGCCGCTCCGCGACCGTCATGGCCGCGCGATTGTCCGTCGCGAACTGTTGATGAAGCGCCGGGGAGGACGACCGGCGCGAGCGGCTGAAGAGGATCATGACGGCCGTGCAGATCAAGGTGATGACAAATCCCACGTTGAGCGCGTTGTGCAAATAAGGGGGGAGATGAGCGAGCGCCTGGGGAGAATCGAGGACGGGAAACGCGATGGCGCCGAGCACGGTTCCCACGGCGAGCGTGGCGACCGCGCCGCGGTTGTCGGCTCGACGGGAAAACAGTCCGAAGACGACGCAGACAAACACCGGCGGCGCGAGGAGCGACCAGAGCTTCACGAGGTAGGCGAAGAGCCCGGAGTATTTTCCGATCAGGGGAGCCGCGGCGCTGCACAGGAGGAGAATGCCGACCATCAGTCCGCGGCCGAGCCGGACGCGGGCGCGTTCGGAGAGCCGCGGAACGGCCCTGAGAACAAAATCGTAGGTGAGCATCGACGACGAAGCCGAGAGCCCCGCGGCCATCGTTCCGAGGATGGCCGCGAGCAGGCCGGCCAGCACGAGCCCGACCAGGCCGGTGGGAACGAAGCGGGTGACCATTTCCGCATAGGCCTGATCCGGATGCGCGAGGTCGGGCAGCAGACGCGCGGCGATCGCTCCCGGAGCGGCGATGACAAAGAGCGCCACGATCTTCAGCAGGGCGGCGAACACCGCGCCCATTTTCGAGTGATACAGGCTGCGCGCCGCGAGCGCCCGCTGCACATAGTCGTGATCCGTGCAATGGCCGTGCACGCCGAGAATCACCGCGCCCGTGAGGAGGGGAAGCCAGCCGAACACGTGCGAAGCGGGCTGGATGACCGACCACATGCCCGCCTCGGACGGATCCCGCATGGTGAGCAGCGCCTCGAGGCCGCCGGCGTGGGCGATGCCCGCGAAGAGCGTGACCGCGCCTCCGACCACCAACACCGTGGCCTGGAACACGTCGATCCACATCACCGAGCGCAGGCCGCCAAACACCGCGCAGATCGCGGCCCCTCCGGCGATCACCGCCACCGCGAGCAGGAAGTGACTGGCGTCGTTCCACCCCATCAAAGTCGTGAGCACCGTTGCGCCCGCGTAGAGGGCGGCGGTCAGGTTCGCCGCGAGGATCATCACAATATTGATGCCGGCCACGAAGAGCCGCGTGCCCGGGCCATAGCGGCGCTCGAAGAACTCGGGCGCGGTGGTGAGCTTCAGCCCGAGATAGACATCCACGAAAAACACGGCGAGCAGCATGAAACAGCCCGCGCCCACGAGCTGAAAGGCGCCGACGACGATCCCGATCGAGTAGGCCAGGCCGGCCTGGCCTACGAACTGCTGGCTCGATATATTGGCCGAGAACAACGAGGCGCCCACGACCGGCCAGCTCGCGTCGCGATCGGCAAGGAAAAAGCCCTCGCCCGTTTCCACGCGACGCCGCGAGAGCCAGGCGCCGAGCGCGATCGTGAAGACGAAGTAGCCCAGCACGATGCCGAAATCGAGCGAACTGAGGCGCGGCGAGATCATGCGGTCGGGTCGGTCGGCACGGCGGGCGCGGCTTCCATGACCGGCGCGGGAACCCAGCGGTCGCCGATGCGATGCTGCCATTTTCCCATGCGGGCGAGAAGGCGGCGGACGATCCCCTCATGACCGGGATCGCCGGAAAGGTCGGTGAGTTCGTCGGGGTCGTCGCGCAGATCGAACAACTGGATCCGCTCGCTTCCGTCTACGATATAGCGGATCAGCTTCCAGCGTTCGTCGCGCACCATGCGCTGGCAGTCTTTATACATGGCGAATATCGAATCGCGCGCGGGCGCTCCATCCCGCGGGTCCGCGGCTGGCAGGGGCCGGCTGTCGAGGTCGGCGGGCGTTTCGATCCCCGCGAGGCCGGCCAGCGTGGCGTAGAGATCCATCGAATAGACAAGGCGATCGTCCACGCGTCCCGGCTCGATGCCGGGGCCGGCGAGGATCAGGGGAACCCGGACGCTGTGTTCGTAGAGGTTCTGTTTGCCGAGCAGGCCGTGGCTTCCGAGCGCGAGCCCGTGGTCGGAGAGATAGACGACCACGGTGTTGGATTCGAGCCCGGTTGCCCGCAACGCGGCGAAGACGCGGCCGAGCTGGGCGTCCTGATGCGCGATCATGCGGTAGTAATCGGCGAGTTGCCCGCGCATCGCGTCCGGATCGAGCGGCTTCTCCGCGAGGAGCTCATCGCGCACGAGGCTCTCGCCGTTGTCGAACGGATGGTCGGGGCGGAAATTGGCCGGGAGCGGCAGCGCATCTGGATTGAAACGGCGGGTGTACTCCGGCGGAGGCGTGCGGGGATCGTGCGGAGAGGTCAGCGCGAGATAAAGGAAGAAGGGCTGTTTCGCTTCGACGAGAAAGTCGATCGCCGCGTCGCAAAAAAGCTCGGTCGAAAAACCAGGCTCGAATTGCGGCGGCATGGAATAGTCTCCAGAAGGCGAATACGAGTGAAGCGGCACGCGCCGGTGATCACACATGCCGCCGAGAAAGATCCGGCGCCCGCCACTGAACGAGCGTTGGAGCGCGGCCGTGTCGTTGTGCCATTTGCCCGTGATGAAGGTGGCGTGGCCGGCGTCGCGAAAAATTTCCGGCAGGGTGCGGCACGCGGGCGGCAGCGAAACCATGCACGCGGGATGATTCGACGCGATCTGTCCGGCATCGGCTGCGATGACGTTGCGGCCCGTGAGCAGCGAGGCCCGCGCGGGCGAGCATACGGCCGCGATCAGACCGCCCATCTGGTAGGCGTGGGTGAACCGCGTTCCGCGAATCGCGAGCGCGTCGAGATGAGGCGTGCGCGCGGCGGGGTGGCCGTCGATCCCCAGGGCATCATGACGATGGTCATCGGCGATGACGAAAACG
>CAZFCY010000151.1:0-7418 GCA_964517665.1 uncultured Opitutaceae bacterium | reverse complement strand
CGGCCTCGCCCAGTCGCTTCCGGCGGGTCTCGCCGGGGCGCTGGATGACCTCGATGAGTCGACATGGATGAAGGGGGAAATGGGGAGCCTGTCCGGGAAAATGACGTTGACCCGGCACGCTCCGGCCGGAAAGTCGCGCGCGGCTAAATCATTTAAGTGAGCTGGCAAAAGCGCACGACCCTCAAGGACATCGCCGTCCGAACCCAACTCAGCGTCGCGGCTGTTTCGCTCGCGTTGAGAAATCATCCGTCCATTTCGAAGGGGACGACCGAGCGGGTGAAACAGGTCGCGGCGGAATTGAAGTATGCGCCGGATCCCGGGCTTTCCGCGCTCGCCGCGCATCGCAGCCGGCTGCGCGTCCATCGCGACTTTTCAGTCGTGGCATTGGTGACGAACTGGTCCACGCGCGACGCCTGGACCCGGCGGGCGAGCGCGGCGCAACTCATCGCCGGCGCCTCGGCGCGCGCGCGCACCCTCGGTTACTCGCTCGAGGTGTTCTGGGCGCGCGAGTCGGGCTCGCGGGCGAAGCGCTTCAGCTCGATTCTCCTCAATCGCGGCATTCGCGGGCTCATTCTCGCGCCGTTCGAGCGTCCCGACGACCGGCTGGATCTCGAGTGGGAACAGTTCGCCGTCGTCGCCCTCGAGCGGCCGACGCTGTATCCACTTTTCCATCACGTCGTGCCCAACCATTTTTCCGCCATCCTCCTGGCCTGGGAGCAACTGCGGGCGCGCGGCTATACCCGCATCGGCATCATCGTCTGGACGGATCTTTCGGAACGCAGCCTGCACCAGTGGGAGGCCGGCTACGCGTATCTGCAGACCCGCACGCTCGAGCTGGATCGCGTCTCCGCGCTCGTGCTCGAGCCGGAGAACCCTGTCGAGCAGATACGAAGCTGGCTGCGGCGCGAGCGGCCGCAGGCCGTGATCAGCCGCTCCGAGGGATTCTTCGAGGCTGTGCGCAGCGAGAAGCTGCGGATTCCCCAGGACATCGGCTACGCGAGCCTGAACGTTGCCGACGATGTGCCGAAAGCGAGCGGCATCGAACAGCACCGCGGCGTGATGGGCGAGCTGGCGGTCGATATATTGAACAGCCTGCTCCATGGCAACCAGCGCGGTTTCAATGCCGTCGCCCACGGCACCCACATCGACGGCACGTGGCATGAAGGGTCCACCGTGAAGCCGCCGCCTTCGGCGAAACACGCAAGCTGAAAAGCGTGTTTCGCCTTTCGCGGCCGGCGACGTTAACTGATTGAGCTGCGCCGCGATTGCCGATCGTCCCCGCGGCCTGATGACTCGCAAAGCGTCGCCAGCGTGTTGCGCTTCCTCCTTCCTCTTTCGTTCCCTCGACTCATGCCCCTGATCCGATCCTTGGCGAACCTTGCTCTCGTTCTCGTTTTGTGCGCCGCGGCGGCGCCGGCGAGCGCGGCGTCCCGCATGCCGAACCAGATCCTGATTCTCGTCGACGACATGGGACGGGATTGGGTCGGGGCTTACGGCTCCTCGCACCCGACGCCGAGTTTCGACCGGCTCGCGTCGGAGGGCGTGCGTTTCACGAACGCGTGGTGCACGCCCGTCTGCACGCCCACGCGCGTCGCGCTGCTCACCGGGCAATATCCCTTCCGCTCAGGCTGGAACGTGCACTACGACGTGCCGCGCTGGGGCGGCGCCGGACTGGATCCCGATCGATTCACCACGCTTGGCACGATCCTGCGCGACGCCGGCTACGCCACCGCGATCGCGGGCAAGTGGCAGATCAACGACCTGCGCCCCGACCCGACGATCATGCGGCGCCACGGGTTCGACGAGCACTGCCTGTGGACCGGTGTGGAATCGGACAACCCCGCGAGCGAGAAACGCTATTGGAACGCGTTTCTGCAGCAGAACGGCGAGCGCCGGTCACACGCGAACGAGTTCGGGCCGGACGTGACCCAGCGCTTCGTGCTCGATTTCATCCGGCGCCATCGCGACCAGCCGTTTTTCGTCTATTATCCGATGATCAACGTGCACGCGCCGAACGAGCCCACGCCGTTGAACCGGGACAATCCTCCCGAAGGCGAGGCGGCGCTTTATGCCGGAATGGTGTCCTACACCGACCGCCAGGTGGGCGAACTCCTCCGCGTGCTCGACGAACTCGGGCTCGCCGGCGACACGATCATTTATTTTGCCGGTGACAACGGCTCGTCCACCGGCGGCACGCTCCACGGTCGCGCCATTCCGCCGGGCAAGGCCAGGGTCAGCGACCTCGGCGTGCACGTGCCGTTGATCGTGCGCGCGCCGGGCCGGGTGCGCGCGGGCGAGGTTTCCGATGCGCTGACCGACTTCACCGACCTGCTGCCGACGATGGCCGGGTTTGCCGGCGTCGCGCTGCCCGGGCAGCCCCGGCTCGACGGTCATTCGCTCGTCGCGGAACTCACGGGCGAGCCCGCGGCCGGACCTGCGCGCGCATGGATCTTCACGCAATACGGCGCGCACCGCGCCGTGCGCGACGAGCGTTATTTCTACGACAACCGCGGCGCGTTCTTCGATCTGCTCGAGGATCCGCTGCAGGAGCGTGATCTCGCCCATGATGCCTCGCCAGAGCGGGCCGCCGCGCGCGAACGGCTGCGGCAGGCGCTCGCGGCGCTGCCCGCGGACGCGGTGTCTCCATTTCCTGAATACGCGCACGCGGAGCAGTTGCTGCGCGATCACCAGCGTCGCAACCGCGAGCGCCGGCAGCAGTCGCCGGCGAAATGACAACCATCCCGCGCGCCCGGCTCGCGTCCACTTCATGAAGGGTTTCTCCGTTTCGCTCCTGTTCGCCGCCTTGCTTTGCCTGCTTTCCGCCGGCTCCGCGTCGGCTCGGATTCATGTCTCGCCGGATGGCGATGATCGCGGCGACGGCCGCGCGGCCGCGCCGGTCGCTTCGCTCGAGCGCGCGGTGGAACTCGCGCGCGAGGCGCGGGCGCGTGACGCTTCGGCCGAACTCGAGATCGTGCTGCGCGGCGGCGTCTACCGGCTGAGCCGCACGCTGGTTTTGGGACTGGAGGATTCGGCCCGTGAAAACGGAAGCCTGAGCTTCACCGCGCATCCGGGCGAGAAGGTGATCGTGAGCGGTGGCGCGCCCTTGCGCGAATGGACGCAGGTGGCGCCCGGCGAGGAACCGGTTGGCACGCCGGCGGCCGCGCGCGGCCGGCTCTGGGTGGCTGATATTCCCGCGGCTCGCGCGGGGGAATGGAACTTTCGCGTGCTCTATGATGGTTTCGAAAACCTGCCGCGGGCGCGCTCGAAACAATACCTCGCGCGCGGCAGGCACGCGGGTTTGTTCAACCGCCTGGAGAATCGCGACCGCCTCGAATATCCGGAAGGCTCGATCAAGCGTTGGGAGAATCTGTCCGACGTCGAAATCCTGAGCCGCCCCAATCACAACTGGCTCGTCAACTATCTCGGCATCGCGGCGATCGACGAGGAGACGGCAACCGTGCGGACGACCGTTCCCGCGACCTACACGCCGACGGGAATCTTCTGGGTGGAGAACGTGATGGAGGCGCTGGACGAGCCCGGGGAATGGGTGCTGAACACGAAGGAGGGCCGGCTCTATCTCTGGCCGCGCGGCGACTCGCCGGGCGACGCCATCGTGGCGCCGAAGGTGACGACGCTGATCCGCATCGAAGGCCGCGAAGACGAGTGGGGCGACGCGGATGAACCGGCGCGCGGTATCCGCTTCGCCGGTCTCACCTTCGCGCACACCGACCGCGACGTGTGGACGCCGTACGATGCCGGCATCCAGCACGACTGGGCAATGTGGGACAAGGACGACGCCTGCCTGCGCTTTCGCGTGGCGCGGGACTGCGAGGTCGTCGATTGCGCCTTCGAAGCGGCGGCGGGGCAGGGCGTGCGCGCGGATTTGTTTGCGAAGAATATTCGGATTCGCGGCAACACGTTTCGAAATCTCGGGGCCGGCGGGGTGTTGTTGTGCGGTTACGGTCCCGGCACGAAGGACGTCAACGGCGGCAACGAAATCGTGGACAACGAGTTTCACGATCTCGGCACGCTTTGGTGGCATTCGCCCGCGGTGTTTATCTGGCAGAGCGGACACAATGTCGTGGCGAACAACTATATTCACGACCTGCCCTACAACGGCATCGTGCTCAGCGGCGTGCGTCCGCGTCACTTCGCGATCGCCACACCCAAGATTCCCAGGCCCACCTTTCCGCCCGGCGTGCGGGAGGATCTGCGACTGATCCGCTGGAGCGAGGTCGGCACGCCGCGCGCGCCCGAGGACATTCTGCCCTTTGCGCACACGCGCGAGAATATCATCCGCGACAACGAAATCCACGACGCGATGCGCGTGCTGAAGGATGGCAACGGCATCTACCTGTCGAGCGCGGGGAAGGGGAATGTCATCCGCCGCAACGTCATCTACAACATGGGGCGTTCGGCGGCGATCCGCACCGACGACGACCAGTCTTATTGCGCGATCACGGAGAACGTCACCTTCGGCGTCGGCATCGTGATCAAGGATTTCAACCAGACCTGGAACAACATCATGATCAACGGCGGCCTGCGCATCACCTCGGACCGCCCCGACTCGCGCGTGGAGCGCAATGTTTACGCGTCCTACATCGGCGGCTCGCGCTTCTACGAGGTCGATGTGGTCAACAGCTATTTCGGCAACGCGAAGAACGACACGATGCTGAACAACTACAACCCGGATCACAAACCGATCGTGCCGCCCAAAACGGACCACAACTTGTTCAGCTCGGACGATCGCGCCGGAGCGGAGGCGTTCGTGGCGGAAATGCGGGCGGAGTGGGGGAACGATGGCGAAAGCGTGATCGGCGACCCGCGCTTCCTCGACGCGGAGCACGGCGATTTCCGCTTCGGGCCGGACTCCGCGGCCGGGGCGCTCGGTATTCAATCTGTGGATACGACAAAGGCCGGCCTTCTGCGCGAGCCGATGACGCGGCGCCTGCGGCGCGCCGGCGGGATCGATCTGCATCAGGCCCACGCGAGCGAGGATCGCGGCTGAATCGCAGGCGGGTTCATCGCCGCTTTGGGTCGGATACCTCGAAACTTGCTTCGGCTTGGATTTCTTGGAGGGACGGCCTCCGTGTCGTCCGCAGGCGAATCCAATGCCGCGGGGCAAACCCCGCGGATCTTTACTCCCGAAGTTTCGTCGCCGGCGTGGTAGGAGCGGCTTCAGCCGCGATCCGCGAACGAATGCGCGTTCGATCGCGGCTGAAGCCGCTCCTACCACGCCCGCGTCGCGGGCGTTGCGCTTACTTCGGAGGCAGCCAGCCGAGCGACTGGAGAAACTCGTCAGCGGTTTGAAGCGTGCGCGTGAAGTGCTCGATGGACCGGGACGGATTGAAGAACCCGTGCGCCTGTCCTTCGTAAATGTGGAGGTCGCAGCGGGCGCCGGCGGCGCGCATGCGGTCGCGAAACAATTCCAGGGTGGCGACCGGGATGAGTTTGTCCTCCGTGCCGAGGAAAAGAACCGTCGGCGGCGCGCCCGGGGCCACATTGTGCGCGGGGGAAAACTCCGCGATCCGCTCGCGGACGCGACTGGCGCCAAAGCCGCCGGGGCCGTTGTCGAGCACGGGATTGAAGAGCAACAGCGCGTCGGGTCGCGGTGAAACAGCGAGGTCGTCCGACGGATCGTCGAGGGCATCGACCAGCGCGGCGTGCGCGGCCAGGTGTCCACCTGCCGATCCGCCTGCCGCGGCGATCCGTTGCGGATCGATGCCGAATTCGCCGGCGCGCGCGCGCACCCAGCGCATGGCGGAGCGCGCGTCCTGAATGCAAACAGTCGGCGGCGTGCCGTCGTCCCGCGGCACGAAACGATAGTGCGCAAGGAAGCACACGGCGCCGCGATCGACGAAATGTCGCGCGTGCTCTTCGAATTGCGTCACTTTCCCGCCGATCCAGCCGCCGCCGTGGAAAAAGACGATCGCGGGACGCCGATCGTCCGGCTGCCATTGTCCGGGCCGCGCCACCCAAAGTCGAAGATCGGCTTCACCAACGCGTTTATAGACATGCGGCTCGCCGGCGATCGAAGGCGGCTCGGTCGCGCCAGCGCAGGCGAGTGGAGCCGCCAGCAGGGCGAAGAGCAGGGCGATTTTCATCGGATGGCGTGGGGAGCCTGGGACGCGAGGAGCCGGGCGTGGCGCGTCAGGCCTCGATCAGATCCTTGCTGCCGCAGAGCTGTCCTGGATGTGAAACGTGGTTCAAATTCTGCCATTCCTCGAGGCTGGGCGCGCGTTGGATGATTGCCACATCATTGATCGAGCCATTGAAGAAGTTGTCGGCCGCGCCGGGTGAAATCCCGCGTGGCGGCTTCCGCGCTCGCGGAGGACGCAACTTAATAGTTAAAGCCAGTCTGCGGTTGTCGCGCCGCCGGCGTGCCGCAAGTGTGTTCGTCGCGCGAACCTCGATGAAAATCCCCCTGCTCGCTGCACTCTGCGCGGCCTCCATTTCCACCACGTCGGCGACAAGAATACCGAGCCCGCCGAACGTCGTCCTGATCGTCACCGACGATCAGGGCTACGGCGATCTCGCGTGTCACGGCAATGCGATGATCCGGACGCCGCATCTCGACGGGCTTCATCAGGAGAGTGTGCGGCTGACCAACTTCCATGTTGACCCGACGTGCGCGCCGACACGCGCGGCGCTGATGACGGGACGCTACTCGACGCGCACCGGCGTCTGGCACACCGTGATGGGACGTTCGCTGCTGCGCCGCGACGAGGTGACGATGGCGGACTTGTTTCGCGCGGCAGGCTATCGCACAGGCGCATTTGGGAAATGGCATCTCGGCGACAATTTTCCGTTCCGGCCGCGGGACCGCGGATTCGACGAGGTCCTGATTCATGGCGGCGGCGGGATCGGGCAGACGCCGGACTACTGGGGAAACGAGTACGAGAATCCCATGCTGCGCCGAAACGGACGCTGGGAAAGATTTCGCGGTTATTGCACCGATGTGTTTTTCGACGCGGCGTTGGAGTTCATCGACGCCAATCGCGAGCGGCCGTTTTTCGCCTACCTGGCGACAAACGTGCCGCACTCGCCGTTTGTAGTTCCGGAGAAGTATCGACGATATTACGCGGAGCGCGGCGTGCCGGCGCCGATGGACAGTTTTTACGGCATGATCGAGAACATGGACGAAAATCTCGGGCGCCTGCTGGCCCGGCTCGACGAGCTCGGAATCGCGGAGAACACGATCGTCATCTGGATGACCGACAACGGCACGGCGGCCGGCGACGGCCTGCGTCCTGCCGAGGCCGCGAGCGCTTCGGCGTGGCGCGGTTTCAATGCGGGAATGCGCGGCAGGAAGGGTTCCGCCTACGAGGGCGGCCATCGCGTGCCCTGTTTTTTGCGCTGGCCTGCGGGCGGCGTCGGCGGCGGACGCGACGTGTCGCAACTCACCGCGCACTTCGATC
>CAZFCY010000150.1:5967-12223 GCA_964517665.1 uncultured Opitutaceae bacterium | reverse complement strand
TTTCCGCCGCGCGAAGCGGCGATGCGCCGAAGAGCCCGACTGCGGCGGCGGAAATGAGGAGGAGTTTCAGCATGTGAATGGATGGAAGGATTGTCTTTGTAGGCCGTCTGCTTGCAGACGCACCCCGGGCGTTCACCAGACCTGAAGCGCCAGCAAGCTGGCGGCCTGCTTCGGGCAGCCAGGAAACTGCGGTCATTCTGTTTCTTCCCGACTTCGAATGCATCTGGTGTTCAAGGCTGTCGTTGCGTGTCAGGCATGAAGCGCTCGATCGGCGTGAGCGCCACCGGGCCGATCAAACCCGATGGTCGCGGATCCCAGCGGGCGGCGGAGAACAATCCGTCGGGCCCGCGGTTTTGCGGAAGGCGCGCGGGCATGTTGGTGTTGTAGAAACGCTTCCACTCGACGCCGCGGCGATCGAGATCGGCGATGCGGTTGGCGGCGAGGTTTGTCACCTCGATCTCGAGCGTGTTCTCCGCCTTCAATTGCGAGGACGGGACGTCGCAAACGAACGGCGCGTGAATCAACGCCGCCACTTCACGGCCGTTCACGCGAACGCGCGCGCTCTCCGCGACCCCGCCCAGGTCGATGCGCGCGCCGTGTTCAGAACCCGCGGGACGCGCAAACGTGGCGCGATACACCGCCGTGCCACCAAAGATCCTTCCCGCCTCGCCCGCAAACGCGGTCCACGAGGCCGGCTCGTCGATCGTGGCGGTCGCGGGCAGCTCGGGGCCGCCGGCGACGAAATCGACGGTCCACGCGCCCGACAGCTCGATGACCGGGGCCTCGCTCGCATGCCGCCAATAGGAAAACGCTTCGCCTTCCGGCGGCGTGTCCCCAACCCGGACGATGCGCGATTCGCCCGGCTGAAGCTGAAGATAAACCGAGAGCGCGCCGTCGTCGCCCGCCCGGGTCGCCGCGACGCCGTGCCGCCCCGACATCGGATCGAAGATCCCGGCAAACGAAGCTTTCGTCCGCAACGAGACCCATCCATCGAGTGGCCGGTCGGACTGGTTCAACAGGAAATAATGCGCGCCCGCCCCGGTTTGGCGGCGCACGAAGGCGAGCCCGCTTTCGACCAGCGTCTCCCCTTCGATGCCGGCGCCGGCCAGCAGTTCCCGCAGGTTCTCACCGACGCGGATCGAACCCCGGCCATGCGTCAGGACGGCGGCGCCCGCGACCTCGCGCCCCCTTTCCTGTAGTGAATCCTTGAATACACGAAATCGCGCGCGCCGCTCCTCGAGCCGGCCGAAGCCGGGCACGTCCTCCGGAAAGGAACGATGGAAGAGAATCGCCGCGCCGGCCTCCGCGAGATCGAAGGCGCGGGCGAGCGTCTCGACCGGCATCAGCCTCGTCTCCGGCAGCACGAGCGCGCGGTGGCGCGCGCCGCCCGGGGTCTCGATCGCGCCGTCCACGAAGCGGGCGCCGGCGAGCAGGCGATCGGAAATGAAATCGAAACCCACGCCCGACTCGCGCAGGATCGTCGCGGCCTCGCGCGCGGCGGTCGGTCCATCGCGCTCGCGGCCGGAGAAATGCGGCAGTTCTCCGTTCCCGCGCCCGGCCCATCTGTCGTGGATCGGATGATACAAGAGCACGTCCTCGTCCGGCCGGCCGAGTTGAAGAAACGATTGCGCGCGCGCGACGTAGGCGTTGAGCACGGGAAAGTCGCGCCAGATCGGATTGCTCGGATTCAGCTCGATCGAGGCGTAAAAATGAAAGCCCGGCCACGGCTCGCCGGGCGGCGAAAACGCCGTGCCGTGATAACAATTGTGATTGATCCCGCCGAGGAAGAACCGATCGACCGCCGCCTTCACCTCGCCGAGCGTGCCGAGAAAATGCTCGTTGATCCACGTCGCCGTTTCGGCCGAGGCCAGCCGCTTGCCCGTGACGTGCGCGGCCGAGGACGCGAGCTTCATCGCGAGAATGTCGGAGCCCTCCTGCTCCGGAATATCACTCGCCGCGTAGAGATCGAGAATGTTGGCGGGCGAGCCGTGCGCCTGGTTGCGGATGATCGCGCCGCGCGCATGCGCCCACTCGCGCCACGGCTCGGTGAAGCGCTCGAGGAGAAGATCGGAGATCGTCTCGCGATGGTCGCTGAGCACGCGCGAGCCGATGCCGGCGTCGTCCGAGTCGCCGAAGAGCGCGGGGAGTTGCGTGAGCAGATCGTAGCCGCGGCGCGCGCGAAACTCGGCGAGAAAACGCGGCGTCCAGTCGGCGTTGCCCACGGCGTCGTCGACTTCGTAGGAGTCGTTGAAGAACGCGCGCAAGCCGGCCCCGCCGCCATCGACACGCGCAAACGCCTCGTCGAAGACGCGAAGATATCCGGCCAGCGCCTTCGACGAAAAATGGTCGATGACCCACCCCTCCCCGCCCGGCCCGGCGCGCTCGACCATCTTGCCGTGCCAGCCCTGAAACAGGCCGTAAAGCGTCCACGCGCCCGCCGGCGCCGTCCAGTCGAGGCGCCCGCCCGCATCGACGCGCGAGGTGAGATCGAGCGTCGCGCCCGCGGACGAAACCGCGATCAGCGCGACGAGCGGCAGCTCCTTTTCAAAACGAACCTGATCGAGCGCGAGATCCTGCAGATCGGGGTTCGCCGCGATGGGTTCGATCAGCTCGCCGATCGCCACCTGCCGCGGGCCCGCGACGCGGACGAGCGGCTGCTGCGTGAAACGAACGGGATCCCGCAAGGTCCCGCCCGTATCCAGTTTCCAGGTGCGATGCGCGAGATACTGCGACGCGGCATCGCCTTCGATCCACGGTCCGCCAAACGGCCAGCCGGTGCCCGTCGCCATGTCGATGCCGAGGCCGAGTCGTTTCCCTTCCTCGAGAACGAACGCCAGGCGCTCCATGAACTCCGCGGAAAGGTAGGGAAGAAACGCCTCCTCGCGGCCGCGCACGCCGTAGATGGGCGTGATCTCCAGGCCGCCAAGGCCGGCCGCGGCGTATTGCTCCATCGCGGAGCGGAGCGCATCCTCCTCGAGGATGTTGCCCAGCCACCACCAGCGCGTCCAGGGTTTCGCCTCCGATGTGATCTCGGGCCACGCGGGCGCCGCGGCGGCGGTCAACTCCGCCGGGATCGACGCGCCGAGCATCAGGGCGACGGCCGGAAGCCGGATCAAGCGCGGGCAAAGTCGCGCGGGAAGCGAAAGGGATCGAATCATGGGGAGAGAGGGATGCGGGCGCGTTGACGCTCGGACGATGACGCGGACATTCGCGAGCGCGAGTTGTTCTTACGGTTTGAGTCCGCCGCGCGTGCGCGCGAGGCCGCGCGGCCTTCTCTTGAACGGATCTTCCCGGTTTTCCCGCCATCGTCCGCTCCCGCCACTTCGACATGAATGCCAACGCCCGCTGCTTCCTCCTCACGCTGTCGTTTCTCGCACACGCCGACATTCTCGGCGCCGGGTGGCCGGCGCCGGACCAGATCGTCGGCAAACTTCGTCTCGCCAACGACTACTTCATGGCCGAATGGCCGGATGCCGGAAAGGAAATCGTCACCAACCGCGCGCGGCCCAGCAACATCTGGACGCGCGCGACCTACTACGAAGGGTTGATGGCGCTGCACCGGATCGACCCGCAAGAGCGCCACCTCGACTACGCGATCGCATGGGGCGAGGCGCACCGCTGGGGATTGCGCAGCGGCACGCGCACGCACAACGCGGACGACCAGTGCTGCGGGCAAACCTATATCGAACTTTACCGGCTCGATCCCCGGCCGGAGCGCGTCCACGACATCAAGGCCAATATCGACTTCAACCTCACCCGTGAGCGGATCGACGACTGGTGGTGGATCGACGCGCTGCAGATGGCCATGCCGGTCTATGCCAAACTCGCGGCGACCTTTGACGATCCGCGCTACCTCGACCGGATGCACAGGATGTATCTGCACACCAAAAACGTCCAGGGCGGCAACGGTCTCTTCAATCCCGAAGACGGACTCTGGTGGCGCGACCGGGATTTCGTGCCGCCTTACGCGACGCCCAACGGCAAGGACTGTTATTGGTCGCGCGGCAACGGCTGGGTCTTGGCCGCGATGGCGCGCGTGCTCGAGGAACTTCCGCGGGATTCAATTTATCGCAATGAATATATCTGGATGCTCCGCGTGATGTGCGAGGCGCTCGTGCCGCTGCAGCGCGAAGACGGCTTCTGGAACGTCAGCCTGCGCGATCCGGAGCATTTCGGCGGCCGGGAGACCTCCGGAACCGCGTTCTTCGTCTATGGCATGGCCTGGGGTCTGCGCCACGGGCTCCTCGCGGAGGAAAAATACAAGCCGGTCGTCATCAAGGCGTGGAACGCGATCGTCGAAGATGCCCTTCACCCCAATGGATTCCTTGGATACGTGCAGGGAACCGGCAAGGAACCGAAGGACGGCCAGCCCGTGACCCACGACAGCAAACCGGATTTCGAAGACTACGCCCTGGGCGCCTTCCTGCTCGCCGGCGTGGAGATGCACAAGCTCGCCAGCGGCATCGTCAGCGAAGCGCGCACCTCGACGCGCAAGTGAAGCGCGCCCCCTGAAACCCCGGCCAGACGCTCCAACAAGGTGGTTGCGGACCTCCGGACCGCGTTCCAACCGCCAGACGCGTGCGACGGTGAGCGACCAGGCGACCCAGCCGCCTAAGACGGACCATGTTTAGGCGCTCTTCTGGCAGGCCTCTCCCAGACATTGCACGAAAGCCTGCCGGATTCTCTCCCGGGCGAAGGCATCCCCACGGTGGTCGCAACGACCGATGGCATGATGCGCCGCATTCTCGCGCTCCAACCGAAGTTTGCGCGCCATGAACCGGAGCCCCGATACTCACTCGGAGATCTCTCGGGGGCAATGTGCGAAATTCAATCCCATACTCCTTTCCCTGCTACCGGCTACTGGTCGCCCCTTCTTGTCTACTGATGGTTGCTGATGACCTGAATGAAAGTGTGATATCGTTCGGGATCATCGATGACCCAAACATTCGTGCTCACGAAACTGATTCCCACGCCATCCTTGCCTACGAAGCCAGGCAACTGGTTGCCCCGCTCGAAGGTCATCGTGACGCGAGCTTCAACGGCATTTTCGACGGGCAGCTGCTCCTCTAACTCGCGCAGCACAATGCTGGATACTGTTAAAATTCCATCCTCAAGAATCCGCCCAGTCCAAACCGCCAAATATCCCTCCTTGATGCGAAAAACGAGTCCCACTCCCGCTGGCACGAAAACAACCTTGCGCCCTTCTATCCAAGTGGGCTCGCCCGTTCCGGCAACAGACCGCACCGATACAACATTCGGCTTGCCACACCCCGAGACGTGCGCGGCCGTGAACATGCCGCCACATACCGCCAGCACTGCGGCTGCAATGGAATAAATGGTCCATTGGCGTCCCATGGGATGATGACCAGGGAATTATACAAGCGACACGGGCTGCGCGAGATTTATGTTATTTTATTCATGGCGGACTACACTAGGGGATTTGCGACCGGGCGGCGGCGGCTCGTGGACTGTCGGTCAGCGGAAATCGATCTTCGAGTTCCCGGAAAAGAATGGCGGGATAAGTGTCACCGGTGGCCGTGCCCTCACCGGAAACATGCACGCCGCGCGTGATGCTGTCTCCAAAGCAGACAATCCGCCGCGCACTTTGCAGGTTCTCCTGCACGATGACATCGGCGACCAAGGCCCCCAGCACGCGATATCCCTCGGCCGTCGGATGGACCCCGTCTTCGCTGCCGCTGTTCGCCATGTTCCGGATCAGGCTTTCGGGCTCTTCCGATGCCCCGCCAGCTCTTTCGACGGCGGCAAAGTAGTCCCCGACCGGAACACGATACTCGCGCGCCACGCGGTGAATCGCGGCATTGACCGAGACAATCCGCATTCCCGGGCCTTCACCCTCATAGAATTTCGCGCCGTGGCGTTTGATCAGATAGGACTCGTTTGCCGGCGGGACTGTCACCAGCAACAGTTTTGCCCCGTGTGAAACGATCCCGCTCACGAGCGCGCCCAAGTTTTCAGCGTATTTTCCGAGCGGGAGGGCCTTCCTCGAGTTCAGACGGTCATTGGCGCCGACCAGCAGAACGACCAGTTCGGGCGAATGGGCCAGCACATCGCTTTCCATCCTGGCCAGCAAATCCTGCGTCGTGTCGCCGCCGTGACCGGCATTGATGACCAGCCGCCGGTCGTTTGCCGCGCCCGGCAGCGAAGCCCCCAGCAGCAGCAACGCAGCGAGACAGGCCGCCAGCTTCCCACCCATCGCCCCATGAGATCGATTCCCCGTGGCAGGCGAAGCTCGGAG
>CAZFCY010000150.1:5399-5957 GCA_964517665.1 uncultured Opitutaceae bacterium | reverse complement strand
GCTCGGAGCTCATTTGTCACTGTGACGCGTCTCGGAACTGCCCAGCTGTATCACCTTCTGCAGATATACGGCCGCGTGCCCCAGCGATCCGTCGGGGCGCACCAGCCAGTAGCCCCGCAGTTCCTCCTGCTTCGCCGGTGCATTGGGTGGCGTGCGGTCGCCGTCCTTGCGCTCGTTGCAATATAGTTCCCAGTACTGGATGTAGGGGATGTCCCACGCGAGGAACACGCCCATCGCGGCATCCAGCATGGCCACCACCGCGTCCGCTTCGATCAACTGCTCGGGAAAACCGATCTCTCCGATGTAAACGGCCGGGCGACCCTTGCTGTCCACCTGCGTGGTCTTCGCGTGGCGCTGGATCAACTCGAGGCCCTGCCAAAGGCCGATCGCGGTTTTGTCGGCGCTGCGGTCTTCCCGCCGGAGGCCGTCGTAGCATGACCACGAGATCAAGTCCGGGCGAATATGAGGCAGAACGTGGGTGGTGAGGTTGGGGACCCCGTCCAGCGCGTCCAACACCCGGTTCACCTCCACCGCATGGAAAACCCGGCAGCGGGCGCC
>CAZFCY010000150.1:4020-5389 GCA_964517665.1 uncultured Opitutaceae bacterium | reverse complement strand
GGGCGCCGGTCGCCTCCGCCCGCGCCCGCTCGACGCCTGCCTGGCGGGCATTGAACCAGCGGGTGAAGGCCTCCGTCCTCCGGGCCAGGTCGGGAATATTGGCCACGTTCCAATTGCCCCGCAATTTGCCCTGAAACATCCAATCACCTTCCCAATTCTGTAGCAGAAACGTCACATCACGATCGCGATAGGCCGTCAGCAGATGTTTGGTGAGTTCGTAGATCTGCTGTTCGTCATCGGCGTAGTCGGCGGTAAGATCCAGGAATTCCACCCCTCTTCCCGGCGTGGTGCGGAGTGCCGCCGGATAGACCTCCAGGGCGAACACCTCGAGGGGCTCCGCGAACGCTGCACGGTAATACGGATGCTTCGCCAAGTCGGTGTAGGTGTAGCGCTCCGGCAGGTTCCAGGCGGAGTTGAAGCGGTAGGCCCGGTCGATGCTGGCAAACCAGAGCTTGATTCCGCCGAACCCAAGCTGGCGGACCCGTTTGGTTCCTTCGATGAGGAAAGGCTCCGCGGTGAAATGATAACGACCGCTGACGTGCGCGCAGCCAAGTCGCCGGGCGATGTCAACCGGCACTTCGCCTCCGCGCAGGGGCCGCGCCTCATTGACCCGTTGAAGAATATCGACCGGCGGAGTCAGTCGGGGGGCGGCGGCAAGTGCCGCGGCAACGGTGAGGCATACCCCAAGGACAATGGAGAGAAGCGAAGGACGAGGAACCAAAGGAAGCATGGCTACCAATGTCCGGCGCGGAGAAAGTCCTCAATTCTCGTCGCCACGGATTCTTCCAGCTAAAGTTAGCAATTTCAGGATTCGACCGTGGCCCGCTCGGGATCTCGCGGAGCGGAGGCGGTCCGAGGATCCGCGTGAGAAGTGTGACCGATTCGCACCGCAAACAAAAAGTCGCCATCGGACCCGGCGGGACCCGATGGCGACGGCACGAGAGCCAATCAGCTTTTAGGATGATCGATCCGCAGCGCAGCCACCCATGATCAGAAGGAGAACCGGCTCGAGATTTCCCAGACGCGACCCTCCGGGATGCGGTAGGTTGCGTAGCTCGCATCCGGTTGGGCAACGAGGGGAACCAGCGCATCGTCATTGAGCAGGTTGCGCACATTCAACTGGATTCTCCAGTCCACCTTGTCGTTCAGGATGGAGCGTTCATAGCCGATCCAGGCATCCACCGCCTGCTCCGTCGGGCCAAAATACGGATTCGCCACGTCGATGATGCGTCCGGCTGGTCCCGCGATGATGGGATACCCGATCGCCTGCTCGGATTGCCAACGGTAGGCGCCGCCGACATTCCAGCCCTTGAGGCGGGAGTCCGATGAGAAGGTGTAGTTGCCGACCAGGTTGACGCGCCACTCCCGC
>CAZFCY010000150.1:0-4010 GCA_964517665.1 uncultured Opitutaceae bacterium | reverse complement strand
CCCCCGAGATACGAACGATGATATTCAAACGGTCCCGCAGTTCCTGCCGGATCGCTCCGTCCTGGGCGACAACCGACCGGATCGGATTGGCAATGATGTTCTCCGCCAATCCCCACAGCACTTGTCCGGCTTCGGTCGCGGCAATGCTTTGTCCGACGGGTCCGGACCAGTTCTCATAGAGCGTCTGCCCGTCGGGGCCGACCGGATCCTCAAAGTAGAACTTCCACAAGTCGGCGCCGCTGTTGTTTTTCACCGACTCCTGCTGGGCGGCGTTCAGGAGCAGGGTTAACTGCCGGTTCGGATTATAGACGAGTTCCAACTCGAGTCCCTTGGATTGAAAGCTGGTCAAACCGATGACGTTGCCGGGATTGCTGAACGCAGCAGTCCCATCCGGCAGCCGGACAACATTGAAGGCATCCAGCAACCCCTGGGGAGGAGCCACATACCCCGCCTCGAGCGGGATCCCGTCCCCGTTCGGATCCGGGTTCAGCCCCAATCGCGTCACGTTGATGATGCGGACATATCCCTCTGTCACGATTTGCGAGATCAGGTTCGTCAGCGTGGTCTCCTCCACGTTTTCCTGGTTCGTCTCGTACCAGGTGGCCCGAACCTCGAGTTTGTTGTCGAACAGGGACAGGCCGATACCCTTGTCCACACTCGTGCCCTGAGGAGAAGAGATGCGGTCCCCATAGACGTTGTAGCGGGCGCCCGACGGCTGGAAGTTGGACGAATCGTTGTAATAAAGCGTGACCCGGTCGATCCAGCTGATCTGGTCGACCAACTTCTGGGGGGCATGCAGGGCAAGTCCCCAGGAGAAGCTGTGGCTCTTGTCGGAGTAATTGGGCGCGGCCGGCAGTTTGTATACGGTCGGGTCAACGATGCGCGATCCCTGCGGATGGAGCGGCGCCGCGCCCGCATCGAATATTTTCAACTTGTCATTTCTCCAGCCTAGGGTCGCGACCAACTGGTCGTTCCAGAAATGGCTTTGCGTGACGAAGGCCAGCGACTCCACCTTTTGGCGGTTCAAGGACGCGGTCGACGGAGCGATGGTCAGGTCCCGATCATTAACAAACACATTCAACGGCGTCACCACCGGAACGTCGCCCGCCCCCTGTCCCATCAGGAAGAAGACCGCGCCGTTGCCCGCAAGGTTGGCGGGGTCAAGACTGCGATCGGCGGAAATCGCGGGAATATTGGCCTCCGAGGGCGAGTTGAGCCCCGCCAGGCTGCCGCCAAGGTAGTGAATGGCACTGATGCGCGGCCCCTGGGCATTGGCGACACTGGTGCTGGCGCCGTAGGTGAACTCCGAACCAGCCATCGTGGATACGCCACTGCGGCTGGCCCTTTCCGTGGACTGCTTGCTGGCCACACCCGTGAACACATGGCGGCCCAGCAGGCGCGCGAGCCATTTGTTCTCATTGTCGGTGAAGTCCAGATTGTAGAAGACGGTGGCTCTCGACGCCGTCTGTTCCGTGCGATTGTAGTCCATCCCGGGGAAGCCTTCGACAAACGCGCGGCCAAAGTTCGAGTTGGGCGTCGCGTCGATCATGGTCGTCGCCGTGTCGACATAGATTTGGGCGGCGCGCCCGTCACCGATGAGCGTGCCGTTCCAGTTGGCAAGCTCCTGCCGGTCAACCGAAACTTCAATGCCCGCTTTGTTGTCGAAGAACGTCTGTTCCAGCGTCAGATTCCAGGCTCCAAAATCCGAGTCTTCATACTTGTTGGGGCCTTCGATGATGTGCTTGCGGTAGTCGAAGATACTCCGGTCCGTTATGCTCGGCTGATGGTAGAAAACGTAGTCCTGATTCCCCTTGAGCCGCAGGACCGCACCCAGGCTGGTGATGCCACCCTGCACCGCCGTCGTTCTGGTTCCGGAAGGAAACAGCCAGTTGGAAAGCACGAACTGGCGGCCGATGATGTTCTGCCCGGCGGTGGCGGCGGGGTCGCGGGGAACAGCCGAGGTTTCGTCGGGATAGACCACGCTCGCATTTCGCAGCAACGATGCCAGCGGCGCCATTTCCCAGGCGACACGCTCTCCGAACGTCCTGTTGCCGGGATCAAAGGTGAACTTGGGCGACGAATCGCTGGACCACGGCGAAAACCAGGGGGTGACACTGTCCAGGGGAGGAGTGATGCGCGGACGGTTGGCGTCGATGGCGCCTTCCTCGTAATTGCCCCTGATGGTCAATTTGGACAGGAAACCATCCCGGCCGGCAAACGGCTTGGCGTCGAAGGCCAGGAACAGCCGGGAGTCGTTCTCGAAGGCCTCTTCCTGCTCGAATTTCTGCTTGTCCTTGAGTCCGATGATCCGGATGGCCAGGTGTTCCGGAATGATCTCGCGGTTGAAATCAACCACGCCGCGCGCGGAGCCATATGAATCCGTTTTTGCCTCCACGGTATGATGGTTTCGGTAGAGGGCGGTCTTGGTCGTGTTGTTGATTATGCCCGCAGGACTCCCCAGACCAAACAGGATGGAATTGGAGCCACGGTTGATCTCAACGCGGCTGGTATTGTAAGCATCGAAGGGAATATTGGTGGTGAAATAATCCCGGGTCAGATCGGCGGAGGCCAGGCCTCGCACCCGGTTGGAGCCGGCGGGCTCCTTTCGGCTGGAGGATTCATCGGAGAACTCCCCGGCGATGTTGGCGCCCGAGTAGTTGCCCCCCACGCCGGAAATCTCGGTGCCAACCGTGTAGACCAAGAGTCTCTTGGCGTCGTTTGCCCCCGTGTCCGCCATGAACTGCTCTGTGACCACCGAGATGGCCGCACTCACGTCCCGCAATGGCGTCCGCAAGCGAGAGCCGGCGAGGGTATCGGTCGCCACATAGCTCTTGTCCTCCGGCGCGCTGACCACAAACGGTGAAAGGACCAGAATGTCCTCGTCGGATCTTGTTGCCTGTCCGCTGACGACACAGGCAGACGCCAGAAGCGTTCCTCCTAGCAAGAGAGCGCGCATGTCATGCGCGCAGGGTCGATGGGTGTTCATAATATCTCATGGGGCTGGTTGGGTAGGAATCGTCGAATCAGCAGCCTGACTGCCGATGCGAGAGGGATCATCACAACAGTTGGTGACATGGCGGCCCTTCCACAATCATGCACGCTGCGAGATAGTGGGCGAAGAGTTAGGAATTTCCGGCGAATGAAAAACGTCCGCTATGGGGTTGGATTCCGACGCCCAACAGGAATTGCTGCTCGGATCCAGATGCATGCGGCTGATCTTCCGGATGCCCGCTCCAGCACACGACCAGGCGTCCGGTGGCGGCTCGGACAAATCCGCCTTTTAGCGCGACAAGGGTTCTTTCCACATGCGGCTCCGGCGACGGCATTCCTAAAATCGCTAACTATTTAGGCATTTTCGCACATAGACGTTCCTTGAGCGCAGTCGCCGGAAATCCAACTCTCCTTCAGATTCACCAGGGCCACCGAGGCTCTCTTCTTCGCCCGGTATATTTCCGGCGTGCCCCGGTGGGGCCAAACACAACCAATCACCCGCATGACCCAGCACAGCCGAGCCTCAGCCTCACTCACCCTCTTCCTCGCCGCAGTTGCCTCCCTGGCCGCCCACGGAGCGACGCGCCACGATGTGGTGATATATGGCGGCACCAGTGCCGGTGTCGTGGCCGCCATCCAGGCCGCGAAGCAGGCGAAGTCCGTCGTCCTCATCGAGCCCACCCAATGGCTCGGCGGCCTCACGACTTCCGGCCTTGGCTTCGTTGATTCCGGCCGGCCGGAGTCCATCGGCGGACTGGCGGTCGAGTTCTACCATCGCGTCTGGCAGCACTACCGGTCCCCGGCCGCCTGGACCTGGAGCCCATTCACAGAACTGGAAGCGCAGCACGGCAAAACGGACGGCGAGACGATGTGGCTGCACGAGCCGTCCGTGGCGAAGAAGATCATCGAGGAGATGGTAGCCGAGGCCGGCGTTACCGTTGTCCGCCACGAACGGCTGAACCGCCGGAGCGGCGTGGTGAAGGACGGCGACACCATCGTCGGCATCGCGATGGAATCCG
>CAZFCY010000149.1:0-12302 GCA_964517665.1 uncultured Opitutaceae bacterium | reverse complement strand
GAAACCCGCCCCGATTCGGTCGCGGGCGGCCCGTCCGCGATCCGGGAAGGCGCGCGGTATCCAGAATCTGGTGACGGCCAGCCTCTGAGGCTCACGGCCGATCTCGTTCTGGGTTACATGAACGACGTTTCGGGCGACCGCGGCCTGCAACGCGACAGTTTCCTTCCGGCCATGGTGGTTCCCGCCGGCCGCTCCCCCCTGACCGCAACGTCTCTTCCATGAGTCCTTTCATTCTATTCACCGTCGTGCTCGAGCGGTCGTTGAACACCTTTGCCACCCGCTCGGCGTTGAGGACCTGCGCGCTGGGCGTGCTCTCGTTGGTCCTCCTCTGCGCCGTGACGCAGGGCGCGGAACCCACGGCCCCGGCCGACGCGCGCGCGGCGGCCGGGATCGGTATCCAGAAAACGGATGCGGAGGCAATCGAGGCCGAGGCCGCGCCGCTGGAGCCCGGCCACGCCGTGGCGACCGAGGGGCGCGCGCGGGAGACGCGCATCCAATCCATGCCCGAGCCGGCCAGCCCGGCCGCGAAGATCGCGTTCTTCCAGGAAATGGGCCGGCACGCCTGGGTCGCGGGCGACCGGTCGCGCGCGGAGGCGGCATTTGCGGCGGCTCTCGACGTCAATTCACCGGTCGAGAGCAAGCGCGATCTCCTCCTGGAGATGGGCGATCTTTTCTCGAAAGGGGGGGAGCCGCTGAAGGCGATCGCCACCTTCGAGAAGTTTTGCCAGACCCTGCCGGCCGATGACGCGGCGCCGGAAGTGTTGCTCCAGCTCGGCATCCTGTATCGGGAAACGGGCGCGCTGACGAGGGCTGTGTCGCGATTCTTTCTCGTGCTCAACTCGACCCTGCACATGGCCCCGGGCCATTTCGAAGACTACCGCAAACTGGCGATGAAGGCGCGGCTCGAGATCGCGGAGACTTATTCGCTCCAGGGAGACCACGAGGAGGCGCGCAAATATTACTCGCGGCTCGAAGTCCTCGATCTGAGCGACGATGATCGCGAGCGGGTGGTGTTCCGGGGCGCGCAACTCCAGTTCTTTCTCGAGAAGTGGTTCGACGCCGGGCATCAGCTCGCGGGTTTTCTCCAGCGTTATCCGGGCAGCGCGAACGCGCCCGAGGCGCGTTATCTTCGCGCGAAGGCGCTGGAGAAACTCGAGCGTCGTGAAGATGCGGTCAGAGAGGTGCTCGCGTTGCTGCAGACGAAGGATGAGCCCGGGACGAGGGCGAGCCGCGGACTGGCTTACTGGAAACGACGCACCGGCAACGAGCTGGCCAATCGCTTTTATGAACAGGGCGACATCATGGGCGCGCTCGCGATCTATCAGGCGCTCGCGAAGTCGAGCGATGATCCGGCGTGGCAGTGGCCCGCGGTTTATCAGATCGGGCTTTGCTTCGAGCGGTTGAATCTGCCGGAGCGCGCCGTGGAGGCGTATCAAGTGATCGTCGCGCGTGAATCGGCCGAGGCCCCGCGAGAACGGACGCCCGAGGCGCTTTCGGCCGTGCAGTCCATGGCGAAATGGCGGCTGGAGCATCTGGATTGGGTCGAGCATTTCGAGCAAGGCATGCGGATGTTGACGCTCGATCCTCCCGCTCGATCGTAAGCGGAGCGGCTCACATAAGGCGGCGGAGACAATAGAGGCCGGGCTCAAACTCGCCTTGCGGGTGAGCGGCTCCACCTCTGTATTCAGGCCATGACGGATTCGCCTTCGCCCGAGATCATCATTCGCGAACACCTCGAGATCTGCGGCCAGTTGCACGAGCTGCTGCTGGAGGAGAACCGGGTGTTGAGGACCACGGGCGCGCTTCCGCCCGCCGATTTGTTGGAACAGAAACGCTCGTTCCTTCCGCGGCTCGATGCCTCGCTGGAAAAACTTCGTGAGATCAACGCGGAGGGCGGCCGCCTGTCGCGCGAGGTCGCGGACGCGGTCGGCGAGGGACGCAAGCGGCTCATGCAACTGCTCATGCTCGACCGCGAGAACGAGCGGCTGTTATTGAAGGCTTCGTTGCCCCCGCAGGTGAAGGCGGCGTATGCGCCGGTCATCCCGGGCCAGGTCGCGCGCGCGTACCGGCAGGCCGGCAAGGTATAGGAGCGCAAGGGGCGAATCCCCGGAAGCGACCTCCGCCGGTCGTGCCTGCGCTCTTAACCCGGCGGGAGTTCGAGGGCGAAGGTGAGCGTGCGCGGGTCGTCGCGCCGCAGGCGCAGGCCGCATTTTCCGTTCTCGGCGAGCTTGCGGGCGGTGAACACGGCCGAGCCGGAATCGTAGGCCGTCTCGGAAGGTTTCAGGTCGAGATCGAAAGCGCGATCGATGGCCAGGGCGGTGAAGCCCGGGCAGGAGGCGGAGAGCTGAATCTCCGCGCCGTTGCGCGCGCGGGCGCGGGCGCAGACGATGCGCAGCGAGCCGCCGTCCTGGCGAAGCCGGGCGCGGAAGAAGGTGCAGCAATTGAGGATGACGTGCTCCAGTTCGTGCCGGTCGGCGCTGCACCACGGCGTTTCCGGATCGATCTCCGTCGTCACGGTCACGTTGGAAGGCATGAAGGCCTTCAGGAGCGGCAGCAGTTCCTCGACGATCATGCCGGTGGGCTGCGCATCGACGGCGCCCGTGCTCTTGCGGCTGAATTGGGAGAAGCGGCGGACGATCGTTTTCGCGCGGTCCACGCTGGCGGAGATGCGCGAGGTGAAGTTGTGCAGCGGGCTGTCGTCGGGGAGCCGCAGGCTGATGATTTCCGACAGGCCGAGGATGCCGGCGAGCGCGTTGTTGAAGTCGTGCGCGAGTCCGCCCGAAAGGGCGGCGGCGGTCTCGAACCACTGGTTGCCGGTGATATAATTTTCCAGATCGACCTCACGCGTCACATCGACGCCGGTGAGGAGGACGAGGGCGTCGTCTTCCGGCCAGGCGCGGGAGGACCATTCGATCCAGCGCGGTTTCGAGCCGTTGATCGCGTGTCGCGCGCGAAAGCTCCGGATGTCGTCGCCGTCCGCGATGTTTCGACAGGGTTCATCCGGCAGGAAGTCGTGGATCGAGCCGGGCTCGAGTTCGCGCTGTCCGTGCGCGAGCGTCTGGAGCAATCGCGCATTGCGCGCGACGAGCCGGCCATCTGTGCGCGCGAGGGCAGCCAGCACAGGCATCACTTCCAGCATCATTTGATGCGAAGCGCTCGAGGGCATGGATGGGAGGTCGGGGAGATTCGGAGGGAGAGGGGCCATGCGACCCGCGAGTCGAGGCCAGGGGAGGGAACTCGGCAAACTGCAACTGCTTAAAGGAAATGTGAAAAAGAGCGACTCTCCATATTCAACCGCTTTTTCCGGTTCGAGCTGAAGCCTGGCCTCCGGGCGGGCGGTTCGACTTTTCTGGGGGGAGGAAACCCGTTCGGAGATCGGGTTCCAGCGCGGGTCTCGCGTCCGCGCTCCGGCCGGGGTCAGCCGGTGATGGCGGCGTGCTCGCGCGTGAGCGCGCCTTTTTCGATGAGGGCGACGATTTCCTTGACGCTGAACGGCTTGGAGAGGCAGGCGACAAGGTTCGGGAAACGCATCGTGTCCTTCTCGAACTGGTAGCCGGAGATGAGCACGAACTTGGTCTTGATGTTCTGCCAGTCCGCGAGGAACTCCATGACCTTTTCGCCGCTCAGGCGTGGCATTTTCCAATCGATGATGACCCAGTCGAAGCCGTGGCTCGGGTCGGAGAGCACGCTGATCGCATTGTGCCCGTCGCAAAGGAGCGAGACCTCGTGTTTATCCCCGAAGACCGTCAGCAGGAGAAAGCGGATGGCCGGATCATCATCAACAACGAGTATTTTCATCGGTGGTTCCCAGGTGTGTTTGGAGTTGGTCTTGGAAAAACGGAGGCGCCGCTCGCGCGAGCGCGGGAGGAGCGGATCGATTTCGTGTGTACAGGAATCGGAGCGGGGCGGGGCAACTGTTGCGCAGATTCGAAATCCCGGGGTCTTTTGTGGCCGGCGCGAGGGCCGCGCGCCGATGTGTATATCAACCGTCGTGAAGATAGACGAGCAGGCGCTGGGTGATGGGAGTGACGGAATTGTGCTCCTTGATCTTGCGGATGAGCCCGTCGTTGAGTTCGCGGTCCTCGGGGATGAGCAGGAGGCCCGAGGGGCTGTAGATGCCCGAGGCGAGCAACTGCCCCGGCGCAAGCTCGGCGAGGGTCAGCTCGCGGACCTTGCGCGGGAGATTCATCAGGTTTGAGACCTTGAGGAAGAGACGCACCGCCTCCGGATCGAAGGCGCGCCCGGATTCCTTCAGGATCGTGTCGAGGGCGCGATCGCGCGGCAGGTTCATCTCGACGAACGCGACCGCGACCGCGAGGTAGCGCGCCGGCGTCGGGATGTTGTCGCCGATCAGGCGATCGGGATAACCGCGGCCGTCGTAGCGCTCGTGATGCGAGCGGATGGTCTCGCCGACATCGCGCAACTCGTCGACGAAGGAGGCCAGCGTCTGTCCATAAATCGGGTGGTGGCGGATCAGTTCCTCCTCGGATTCGGAGAGGCCGTCGGGATGATTGAGCGACTTCGTGACGAGGCCGCGCGGGAGGCCGATCATGCCGATGTTGTTGAGCCAGGCGCTCGTCATGAGCACGTGTTTTTCCTGCGGGGAAAACGGGCCGGCGGCGGCCATCTGCTTGCAGATCGTGACGACGGATTTCGTCTGCCGCCCGAGCACGGGATGAAACGTCTCGATCAGCCGGTAGCAGAGTTCGAGGGAGTGATCGAAGTTGCGCTGCAGGGCGGAGTGGGCGCGATCGATCTCCGTCTTGCGCAGCGTGAGTTCGGTGAGTTTCTCCTCGAGCTGGTGGTTGGCGGCGACGAGGCGCTCGTTCAGCTCCTGGGTGTCGCGGCGCAGGCGCTCGTTCTGCTCGAGGAGCTGATGGCGGTTGACGGCGTTGCCGACGGTCGCGATCAGCTCTTCGCGGATCCAGGGCTTGGCGAGGAAGCGGAAGATTTCCCCCTTGTTCACCGCGTCGATCACGGTGTTGAGCGTGAGCACGCCGGTGATGAGGATGCGCGAGGCGTTGGGGTGTTTCTTCTTCGAGGCGGCGAGGAAATCCAGACCGGTCATCTCCGGCATGCGCTGGTCGGATATGATGACGGCGAAGCTCTCGTGTTCGAGCGCTTCCAGCGCGGCGGTGGCGCTGGAGAAGACGGCGAGATCGTAGTTCTCCCGGCCGAGTGTTTCCTTGATCGCGAGGAGGATGATCTCGTCGTCGTCGAGGAGGAGGATGCGCGTTTTGGGGTCTTCGCTTGGGCCCATGGTTGATTTATGGATCGGTCAGGACGGGGCGCTGTTGATCGTGTCGAAGTGCTTCAACCGTGCAATCCCGCACTGTAATGAAGGGACAGACAACAGGAGACAGGGGACGGAGGGGGCGGAAGGAAGCGGAAAAGTTTTCCGAAGGCGGGCGCGATCACGATGGTGGAAAAGAAATGCGCGCTCGCAAGATGCTGACCGTCAATGATGTGCGAGCCACGTTTGCGCTTTGGGCATATGCCCTGCTTTCGCGGCGGCATGATCGATCAGCTCCTCGCCCGCGAAAACTACGAGATAGCCAAGAAGCTTCTCGACGCGGCAGCCATGCGGCACGAGGCGCTGGCGGCGAATATCGCGAACGTCGAGACGCCCGGTTTCAAGCGCGTGGATCTCGCGCCGGACTTCGCGCGGCAACTGGCAAATTTTTCCGCCCGGCCGGGGATGGCGTCGATCGAGTCGCTCGAGCCCAGGCTGGCGCAGGACCATTTCGCCCTGGCGGTGCGGCCGGATGGCAACAACGTCGCGATCGATCGCGAACTCACCGAGATGAGCAAAAACGCCCTCGAATACGAGTTCCTCGCGCAATACGCGAGCGACTCCATCAAGCGGCTGAAGTCCGCGATCACCGGCCGCATCCAGTAAACGCCGAGCCCGTCGCCGCCATGAACATCCTTCCAGCCCTGGCCGTCACTTCCGATGCGCTTCACGCGGAGAAGATCCGCCTCGAGGTCATCAGCCAGAACATCGCCAACGCGCAGACGACGCGCGGCCCGGACGGGAATCCGTATCAGCGGCGCGTGGTCGCTTTCGAAGCGCAGCTTCAGCGCGCGACCGCCGCGGATGGTTCGTCGCTCGCCAGCGGTCCGCAGGTGGCGGCGATCACGGTGGACAAGATTCCCGGACAGGCGGTCTACAACCCGTCGCATCCGCACGCGGACGCCCAGGGCATGGTGCAAATGCCGAATGTGAATCTCTCGCACGAGATGGTGGATCTGATCACCGCCTCGCGCAGCTACGAGGCCAACCTTTCCGTGGTGCGCACCTCGCGCCAGATGGCGCAACGCGCGCTGCAGATGGGTCGCTGAGGACGGCCTTTTCTTTCTGATTTCCCGCGATGATCGATCCGGTTTCTTCCTCCCTCGCCGCGCTGCAAAACCTGCGTCCGCCGGCCGAGTCCGGTCCGGTGAAACTTGCGCCGGCGGAACTCGGCGAGTCGTCCGGCTCCGTCGGTCTTTCGCTTTCGAGGCCGGGAGCCGGTTCGTTCTCCGACCTCGTCGGCGGGCTCGTGCGCTCGGTCGACGCGAAGTCGAAGACGGCCGATGCCGAAGTGCGCCGCCTCATGCTCGGCGAATCGGACAACATCCATCAATCCATGATCGCGATGCAGGAGTCGGGGCTTGCCTTCAGTCTCCTCGTCGAGGTCCGCAACAAGCTCGTCGAATCCTACCAGGAGCTGATGCGCATGCCGGTGTGAGGCCGCTTTTTTGAACTGATTTTCCATGTCCCGCTTTCTCTCCCAACTGGCCGCCCTCTGGAAGCAGCTCGGCCTCAACCAGAAGATCTCGCTCATCCTGTCCGCCGGAGTCGTCGTCGCCGTCATGGCGGGCGTGCTCGTGTGGTCGTCGCGGCCGGATATGCAACTGCTTTACGGGCGACTCGATCCGAAGGATGCGGGCGACATCGCGTCCGCGCTCGACGCGCAGGGCGTCGCCTACGAGGTGGGCGCCGGCGGCTCCTCCATTCGCGTGCCGCGCTCGGATGTGGCCCGCGTGCGCATGGAACTCGCGTCGAAGGGACTGCCCACCGGCAGCTCCGTCGGCTACGAGATTTTCGACCAGGGCAACTTCGGCATCAGCGACTTCGTCCAGCGCACGAATTACCTGCGCGCGATCCAGGGCGAGCTCTCCCGCACGATCAGCCAGCTCGATGGCGTGCGCGGCGCGCGCGTGATGGTCGTCATGCCGGAGAATCGTCTCCTCGTCACGGATACGAGCCGCCGCTCGACCGCGTCTGTCTTTGTGGACACCGGCGGAAGCCGCCTCGCGCTGGAAGCCGTCAACTCGATCCGTTCGCTCGTGGCCAACGCCGTCGAGGGCCTGCGCATCGACGACGTCTCCGTCGTCGACAACCGCGGCAACGTGCTCAGCGACGAACTCCGGCAGGACGGCCTCGGCGGCGGGCTGACTTCCGGCCCGCTGCGCTTTCGCAAGAGCCTCGAGGATTACTTCAGCCAGAAAGTCGAGACCATGCTCGCGACCGTGCTCGGGCCGGCGAATGCCGTCGTGCGCGTTTCGGTCGATGTCGACACCTCGTCGTCCACGGTCACGGAAGAGCGCTTCGATCCGGAGATGCAGATCCTGCGCAGCACGACGGTGACGGAGGACTCGAACATCTCGACCGAGACCCAGGCGTCCGCGGCGGTCGGCGTCGCGGCGAACGTTCCCGGCGAAGCCGCCGCCGGGGATGGCGCGCCGGTCAGCAACTCGCAACAGACACGAAAGTCGAAGACGGAGAACTACGACATCGGCCGCTCCACGATCAACACCGTGCGCAACGCCGGCGAGATCGAGCGCATCACCGCGGCCGTTTTCGTCGCCCTGCGCACGACCGGCGAGGGCGAAGCGCGCGCGCCGCAGCCGCGCACGGGCGAGGAACTCGATCAGCTTCGCCGGATGGTCGTGAACGCGCTCGGCGTCGTGCCGCAGAGGGGGCAGACGCTCGACCAGATCGTGTCCGTGCAGGAGGTCGATTTCGCCACCGGTTCGATCATGGAGCAGACCGCCGTGCTCGGTCGCGACGTGCAGATCAACCAGTGGATCGAGATCGGCCAGAAGGCGCTCGTCGGGCTCTTCGCCGTCGGCGCGTTCTTCTATTTCCTCCGCCTGATCAAGCGCGCCCAGGCCGAGGCGCCGTCGCTCGAACTCTATCAACCCGGGGCCGCGGGCGCGGGTCGCCCGGCGGAACTCGATGGACCGATCACTCCCGCGATGCTCAACGAGATGATCCGCCAGAAGCCCGGAAACGTGGGGCTGACGCTCAAGGAGTGGATGTCGACCGGACAGAAGTGAGTTGACGAGGTAACCACGCGCCATGGCCGCCTTCAATTATTCCGACCTCACCAAGCTGCAGAAGCTTGCGATCTTCCTCATCGTCCAGGGGCCGGAAACGGCCGCGGAAATCCTGCGCCAGTTCGAGGACGCCGAGATCGAGGCCATCTGCAAGGAGATGACCAATTTCCAGTTCATCGACGAGGAGACGCAGCGAAGCGCGACCGAGGAGTTCATGGACGTCATCGGCTCCAATGCGAACTCGCTCACCGGGGGCGCCTCCTTTGCGCGCCGCACGCTCGAGCTGGCGAAGGGCGACACCAAGGCCGCGAGCATCCTCGAAAAGATCGCGCCGGGAAGCCACTTGGCCGACGGGCTCAAGGAGATCGAGGACATGGAGCCGCGGCACATTTTCAACCTCCTGAAAACCGAGCAGGCGCAGACCGTCGCATTCATCCTTTCCTACCTCGAGCCGCCCAAGGCCGCCCTCGTCATCAATCTCTTCCCGCAGCTCGCGCGCGACGAGGTGCTCGCCCGCCTGAGCACGCTCAACAGCACATCGATCGAGCTGGTCAGCAAGGTCGCGCGCGCGATGACGCACCATGTGCAGAGTGGAAAAGTGACGATGCACACCAGCGGCGGCGTGCGCATGGCGGCCGACATTCTCAACACGCTCGATCGCGACAACAGCAAGCAGATCATCACCCGGCTCGAGCAGCGCGATCCCGAGCTGGGCGCGCAGATCCGCAAGAAGATGTTCGGCTTCGCCGACCTCGTGCGCCTCGAGCAGAAGGATCTCCAGCGCATCATGCGCGAAGTGGACACGAACGACCTCGTCCTCGCGCTCAAGACGGCCGCGCCGCTCCTGCGCGACGCGATCTCCGGCGCGCTCTCGAAGCGCGCGGCCGAGGCGTTGAAGGAGGAACTCGAGATGCTCGGCTCCGTCCGCGCGAAGGATCTCGAAGCCGCGCAGGACAGAATCATCCAGGTCGTGCGGCGCCTCGAGGAACGGGAGGAAATCTCGCTCGAGAAGGGCGGCGGCAGTGTCATCGCCTGAGCCGTGTCCATGCGCTCGAAAACGACAAATCCCCGTGGCAGCCGGGGTCGCGAGGCTGTCGCGATCGGCCCGCTGAAATCCCAGCCTCCTTGCGCCGGCCGCTGCTTTCGACTGCATGGATACGCCTGAGCACGTTCGCTTTTTTCAACCGCTGCGCGCCGTGCGACTGGTCGAGCATCGCGCGCCGGTTTTGACGCAGGAGCGGATCGACGCGCTGTTGCAGGAGAGTTACCAGCGCGGCTACTCCGACGCTTCCGCGCACGTCACGCAGCAGATCGTCGAGCAGCGCAACGACGTGAATCACCTGCGCGAAACCTTGTTCCGGGCGCTCGAGGATTCCGTCGCCGGCGCGGTCGCCGAGGTGCGCGACGCGCTTCCCGTGCTCACCATGCAGGCGTTGCGCCGCGTCCTCTCGCGCGTGCGGATGGATGGCGCGGTCGTCACCGGCGTGGTCGAGGAATTGCTCGCCGAGATCGGCCCGGACGTGGGGCCGATCGAACTTCGTTTGCATCCCGAAGACCTCCAGCTCGTGCAGGGGCTCGACGCGCAACTCGCCAGCATCCATCCAGGCCTGCGCCTGGTCGGCGACGAAAGCCTCGCGCGCGGCGACTGCCAGGCCGTGACGCGTTTCGGCAAGGTCGACGCGCGGCTGCAGAACAAGGTGGAGAAACTCGAAAATTCTTTCGCAGCGGGGCTGTGATCAGGGCTCCGCGGCACGAGCCTTCATTGGCCGGTCCCATGACCGGACTGCCGGCTCGATTCCGCCTCACCCTTATGAACCTCGACACCGCCCTCAAACAACTGCGTCTGTCCGCCCCGGGCCAGACTGCCTTCAGGAGGCCGACAAGACCGGTCGCGCAGCGAGCCGGAACAACAATGGAAGACGCGCCGCAATCGCATCCGCCAACTGCTTCGCCTGGGCATCAATCGCCGAGATGCGATCCTGCACGGGCTCGTCAGCAAGGGATGTCGGGCGATGTCGAAGACACCAGTGATCAATCAGGCGCTCTCTGTCATGGCTGAAACAACAAGGACTGCCATCTCTGGCGGAACAGTGGAGCGCCATCCATTATCCAACTACGGTCCGATAACGTATCGGAACCGCCCGGCGCGGACCCGCATGCCGGGTGTGGTGGGGGCCGGGAGCTAATCACTCCCGGCTACCCGATTCGGCATCATTCTCCTGTTTCTCCGGTGCTGCATCGCCGCACTTCAATTCCTGCCTGAACTTCAGCATCTGCGTGCGAAAATCACCGGAGCCGGACCAGAATGGAATTCCACCCGGCTGCTTTAATTCCACGGCTTTGTCGTAAGCTGAGATCGCTTTCCCGAACCATGTGCAGGCTTCCGCGTCATGATACTCGAGAGCATCCACGTGCCCGAGATTCGAAAATGTAGCCGCCTGAGCAAAGAAGAGATCGTGCTCGGTGTAGTAAAGCAATGCCCGACGACTCAACTCCCGGGACTTCGCAAAATCTCGCCGGAACTTCGCAACCTGGCCCAATGCGAGAAGCGAATCGGCAACACTCAGCTGGTCCCCCCTCTTCTCACTGGCCTGCGCAAATGCGTACAGCCGTTTCTCCGCGCGATCAATTTTCCCAGCGTGGAGGTCTCGGAGCGCTCGGTCGATTTCCTCAACGCGCGAGGGAGCCCCAGCGGAAACGATCGGCAGGGTGATCGTGAACGTAAGAAGGAGCGCAAAGAGAGCCGTCTTCATTGTCTGGCGAACGATTGAGGTCAGACACGACCGGGCGCAGCCCGGTCGTTGTCTGTGCCGGCTGGATCGCCCTTCTTTCTTTTGTCTTCAACTTTCTTTCCGGAGGCAGCGAAGCGAGTCTTTAGGTATTCGAGTGCGGAGCTCGGCACTTGATCGGTCGGCAGCGTCAAGGCGCCAGCAGACCTAGGGAATATGAGCAGCGTATCGAAGTCTGAAATCGTCAGGCTGGAGAATGCATCCCACTTCAGCTTTGTGCTCCCGACTTCGGAGGTGCTCTCGACGACTTCTTCCGACAACGCGTAAATGACGGGAGCGTCGCCCTGGCGACGTATCCAATCGTCAATCGACTTCGACTGCCGGACCCACGCAAAGACAAAAATCGAGGTTCCGACTCCAGCTATCGCGAGGAAGAAGATGCACCATCCTCTTAATTCGGGATCGGAGTAACTGACACCGACAAAAATGAGGATAACGAGGTAGGCGACCGCCAACTTCCACGCGCCGTAAAACATGCGCATGGCATACGACCTCTTCAGGAAACGGGCATCCAACTTGAGCGGGAATTGCATGCGATGTGTATCGGCGATCGTTATGCGTGAGGCGCGCCGCGGCGAGCGCAAGATTGCGAACGCGGCTCCCAATTTTCAGTACGCGTCACCGGCGTTGCCTCGGCGCGCTGGTTGGCCCGTGCGTTCACTTCAGCGACTCCAAGGTCTTGCTGAATTCCGGAAGGCTCAACTCGACCTTCTTTGCTTGGAACTCCTGCTCGGACAGAGGCCCGATAACACAATCTGCCCTGCCCTGCCTCGGACCATCCTTCTGGGAATCGAGGATAAAGAAATGCGTGATCGTCTTCTCGCCCTTCGGATGCTGCTTCGCGACCAAGTAGCGGCCATCCCAACCGACCGCGAAGACCTGCTCGCTGATCCTTGGGCTCCACGCGCCCTTTCCTTCATCTCGGGCGACGTATGGCGCGTCGGGAAGATCGATCCACATGAGTGCGTGCGGACCGCCTCGCCAAACAGTGCTGGAATCAAAGAAACCGCAGCCCGCGAAGCTCGCGGAAATGACCGACAGTAGAATGACGGCAATTCTTCGGGTCATCGCGTTCTGGCCAACGCCCAAGCTGACCGACACGGCCGGTGGACTCAAGGCCGCGGTGGACTCCCGGTATGATCCGGAGTGATAGGTAACACTTTGCCCGGAGAGATGGGTTACAACCAT
>CAZFCY010000148.1:1619-12322 GCA_964517665.1 uncultured Opitutaceae bacterium | reverse complement strand
GACGCGGCGTCGACCGGGTTGCCGCCCTGCCAGTCGCTGATCACGCCGCCCGCGCCGCGGATGATCGGGATGAGCGCCGCGATGTCCCACGGGTTCATGATCGGATCGCACATGATGTCGGCCCAACCGGTCGCGACGAGCAGGTAGCCGTAACAATCGCCCCAGGTGCGGGCGACGCGCGCGCGCGCGGCGAGGGCGTCGAAGGCGGGTCCGTTTTGATAGCGCGCCGGGTTGAGCCAGTCGCTGGTCAGCAGGGTTGCGTCCTCGATGCGCGTCGTCGAGCGGCTGCGAACCGCCGCGCCGTTCAGCGTCGCGGTCGCGCCGTCGCCGACGAGGAGCTGGCCGAGGATCGGCTGATGGATCGCGCCGAGGATCGGTTGCCCGCGATGAAGCAGCGCGATCAGCGTCCCGAAGAGCGGGCAGGCCGCGGCGAACGATTTCGTGCCGTCGATCGGGTCGAGCACCCAGACGAACTCGGCGTCCGCGCGCTCGCTGCCGAACTCCTCGCCGATGATGCCGTGGTCGGGGTAACGGCTCTTGATGAGCGCGCGCAACGCCTGCTCGGCGCCGCGATCGGCGGCGGTCACGGGCGAGTCGTCGGGCTTCGTCTCGACCGCGAGGGAGGGATCTCCGAAAAGAGGCGTGATCACGCGCGCGCTGGCTTCCGCGAGTTCGCCCAGAAATGCCCGATGCCCGGCAGGTTGCATGCGGCGAATGTCGCGGGCGTCGCGCGCGCGACCAAGCAAATTTCGCTTGGCGGCTCCGTCGCGCGCATGCGGGATGGGCGCATGCGTTGGATCGACCTGCCGGTGCACGTGATCGACTTCGAGGGCAGCGCCCGCACGGGGGTTGTCGAATTCGGCGTCGCCACATTGCGCGGCGGCGCGATCGAGCGAATGGAGACGCGCCTGTGCCGTCCGCGGCGCCCGATCCTGCCGCACGAGATCGGCGTGCACGGGTTGAGCGACGAGGCGCTGGCCGCGGCGGAGCCTTTCGAGGCGGATTGGCTGTTGTTTTCCGAACTCCGCCAAACAGGCGTGCTCGCGGCTCATTTCAGCGCGACCGAAAACGCCCTCCTGCGCGCGACCTGGCCGTGTCCGCGATTGTCGCCCGACTTTCTCGATCCGGGGCGCGAGGTCGCGGAGTGGGGGCCGTGGCTGGACACGGGGCGGTTGATCGGCGAGCTGCGGCCGGGCGGCGCGTCGGCGGCGCTCGAAAGCGTGATCGCGCGCCTGGGATTGGCGGTGGAACTGGCGGCGGCGGCGGCGCGATGGTGCCCGGCATCGCGGCGGCGTTTTCACTGCGCGCCCTTCGATGCGCTCGCGAGCGCGCTCGTCCTGCTCGCGCTCGGCCAGGATGAGGATGGGGTCGCGTGGTCGCTGGCGCACCTGCTGGCCTCGAGCACAGCGGACATGCGCGCGAGAGAGGACCGGCGGCAGACGCGGCTGTTTTGACGCGCAGGCGAGAGGCTTTCGCCCCGCTCCAGAAGGTCGGGCGGGTCGCGCTCTCGCGTGAAAAACACATTGTGCGCTGGCCGATGATGCACTAACTTCCAGGCCGTTTCGCGGGTCGTGCACGTGGCATGCCCGCGCGTTTTGTCTTCGAAGTTCCAACTCCCCTGTTTCTCGTCGTCCTTATGGGCCTGCGCATCAGCCAGCTGCTCGATCCGTCGCGCGTCGTTCTGGATATCCAGTCGGCGAAGCGCACGACGGCGATCAATGAAGTCGCGCGCCGGCTCGAGGGCCTGCCGCAGTTGACGAATTTTCCGGCGTTTTACGCCGAGCTGCTGGCGCGGGAGCGACTCGACACGACGCACATCGGCTTCGGGGTGGCCCTGCCGCACGCCCGCACCGATCACGCCACGGAGATGCTCATGGCCGCGGGCCGGAGCCGGGAGGGGGTTCATTTCGAAAACTGCAACCAGATGGTGCGGCTCGTCTTCGTGCTCGCGACGCCGAAGTCGCGCGCGGGCGATTACCTGCAGGCCGTCGGCGGGTTGTGCCGGCTGCTCAAGGATCCGGCGGTGCGCGAGCGCCTGATGACGGCCGCCTCGGGCGAGGCGTTCATCGATGCCCTCGTCGAAGCCGAATCGAAAAAGCGCCCCGCCGGCGCGGTGTGAGGGCGCGGCCTTGCTTCCAATGAGGGCGGGCGCACGCTGAGCGCGACTCATGATTCGTTCGTTCATCTTCAGCGAAGGGCGCCTCGCCGGCCGCGATCTCGAGATCGAGGCCCTCCGCCTCGTGCGCGCGGACAAGGGATTGATCCTGTGGGTCGACCTCGAGAATCCCACCGAGGAGGAAACGCGGCAGGTGCTCGAGTCGGTCTTCGCCTTTCATCCGCTGGCGATCGAGGACTGCCTCGTGCCGAGCGGCCTGCCGAAGATCGAGGACTACGAGGACTACCTTTTCCTCGTCACGCACGCGGTCGACTTCACCCGTATTGAAAAATTCAATACAACCGAGCTCGATCTCTTTCTCGGCAAGGATTTCCTCGTCACCTTTCATCGCGCTCCGCTTCGCTCGATCGACGTGCTGGTCGAGCGGATCAACCGCGCCACCGGCGTCGTCGCCCGCGGGCCCGACCGGCTCGCGCACACCGTGCTCGACAACCTCGTCGACCTCTACAAGCCGGTGCTCGACGAGCTGCGGGACGAGATCGAGGCGATCGAGGCGCGCATCCTCAGCCAGAGTTCCTCGACCCTGATCAACGACCTGCTGGCCGTCCGCGGCGAGGTCGCCCACCTGCGGCAGATCATCCGGCCGCAGCGCGACCTGATCAACCGGCTCGCGCACGGCGAAACCAAGATCATCCGCGCGCTGTTGCTCCCGTACTTTCGCGATCTGCGCGACGATCTTCTCCGCCTCGAACAGACCGCCGCGTCGTTCGCCGATCAGTTGCTCGTCTGCTTCGATCTCTATCTCAACAAATCCGCGAGCGAGGTGAACGAGGGCATCAAGGTGCTCACCGCGCTCACCGCGATCACGCTGCCGCCGATCGTCATCGGCACGTGGTACGGCATGAACTTCAGCTCGCCCGAAACCGAGTCCGCCTGGGGATACACCGTCGCCTTCAGCGTCATGATGCTCGCCACCGCCGGCATGTATCTCTGGTGCAAACGCCGCGGCTGGATCTGAATCCGCCGGGCCGCAAACGACGCTTTCCGCCGTGATCCGCACGATCGTCTTTCGCGATTCGAAACTGGTGTCCGAGGCGCCGCCGATGGAGCGCCTGCAGGAGTTGCGCGCCGAGCCGGGCGTGATGCTCTGGGTCGATCTCTCGGAGCCGCCCGACGAGGAAACAAGCCGGGTCCTGGGCGGGATTTTCGACGTCCACCCGCTCACGATCGAGGACTGCCTGCAGGATTCGCCGCTCCCGAAGATCGAACTCTACGACGACTATCTCTACATCGTCATCCACGCGGTGGATTACTCGCGCGCGGAAAAATTCACCACGGTCGAGGTCGACTTCATCCTCGGGAGAAACTTTCTCGTCACGCTCCACCGCAAGCCGATCCGCCCGATCGACGTGGCGCGGCAGCGGGTGCTGCGCAGCCCGTCGGCGCAGGTCCGCGGGCCCGACCGGCTCGCGCACAACGTGCTCGACCTGCTCGTCGACTACTACCGGCCGGCGCTGGCGGAGTTGAGGACGGAGGTCGAGGAGATCGAGGAGGCCGTGCTCGAGCGCGGCCGTGAGAAACTGGACGCGCGCATCGTCGAGTTGCGCGAGGATCTCGCGGCGCTGCGACAGATCATCCGGCCGCAGCGCGAACTCGCGGCCGAGCTGGCGCAGGGGCGCACGCCGTTCTTTCGCCCCAAGCTGCTGCCTTACCTGCGCGACTTGAACGACGAACTCGTGCGCATCGAGGAGATGGCCGTGTCGTGGTCGGAACAGACGATCCTCATCTTTCGCGTCTATCTCAACCGCGCCAGCCACGAGGCCAACGCGGGCATTCGCGTGCTCACCGCGCTCACCGCCGTGACGCTTCCGCTCCTCGTCATCGGCGGCTGGTTCGGCATGAACTTTCGCGGCATGCCGCTGCTGCACTCGCGCGCCGCTTATTGGGGAACCATGGGCGTCACGATCGGACTCACGGCCGGTCTGTTTGTTTTCCTGAGGAAGCGGCGGTGGTTTTGAGCGTCCCGGCGCGTTATTTTCGAAGTGAGCGTCCGACAACGCCGCTCGAAGGGCGACGTCCGCCCTGCTCAAACCGCCTGGGCGGCCGTCGATAGATGAAAGCCGCAGGCGCCGATAGGGGAAACGCGGGCAGCTAAACGTTTGAAAGGACCGGCGCCCGGCCTCAATCGTGCCTGCCAGCGGTCCCGCGGCTCGCGCCGCACAGAAATCCATCATCCAACCACACACGCATGAAAACCGTCATCCTCGCCGGCGGATTCGGCACTCGCATCAGCGAAGAGAGCGCCGTCAAACCCAAGCCCATGATCGACGTCGGACACCGGCCGATCATCTGGCACATCATGAAGATCTATTCCGCGCACGGAATAAACGACTTCGTGATCTGCTGCGGATACAAGGGCTACGTCCTCAAGGAATATTTCTCGCGCTACTTCCTCAACCAGTCGGATGTGACCTTCGATTTGCGCAACGACAGGATGACGGTCCATCGCTCGGATGCCGAACCGTGGAGCGTGACCCTCGTCGAGACGGGCGAGAACACCATGACCGGCGGGCGCATCAAGCGCGTGCGCGAGCATGTCGGTGGCGAGACCTTCTGCCTGACTTACGGCGACGGCGTGAGCGACGTGAACATCGCGGACTCGATCCGGTTTCATCGCTCCGCGAACGCGCTCGCGACGCTCACGGCCGTGCAGCCGGCGGGGCGCTTCGGCGCGTTTTCGTTGCACGAGGGCGAGAGCCTCGTCTCGGGTTTCCTCGAAAAACCGAAGGGCGATGGGGCGTGGGTCAACGGCGGTTTCTTCGTCTGCGAGCCGCAAATTTTCGACTACATCGACGGCGACTCCACGGTCTGGGAACGCGAGCCGCTCGAGCGCTTGTCGCAAGAGGGCCGGCTCGCGGCGTTTCGTCATCCCGGCTTCTGGCAGCCGATGGACACGCTGCGCGACAAGATGTACCTCGAGGGCCTCTGGAGCAGCGGCAAGGCGCCGTGGAAGATCTGGTAGCGGCGTGTTGCGCCGGTCGAAGTCAGAAAAAGTCACCATGATCTCTGTGACATAACTCTTTCTTCCAATGAGATTCACCGAGACTCCGCTCAAAGGCGCGTTTGTCATCGACCTGGAAACGCGCGGCGACGACCGCGGTTTTTTTGCCCGCACGTTTTGCGCGCGCGAGTTCGGCGCCCATGGGCTGAAGACCGGACTCGCGCAGGGCAACATGTCGTTCAGCCGGATCAAGGGAACGTTGCGCGGCCTTCATTTTCAGTTGCCGCCCGCGGCGGAAGCGAAGCTCGTGCGCTGCAACCGCGGGGCGCTCTTCGACGTGATCGTCGATCTGCGGCCGGAGTCGCCGACCTGCGCGAAATGGTTCGGCGTCGAACTCACGGCCGACAATCGCCGCGCGCTCTACGTGCCGGAAGGATTCGCGCACGGTTTCCTGACGCTGGTGGAGGACACCGAGGCGGCGTATTTGGTAAGTGAATACTACTCGCCCGAACACGAGCGCGGCTATCGTTACAACGATCCCGCCTTCGGCATCGAGTGGCCGGGCGAGGTGAACCTGATCTCGCCCAAAGACGAGCGCTGGCCCGACTTCGCGCAGGAGACGGAAGGCGGGAGACAGGAATCAGATTTGGATCTCTGACTGACGCCCGTCCCCTGAGATCCCGGTCCTTCCGGGCCGGGCTACGGGGCGGGTTCGCTCTCGGGAGGCGTCGAATCGCCGCCGGCGTTTTCTTCCGGCGAATCGTCCGTGCCTTCGTCGTCCTTGACCTCGACCACGCGGGCGACGGCGAGCAGGGCGTCGCCTTCGGCGAGGTCGATCAGCTTCACGCCCTTGCTGCCGCGGTTGACCTCGCGGATGTCCTTCACCGGACAGCGCACGCTCTGGCCCTTGGTCGTGAGGAGCATGATCTCGTCGTCGTCGCGCACGCTGAGCGCGCCGGCGAGATTGATCGAGCTGTCGTCGGGCAGGTCGATCGCCCAGACGCCGCTGCCGCCGCGGTTGATCAGGCGGTAGTCTTCGAAGCGCGTGCGCACGCCGAGGCCGGCTTCGCTGGCGACGAGGAAGCGCGCCTCGTGATCGACGACTTCGATGACGTCGAGATAGTCGTTCTTCAGCTTGAAACGCATGCCGGTGACGCCCCCGGTGGCGCGGCCGGTGGCGCGGAAGAGGACGTCGTCCGTCTCCGGATCGCGCTCGCGGAAGCGGACGGCGAGGCCCTGATGGGAGACGAGGATGATCTCGTCGCCGCCGGTCGTGATGACGGTGCCGAGGACGGTGTCGTCCTCGGCGAGGTTGATGCCGATGAGGCCGCCCTCGAGGTTGCGCGTGGTGCCGAAATAATCCGCCAGCGGGCTCTTCTTGATGATGCCGCGCTTCGTCGCCATGACGAGAAAGCGATCCTCGGCGAACTCCCTGAAACAGAGCATCGAGGCGATCATCTCGCCGTCGCCCAGTCTCAGGAAACTGGATACGGACTTGCCCTTCGAGGTGCGCGCGCCTTCGGGGATCTCGTAAACCTTCTTCGCGAGGCACCGGCCGGCGCTGGTCACGAACATGATATAGTCGTGTGTCTGCGCGGTGAAGAGGCGCTCGACGAAATCCTCCTGGTAGGTGTCGGTGCCGATGATGCCCTTGCCGCCGCGGCGCTGGGCGCGGTATTCGGCCTCGGGCGTGCGCTTGATCATGCCGGCGTGGGAGACGGTGATGATGCAGCCCTCGTTGGCGATCACGTCCTCCATGCGGAATTCGCCCTCGGCCGGGATGATCTCGCAGCGGCGCGGCTGCGAGTATTTCGGCTTCAGGTCGAGCAGCTCCTTCTTCACGAGGTCGCGCAGGAGGATGTCGCTCGCGAGGATGGCGCGCAGCTCCTCGATGAGGCGGATGAGGTCGAGATACTCGGCCTCGATCTTCTCGCGCTCGAGCCCGGTGAGTTGATAGAGGCGGAGGTCGAGGATCGCGTTCGTCTGGCGCTCGGAGAGCGGGTAGCGCGCCATCAATTTCTCGCGGGCCTCGTCGCGATTCGAGGAGGCGCGGATGATGCGGACGAAGTCGTCGAGGTTGTCGAGGGCGATCTTGTAGCCTTCGAGGATGTGGGCGCGATCCTCGGCCTTCCTCAGCCTGTATTCAGTTCTCCGGTACAGAACTTCGCGGCGGTGATCGACGTAGCACTCGATCAGCTCCTTGATGTTCATCTGCTTCGGGCGCTTTTGGTCGAGGGCGAGCAGGGTGACGCCGAACGAGCTTTCGAGCGCGGTCTTCTGGAAGAGCTGGTTGATGACGACGCGCGCCTGCTCGCCGCGCTTCAGCTCGATGACGATGCGGGTGTTCTCGTCGGACTCGTCGCGGACGTCGCGGATGCCGTCGATCACCTTGTCGGTGACCAGTTCCGCGATGCGCGAGACGAGGGTGGCGCGGTTGACGTTGTAGGGGATCTCGGTGATGACGATCTGCTCGCCGCCGTGCTTCATCTCCTCGGTGTGCGCCTTGCCGCGCATGCGCACGATGCCCCGGCCGGTGCGCAGATAGGAATCGATCCCGGCGAGGCCGACGATCTGTCCGCCGGTGGGAAAATCGGGGCCCTTGATGATCGCGCAAAGCTCGTCGACCGAGACATCGGGGTTGTCGAGGGTGGCGATGCTGGCGTCGATGATCTCGTCGAGATTGTGCGGCGGGATGTTCGTGGCCATGCCGACCGCGATGCCGGTCGAGCCGTTCATCAACAGATTCGGCAATGCCGCCGGGAGGACGGTGGGCTCGGTCGTCTCCTCGTTGTAATTGGGGACGAAATCGACCGTGTCCTCGTCGATGTCGCGGAGCAGCTCCTCGGCGATCGAGGTGAGGCGAGCCTCGGTGTATCGATAGGCGGCGGGCGGATCGCCATCGACCGAGCCGAAGTTGCCCTGGGGATTGATGAGCGGATAACGGACCACCCAGTGCTGGGCGAGTCGCACGAGCGTGTCGTAGACGGAGGAATCGCCGTGCGGGTGGTAGTTGCCGAGCACTTCACCGACGACCTTCGCGCACTTGTTGAAAGGCCGGTTGTGCAACAGGCCGAGGCGCAACATCGCATAAAGGATGCGGCGCTGCACGGGCTTGAGGCCATCGCGCGCATCCGGCAGCGCGCGCGAGACGATGACCGACATCGAATAATCGATGTAGGCGGTCTGCATGATGTCGGTGATGTTGGCCGGTGAGACTTTCTCGGGGGAGGACATGGGCAGAAAGTAGCGAGTAGCGAGAAGTGAGTAGCGAGTAGGAGGAGTGCCTCGGGAGAGAAGCGGGTGGCGATAATGAGGACGAAGAGGAGAAGTGCGAAGGCGAGTTGGCTGGCGGGCGGGCGCGGATGCCCGCTACTCGCTGCTCACTCCTCGCTACCTCTTCCATCACACATCCAGATACGACACGTTGAGCGCGTTGTCTTCGATGAACTGGCGGCGGGGCGCGACCTCTTCGCCCATGAGGACGGTGAACATCTCATCGGCCCTGGCCGCGTCGGCGATGTTGACGCGAAGCAACCGGCGTTTTTCGGGATCCATCGTGGTTTCGAAAAGCTGCTTTGGATTCATCTCGCCCAGTCCCTTGTATCGCTGGATCGAAAGGCCGCGGCGGCCGATCTGCCGGATCTGACTCACGATCTGGAGCGGCGAGTTCAGCTCGATCCTCGTCTCGTTTTTCTGGCCGTGGCTGTCGACGATGACATACCGCGGCTCCTCGGTGGAGCCGAAACGCTGGATGTCGAGGCCGAGCCGCGCCATGGACTGGAGCAGCTTCGACATCTCGTTGCCCTCGAATATTTCGTGGATGGTGATGCGGCGCGCGGCGCGCGGAGCCACCGGCAGGTTGAGCGCGGGGCCGTCGCCGTTTTCGCCCGCGTCGTCGTCGATGAGTTCGCGTTCGTTGAAGGCGGAGCGCGCGGCGTCGTCGGCCAGGAATTCGTGCGACTCCTGGTTTCCCTCGCGAATGCGCGCGATGTATTTCGGCAGGGTGAGGTTTTCCCCGGCGCGGCGGTCGAGGTATTCGGCGAGGGCGACGCCCAGCCGCGTGACGCCGCCGCCGAGGCGCTCGAGCTGGGCGAGTGTTTCCACGATCTTGTCGACCTGGTGCGGCTCGAAGACATGGCCGTCGCGCAGGCGCGTGAGGGTGACGTCCTCCGATCCAAGCTCGAGCAGGATGCGGTTCATTTCCTCGTCGTTGTCGATGTATTGCTCGCGCTTCTTGCGCTTGATTTTATAGAGCGGCGGCTGGGCGATATAAACATAGCCGCGCTCGATCAGGCCCTGCATCTGGCGGTAGAGAAACGTGAGCAGGAGCGTGCGGATGTGGGAGCCGTCGACGTCGGCGTCCGTCATGATGATGATTTTGTGGTAGCGCGCCTTCGCGCCGTCGAAGCTGCCGTCGCCCTCGTGGTTGCCCACGCCGGTGCCGAAAGCCGTGATCATCGTGCGGATTTCCTCGTTTGCCAGGACCTTGTCGATGCGCGCCTTCTCGACGTTGATGACCTTGCCGCGCAACGGGAGGATCGCCTGGAAGCGGCGATCGCGGCCCTGCTTGGCGGAGCCGCCGGCGGAGTCGCCCTCGACGATGTAGAGTTCGGTCAGCGCCGGGTCGCGCTCCGAGCAGTCCGCGAGCTTGCCGGGGAGGCCGCCGCCGGAGAGCGCGCCCTTGCGGACCGTGTCGCGGGCCTTGCGCGCCGCCTCGCGGGCGCGGGCGGAGTTGAGGCACTTGTCGATGATGCGCTTGCCGATGGAGGTGTTCGCCTCGAGGAAGAACTTCAGTTTCTCGCCGACGACCTTCTGCACCATGCCATCGACCTCGCCGTTGGAGAGCTTGGTCTTGGTCTGGCCCTCGAAGCGCGGCTCGGGGACTTTCACCGAGATCACGCCGACGAGGCCCTCGCGCGCGTCCTCGCCGGTGATCGACGGGTCCTTGTCCTTGAGGAGGTTGTTGGATTTCGCGAAGCTGTTCACCACGCGGGTGAGCGCGGTGCGGAAGCCGGAGAGGTGCGTGCCGCCCTCGATGTTGTAGATCGAGTTGGCGTAGGCGAAGATCTGCTCGTTGTAGGAGTCGTTGTATTGAAAGGCGACATCGATGACCGTGGGCGCGCCGTCCGGGCTGGCTTCGTTGGGAATCGAGTCGTTGATGACGATCACCTTGTCGTGCAGGACCGCTTTCGAGCGGTTGAGGTAGCGGACAAACTCCGCGATGCCGTCCTCGAATTTGAACTGCTCGGTCTTCTCGACGCGGTTGTCGACCAGGTCGATGAGCACGCCGGGATTGAGAAACGCCAGCTCGCGCAGGCGTTTGGCGAGGAGGTCGTACTGGAAGACCAGCGTCGTCTGGAAGATTTCGGGGTCGGGCTTGAAGGTGATCTTCGTGCCCGTCTTCTTCGTCTCGCCCACGACGGAGAGGGGCGAGGTCGTCTTGCCGCGCGAGAAGCGCATCTGGTGGATCTTGCCGTCGCGGCGGACCTCGGCCTCGAACCACTCGGAGACGGCGTTGACGCACTTGGCGCCGACGCCGTGGGTGCCGCCGGAGAACTTGTATCCACCTTGTCCATACTTGCCGCC
>CAZFCY010000148.1:0-1609 GCA_964517665.1 uncultured Opitutaceae bacterium | reverse complement strand
TCCAGCGCGGGCATCTTGTGCTCCGGATGGATGTCCACCGGGATGCCGCGGCCGTTGTCCTCGACCGAGCAGGAGCCATCCAGGTGGATGGACACCGTGATGTGGTTGCAAAAGCCCGCCAGCGCTTCGTCGATCGAGTTGTCGACGACCTCGAAAACGCAGTGGTGCAGGCCACGTTCGTTCGTGTCGCCGATGTACATGTCGGGGCGCTTGCGCACACCCTCCAGGCCTTCGAGCTTCTGAATCTTTGACGCGTCGTATTCCGCCGCTGCCTTCTGAAAGGACTCGGGCGATAGCGGGTTTTCGTCGGGTTCCATTCCCTGTGTTTCCAAGCCGGAAAGTCTCCCGGAAAACCCGCCCCGGAACAACGCTTTTTTGGGTTGTTTTGAATTTTAGGTTGGCAACCAAAGATGGCGCAGCAAGTTGTTGGCCTCGTGAAGCTTTCGGTAAAGGTCGAATACGGTTGCAGGGTGCTTGCGCAACTCGCCCGGCTCCATGGCTCCGGGGAGCTTGCCCACATCGAGAAGCTGGCCCGCACGGAATCGATTCCGGCGAACTATCTCGTCCAGATCCTGAGCGAACTGCGCACGGGCGGATTGATCGTCAGCCGGCGTGGAAAACAGGGCGGATACGCGCTCGCCCGCTCGCCCGAGCTGATCACGCTCTATGAGATCGTGACGCTGATCGATGGCGCGTTTCTCGAAATCAGCCACAACCCGAGCGGCTTTTCCGGACGCCGCGTCCACCAGGTCTGGGACGAGTTGCGCAAGGGCCTCGAGGAGCGCGCCCGCGCCATCACCCTCGACACGCTCGTGGTGCGGGGCGTCGAGGAGATGTATTACATTTGAGAAGCGGGCAACGCTCGCGAAATGGTGGATCTGAAAGCGGCGATAAATCGCCGCTTTTTAATCCCACCCGCGCGCCTCTCGCGCGGACGCCCAGGTTCGCTTTGGAGTTTGACCGCTCCCCGGCGCATCGACATGAAGCCGCGCCATGCTGCCCGACGGACTGCAGGCGTTAATGGTGTTGCAGGACCGCGACCTGAAAAAGTCGCAGCTCGAAAAGGTGCTTGCCGGCATTCCTCGAGAGCGCGCCGCGATCGAGGCGCGCATCGCCGGGCATCGGGAGGCGATCGGGGCCGCGAAGAAGGCCGTGACCGACCACGAGCTGAGGCGCAAGGAACTCGAAAGCCTGCTCCGCACGCTCGAGGAGCAGATCCAGCGCTACCGCAACCAGCAGTTGCAGGTGAAGAAAAACGACGAATACCAAGCGCTGACCCACGAGATCGAATTGACCGAGGGCCGCATCGGCGAGGTCGAGGAAAAGGAGATCGAACTCCTCTACGAGCTCGACGCCGCGCGCGCCAGGGCGGAGGAAGCGGAGCGCGTGTTGAAGGCCGCGATCGCGGACGAGGAATCGCAGCTCGCGCGGCTCGCGGAGCGGGAGACACAGGTGGGCGGCGAGCTGCAGGCGGCCCAGGCCGAGGTCGACACTGCGCGGGCTGGCGCGCGTGAGAGCCTGCTTCCGCGCTACGACCATCTGCGCCGTTACGTGGGCCTTCCCGTGATCGTGCCGCTCCAGGAGGCGAAGTGCGGCGGCTGCCACCTCA
>CAZFCY010000147.1:0-12682 GCA_964517665.1 uncultured Opitutaceae bacterium | reverse complement strand
AGTGCCATGCGCAAATCCTGAACGCCAGATGATGCCTTGCGAATCGAACCATGGGAAAAAAGCGGATCGGTGAGGATGAGTTTGAAAGCAAAGGCCCGTTCCGGATGGAACGCCCTGCGGCGCCGAAACCTCGAGCGCCCGGCGCCGCAAGGAGTGGGCCGCGGCGGCCGGAAGAGCGACATCCTTTCCGGAAGCGCTCTCACGGCCGCCCAATGCCTTTAGAAGGACACGGTGTAAGTGCTCATGATGCCGAACTTTTCTCCGTACTGGCGCCCGACCAGATACTCCGTGTCGAAAAGGTTCCTGAACGTGGCATCGAACCGATGGCGCACCTTCGATTCCGAGGAGCTGAAGCTGTAGGTGATGCCGCCGTCCAACAGGATGTAATCCGGCGCATAAAACAATTTGCCGTTCGCGTCGCGCACATTGTCGGCGATGATGGCCTTGTCCGCGTAGCGGGCCGCCGCGCGCACGCTCACGCCTTTCAACCCCAGCGAAGTGAGCGCGTATCTGAATCCCAGGGCCGCATTGTGCAGCGGAGAACGGGCCGGAGTCACGCCCACCAATTGCAGCTCCGGCGGAAGATGCCGTTGATCGGGAACCTTGCTCCAGCGCGCGTCGATGTACGCATAGCTGCCGAAGACGGTCAAATCATGCGTCAGCCTCAGATTGTAATCGAACTCGACGCCCTGGGATTCCTGCTCTCCCGGCACGAAATACGCCGCTCCAAAGCGATTCTCGAGCGCGTTCCCGGCATCGTCGGTCGCGGCCCTTCCAATATTGTCGCGCGTCACGGTAAACCAGCCCAGCGTGAAGTTGAGCGTATTCCCCCTGAGCGAGCCCTTGATGCCGGCGTCGAAGCCGCTGCCCCGGAACGGGTCGAGAGGGTTCCCCTCGAAGTCTATCTGATTCGTGTTGATCTGGGGCTGGAACGATTCGCTATAGCTTGCGTAGAGCGAAAGCTCGTTCGTCACGCGATACAGCACGCCGGCCTGGTAGGTCGTGTCGTTCTGGTCGAGCGTCGCCTCCTGAAACTCCTCCGGAAGCAGATAATTGTTCAGGATGGTCTCGATCGTGTCGTAGCGCACCCCGCCCATGGCAATGAAACGCCCCTCCATGAACGACGCCCTTTCACTGACCAGGAAGCCGTGGCCGGTGTTGTCGCGGCCACCAAGGCTCTGCAAAAGATCGAACACCTCCGGATCGTTCACGAAGTAAGTCTGCTCGAAATTGTAATAGACCGGATCGTCCGGGTCGAGGTGCGGCAGGAGAGCCGATCGCCGGCGCTGGTAGCTGTCGTTGTAGTCGTTGATATAGTTGTAGGCGAGCAGCAGCTTGTGCTCCACCTTTCCGGTCCAGAACTCGCCGAGGAGATCGACCTGGGCGGCCTTCCGTCCGATGTCGCCATAGTTTATGAACGCCCGCCGATCGTTTCCGATCCGGCCCGCGCTGGAGCCGTCAAGGAAGTAGTTGCCCCCGCCCTGCACCCGAAACTGCGGCTGGGTGCGGTCCTCGTGGTTCAGATAGACACGCAGCGAAAGGGCATCGTTGAACTGATGGTTGAGCTGCAGGTCGGAGGTGTAGACGCCCTTGACGGCGTTGCTCGAAGCGGGGCCTGAGGGATGAAACCCGTAGTAGTCCTTGTATTCGCCCAGGCCGAAAATGCCGACGGTCGCGTTTCCTTCGCGGACGAAGGGCGCGGGGTTTGCCGTAAGAGGATCCGTTTTGACGTAATCCACGCTGCCGGCCAGCCAGGTTCTGGGGCCGATCTGATACCGCGCGGTCGCGTAGAAGTTCTTTCGTGAAAAGCGATAGAAATCCTGGGCCTTCGAATCGTTGGTGTCGTATTGCGCGGCGATGCGGATGCCGAACTTGTCCTTTATCAACGGCAGGTTTGCGTCGAGGTTCCACCGTTCCCAGTTGTTGTTTCCGAAGCCCACCGAGGCGCTGTAGGCGGCGCGATCCAATTTCGCCTGTTTGGTGACGGTATTGACCAAACCCGTCGCTTCGACCTGTCCATAGACGGCCGCATTGCTGCCCTTCACCACTTCCACCCGGTCCACGGAGGCCGGCCCGAAGACGAAACCTCCGATGACTCCGTTCTTGAAGTTGCTGATGCTTCGAATGCCTCGCAAAACGAACGAGCCGTTTTGCGATCCGCCATCCTCCGCGAAGCCGCTGGTATATCCGAGAATTTCGCCGAAGTTGTGCAGTTGAAAATCCTCGATGAACTCCGAAGTGACGATTGAAACCGCAAACGGAATCTCCAGGGCATTGGCCGCATAGCGGGTTCCAGTGGTCACTTCAGCAGGCAGATAATCATCGAGTCTCGCCGTGCTGACCTCGAATGGATTCAACTGAATCACTTCCTCCGCCGCCCCTTGCTCCTGGGCCGGCAGCGAAAGGGAAAGAGGAAGCGCGACCGCGACGGTCGCGAGCACTCGAGATGAAGAAATGAACGCAAAAGTTCGATCAATCGATGTTGAGGTCATGTTCCGAATGGGAGTTTGAGGTGAACGAATACCCCGTAGATACTGTCGAGGCCTCGGGGGTGGGCGAGTTGGCGGGAAGCCAGCGACGCAAGAGAACGCGAGGCCCGCGTGATTTGGAAGGATGCCGGGGTTTTAACCGTAAAAACGATCCGCGGCTGGCGGTCACACGGACGCCGTTCGCGTTGGCCGGATTTTTCCCCTCATATAATCTCCAGGCGGTCCCGATCGGGAAGCGGGGGGAAAGGGGCTGTCGGAAGCGTCTGGTACCAGTAGGCGACCGACGAGATGTCGTCCTGCAACGGGAGATAACGCCGCCCGTCCCGCCAGCCGAGCGCTTGAATCGTCACGCGGAGATCCGTCTCGAAGCGCACGGGATCCATGATGTGCCATCGATACATGCCGAAGCGCGTTTGCGAGACGTAACAACCGTCCGGCTGGATCACCTGATGGAGACCGGCATAGGGAGTGTTGAAAGTCTGGTAGCGCCCTCCCCGGTCGAAGTTGTAGGAGCCGCAGAAATAGTCCTCCGTTCCAGTCCCGCAAATGGTCGGCCACTCGGCGTCGCCGTCGATATAGAACTTGATTTCTCCCTCGCCCCACCAACCGCCATTGTTGACGCCCCACGACATGAGCGTGCCGACATAGTGGCCCGGCCCATGCACCCCATCCAGAATCTTGAAGTTTTCCTTGTATGGCAGGGGATTCGTGCGTCTGAACTGGGCGTGAAAGTAGGCGCAGTCCGCCGGAACATCGGTCAACGTATAGTTGATCTGATAATACAGCGTCATCTCCTCGTCGGCGATGTTCGTTACCGTCATCCGGCAACGGCGTCGGAATGGCATTTCCCAGTATGAATTGAACGCGCTTCCGGGATTGACGCAGAACGCGAGCGAGGAAAGCGGCGCGTACTGGTTCCACGTGGCGGCAAAAAAGTCGCCCACGGGACACTCGATCGAAGGTTGCTCCTGATCGTCCCAATACACACGCAGAATCGAGAACCGCCAGTTCCCCGTCGGCGTCATCCATATTTGCTGGATCGCGCCGCTTCCGGAGATGTCGGCAAGCTCGAATGTTTCGGCCGGTCCGATTTTGACCGAGGGCGATATTTTCCATCCCCGGCCAAGGTCACGCGCGCTTGAAGCGCCGGTTCCTTCGCTCGCCATGCCACCGCCGCCCTTCGCGCCCGAGAAGTTCTCCGGGCTGATGGAGCGTGTGCGCGCGCTCGAAAGGCGCGAAAGATTGCCCAGATGCAGTCCCAGTCCATTGAAGCAGCTCATGCTCCGGAATCGTTCCGTTCACGGCGGCGCAGGCAAGAACCTCCCGATTTTAATCGTAAGTCGTCGCGGAACTCCGGTCCCCCGGGCATTCGTTCTGACGAAAGCGAGGGCCCGGCTCGGGAACGCTGGTCGCGCGGCGAGCTTGGAATGGCTTTCTTCAGCCGGCCGAACGGTTCCTGAAAGCGTTCCGGCGCGGCCAGTGTCGAGTGAGACTCGTCGGGACAAGCCCCAAGGCATCGGGGAGTCGTAGGAGCGGCTTCAGCCGCGCTAAAAAAGCGTTGCGTGGACGAATCGCGGCTGAAGCCGCTCCTACGACAGGGACGAGGCAGGATTCGTGGAATGCCCCAGCGAGGAACTCAAACATCCGTTGCGCGTCAGTCATCCGCGCCCCTCTCTCGGATGGAAGTGAGGCGAACAAGCCTCACGCTTCGTTATTCGATTCTTTGGATCCGCACGTTGTCGAACCAGATCGAACCCGCCCCTTTATATTCCAGAACGATCGAGCGCCTGATTCGATCGGGCCGGTCCGTGTGGAATTTTTTATTGTCGATCGGCAGATCCACCCAGACGCGCGTCCAATCCGTGGCGCCGGTCACCTCCTGACTCGAATAGTGCCAGACTGGCCGGTTCGTCCAAGCTCCGTTGCGGCGCCACGAATCACCAATGAATTCCGCAACCGCGAGGCGAAAAGCGCCAGTTGCCCCGCGGGTCTTTACCATCGCCGAAAATCGATACGCTCCTTCCAGAGGCCTCATCGTCTCGTATTCGGGCCCCCAGGTCCATGCATACCAGGCGGAAACATCGGCGGGGTCGTCATGGTTTATGCGAATCGAGTGGTTGTCGTCATAGCCAAGCGTGTCGTCCACCGCGCAATGGTAGGTGCTCGCCAGCCACGCGTACTCATTGCTGCCCGAAATCAGCCGGTCGAATGTGCTGAACCGGCTGAAGACCGGAAGCTGAAACTCGCGCCGGTCACGCCAGTCGATCGGCTCAGCCTTTTCCAGCAGCGACCGGGCTCTCGCCGCATCGACAGGCGCAAACGCCATTTTGTAACTGGCCTCGAAATCATCTTTTCCCTGAACCCATGGCGGCACGCCGTGAGGAAAACGGTGGTGCACATCCGAAAACATCCAGCACATTTCGAGCTTCAGCGGCGCCGATGCTTCGAGCATTTCGGTCATCCAACCTCCCTCCCGTCGGTCCAGATAGCCGATGCGCTGCCCCTTGGCCACCTCCCGCCCATGGTTCCAATGCGTGGTTTCATAGAAACCTTCGCGGATCACATAAGGCACGGGAATCTTTGGTATGAAGCGCCAGTTTACGCCGTCCTCCGAGAGCACCATGCCGTCGTAAAGGTCGAGGTCGCCAGGCTCGTTTCCAAGTGACGCGATCTCCGCGGGCGTGATGCGATTGAGATGAAAGTTCAACGGCCGGATGAACAGCGGCTCGTCGCGCGACCGGCCACGCGCATATCGGGAAGCCCTGCGCCACTTCTCCTGCGACGCGATGATCCTGGAGCTGAGAATATATCGAAAGCCCGCATCCCGAGATACGAAGATGCCCTCGAAACGCGTACTCACCCGGCCATCCACGCCCGGCATCAAGCCCTCGAGTTCGAGGCTGAATCCGCCCGGCGTCTGATCGAACTGTTTCGCGGCCGGCACGTAATCATTCAGGTCACTGCTGGCCCATCCGAGATCCATTCGGCGCGCCGCCGTCCCCACCCAATGATCATTGAACCCCTGCGCGCGAAAGCGCAGAGCCCGACTTCCGACGAGTTCGACGATCTTGTCACCCTGCCAGTAAACTGCCGCCTCCTCAGCCTCCTCTCGAAACTCGACCGAGGAGCCGGCAGGAGATGCGTCCGGTCCGGCCGCAATCGAAAACGGAGCGGCGCCGCCCGTCAATGTCACGAAGATGACAGTCGAGAGTCTGTGACGGCGAAACATGATCATGGAAAAGGTTTGGGGATCTCCCCTCGTGTCAGGGCAGCGATTGCTCCCAGTTCTTGCTTCCGTTGAGTTCGTGCAGAAGACGATAACGCTCGAGCCCGGCGGGGGTTCTCAGGGGATCGTCGGTTTCCTCCATCCACGCGCTCAGCGCCGACTCGAGCCGGGCGCGCGTGTCCGAATACGTGGCTTCCGACGCCAGATTATACAGGCAATGCGGATCCGAGCGCAGATCGTACAATTCGACCGGCGGAGGCGCCTGATGGCGTTGAAAGATCATCCGCACGACACTGGCATCGTAGCGGGACTCCTCGCTCGATTTCGGCGCGCGATCTCCATCGGCGCCCGGCATCGGGTTCGGCTGTCCGCCGAGGAGGTTGCGAACGAGCCGGTAGCGGCCGTCGGTTACGCTTCGTCGCGGATAGAAAGCCGAGGGCTGATGCGAGGTGAACTCGGTCGCCACCGTCTCGCGCCAGTCTGCCGGCACAGCCCCATCCATCACGGCTCGCAAGGAACATCCCGGGCGCCCGGTCGGAGACGCGGCGCCGGCGGCGTCAAGGGCGGTATGGAATATATCGACGCCCGAAACGAGCGCCTCCGACCCGATTCCAGGCCGCCCCAATCCCGGCCAGCGGATGATTAAAGGCACGTGCACGCTCGCGTCGAGTTCAGCCATTTTGGCCCGGGCGAACGGAGGTCCATTGTCGCTTATAAAGATGACAACGGTTCGCTCGCCGAGTCCGCGCCGGCCGAGTTGGGCGAGCAAGTCTCCGAAGAGCGCGTCCATGCGCTCGATTCCATCATAATAACTGGCGATCCTCGCGCGCTGGCGGGGATCGTCCAGCCCTCCCTGGAACCCCCATGGCTCCACATCCTCGCCGGCGCGCGGAGCCTCCGGCAGGCCTTCGACCTGCGCCACCCATGGCAGGTGCGGATCGAAATAATTGACCATGAGAAAAAACGGCTGGTCCCGCGCCCGATCGAGAAAGTCGCCCACCAGGCTTCTCATGGAGGAAAGCTTGCGGGTCGTCGTGTCGTGATTGTCCGTCCGCTCGAAATCGAAGGGAAACGCGGAAGCCGGCGCGACATGAAGCTTGCCTATGATTCCCGTGAAGAAGCCCGCCTCGCGAAGAAGACCCGGGATCGAGGAATAGGCCTCGCGCATCGCATAACCCCGGTTCGCGAGGCCGATCTGCCCGTTTTGATGTGGATATAATCCCGTCAGCAGGCTCGATCGGGACGGACTGCACGACGACTGTGTCACGTAAGCGCGCGTGAACCGCGTGCCCTCCGCCGCAAAGCGGTCCAGATGGGGAGTCCGCGCATGCGCATCCCCATAGGAGCCCAGTTGCAACCCCAGGTCGTCGGCCGTCACCAGCACGACATTCATCGACGAGGCGGCGAAGACGAAACGGGGCAGACAAACCGCAATGGTCAGGACAGCCAGCAATGAAGGCGGAAGTCTCATCACTCCGAGAAGGCACAGGCGGTCGGACGCAACAGCAACCACTCCGACGTTTTAACGGTAAAAACAGCGAACGCCCGCGCCGCGATCCGCATTTACGTTTAAAAACGCCCGTGTCTTTACCTCGTGGCAACGATGACGACTCTGCATCATCTCGATGCGGACCCGCATCCTGAGCCCAATCGACACCTCGCCATGCGCCTCCGATTTCCCCACCTCGTCGCGACACTGTTTCTCCACGCCGTGTTGTCCACGGGCTTCGCGGCGCCGGCCGAACTGGTTCCCGGCGTCCCCTTCCGCGACGGCGCGGTGCTCCAGCATGGAATGCCGTTGCCGGTCTTTGGGCGGGCGGCTCCCGGCATCGTTGTGCGCGTCGCGCTCCGTGAAGACACCGCGGAAGCGACAACCGACGCCGGCGGGCGCTGGATCGTCTGGCTTCCGGCGCAGCAGCCTTCCGGCAAGCCCTGCGCCATCACCATCAGCGCCAGTGGCGAATCGCTTGTTGTCGCGGATGTTTTGATCGGCGAGGTCTGGCTCGCCGCGGGACAGTCAAACATGGCGCGAACGTCGGAACGCGTGCCCACCGCCGAAGCCCTCCTGCAAGCGGAACCGGACGAGCTGATCCGCGTCCTTCAAATACAAGCCGGGGCGCGAAAGGATCCTCGAGATGACGCGGAAGGCCGGTGGAGCCAGGCCCGGCTCGCGAACGCCCGGGAGATCTCCGCCGTCGCCTACCACTTTGCTCGTGAACTCAGGAGAGAATTGGGGATGCCGATCGGAGTGATCGTCAGCGCCTGGGGCGGCGCCCGCGTCGCGCCTTTCACGCCGCTACGCAGTCTCGAGCAGGATCCGGCCCTGCGCGTCTGGCTGACGGAGTTCGAGCGTGCCCGCTTGGAGCGTTCCAAGTTTCTGCCGGAATACGAAAAGGCTCTGGCCGCGTGGAGGAAACTCCCGGCTCGAACACGCGGTTCTGCTCCGCTCGCGCCCTTGGGCGACGATCACAAGGGCGCGCCTGCCAACATCTACAATGCGATGATTCACCCGCTGGTTCCCAGCGCCTTGCGCGGCGTCATCTGGTATCAGGGAGAGAGCGACGCGCTGGAAGGCTTCTCCGATCGTTACGCGCGCACGTTTCGCGCGATGGTGGAAGGCTGGCGCGAAGCCTGGCAGATTCCCGACCTGCCGTTTTTCTCCGTGCAACTGCCTGGTTTTCTCCGCGAGGATCCGCGCCTCCGCTGGGCCAGCGGCAACCGACCGACTTTGCCGGCCTCCGATCCGAACATCGAAATCACTCCGGTCGGCTTCGCGCGCGAAACTTTTCCCTTCAGCGCCTGGCCCCGGCTCCGCCTCGAACAGGCGGCAGCCTCTTCGATTCCGCACACCGGAATGGTGATCATGATCGACCAAAGCGACCCGTTCGATCTCCACCCGCAGAACAAACACATCGTCGGCGCGCGACTGGCCGGTCTGGCTCTCAGGGACGTCTACGACCGCCAATCACACGGGCACTACCCGCGTCCGACCGGCCAGGCGTGGCGTGACGATGCCGGCCGTATCCACATCCCCATCCAGCATGGTCGTGGCCTCATCTGTGTAACGCCGCCCACCGCGCCCTTTGCCACCGCGCCGGCCGACGGACCGTTCGCGCCCGCGTCGATGATGATTCAAAACGACGAACTGGTGCTGATTCCACTGCACGAGGAACCAGCCACGAGGATTCGTTACGCTTGGGGAGCCGCGCCGTTGTCCTCGATTGTCAACGAAGACGGCCGGCCGCTCGGTCCTTTCGAGATCGAAGTGACGCAGAAGCCGCATCCTTGATATACGCGGCGGCTTGCCGCCGCCTTCGCATCACGGCCGGCCGGTGGAGGCGCGGCGTCACAACTCCACGTCGATGCGGTTGCCTTCGGATCGGAAGAGCTTCTCGAGCGCCCGATCCGCCACGCGCAAACCGCCGGCGCGGTAGGGATTGGCCTCGCGGCGTGTATCCGCGATCCGGATACCGTTGACCGCAAGCTGTCCCGGCGCGAAGTTTCCCCGCCTGACCGCGTAGTGAATGCGCGCCGGGCGTCCCAGGAGTTTCACCTCCGCCACAAGCCCGTCCAGTGTCGCCGGCAGCACCGGGTCGAAGACGATGTCGCCAAACGACTCGCGCACCCCGAGCAGGCACGAGCGGACCGCGCGCAAAAACAGCCCGGGGCCGCTCGAGTAGAGGCGCCATCCGCCGCGCACGGCGACACGGCCCGCCCGCAGATCCTCCCAGCGGGCGGCGGCCTCCAGGCGGTTGTCGAAATCCGCGTCGGAGCTGGAGAAATACACATTGCTCTGGCGCAACGCCGCCTGCGGGAGCACGTCGCCCAGCCCCACCGGGTTCGCCACCTGCAGCGCCCTCCAGAGCGCGTCCGCGTTTCCGACCCTGGCCATCGCCTCCGCGTAGCGCAGATGCGCGTGCACGTACTGCAGCCCGATCTCGCGCCCGACATTCGCGGCCGTGTCGGCGCGCTTGAAAAGCCGCTCGCAGCCCCCGTGATAGGGCGAGGGCTCGCTCATCAGCCGCACGCCGTCCGGAAACAACAGCTCGGATTCGATCAGAGCCAGGTGCCGTTTCGCCTCCCCGGGCGTGAAAAGCTCCGCCAGGACCGATCGCGTCATCGGCAGCAACCGGTGGCGGATGCCCGTCACCTCATCCAGCGGATGCAGCAGCGGGCGGCGCGTGCCGTCCTCCTCGCTGACGAGAAACCCCGCGACCACTTCCGCCGGCATGAGGTGCTCGTGAAAGTCCCGCCTCATGCGCGCCAGCAGTGTATCCATTCTTTGGGCACGCTTCCCATCGCCCGCGCGCGCCGCCACGGCCGCGAACTGCCGGAAGGCCTGATAGGCGAGCCCGACCGTCCACGCGCTGATCATCCGCGTGCGCATCGCCGGATCGGCCGGTTGCAGCGTGTCGTCCCAGTCGCCGTCCCCGTAGTTGACCAGGGCCGTGCCGGCCACGAAACGCGACTCGGCGTGATCGATCACGCGATCGCAGTGCGCCCACAACGACTCGACCGGATCGCAAACCTCGAACGAGACGGGATCGATATAGCCCGCCGTGGTCCGCAGAAACCCGGGGTCGTCGCCCGCCTCGACATAATCGCACAGCGCCTTCAACGGCCAGAAACACACGTCGCCGTGGCTGTGCGCCTGCTGGATGAAGCGGAACGGCGGAAACATGAACCACTGCGGCCAGCTTCCGTCGTGTGAATACTGCTGGCCGAAAACCGTCTGGAGCATGCGCCGCACGGTCGCGAGATCGCCGGAAGCCAGCAGCCACTCCAGCGAACCCTGGCAGACGTCGCGCACTCCCCAGGCCGCTCCGCCATATTGCTCGAGACCGTGCGGCGCGGAAAAATGAATGGCCGCATTGTGGGTGAACCACGGCAACACTTCGTCCACGCGGGCCACGTCGGGGTCGTCGCGGCGGCTCAGCCGGAACGGAGCGGCGGGAAACGACGCCGGAGACGCGCCGCCCGCGTATTCATTTCGCGCATACGCCAGCGCCGAACGCAGGCTCGCCGCGCCGTCGGTCACGCCGAGCATCACGACGGCGCAACGGCGCGCGGGCCGCGTGGCAAACGCGACATACGGCCCCTGGCGTTGAACTCCGTCCGCGTAAATGAGCGCGTCGCCTCCGTGCGCCGCGACGTCGTCCGGATCAATCATCCCGATCGCGAAGCACGCCTCGGGAAGATGCTTCGCCATGAAGCCCTTCGGATCCGGGCGGCATTCGATCCAGCCATCCGCATGGATGTCGATCCGGCCCGCCGAATCGAATTCGTTGGAGCCGAGCGCGAGCTGGTGCGTGATCAGAAATTCCGCGGGAGCGCCCGCCGTCGCCGAAAGCTCGAGAAACGACGCGGGCAGCCGCGCCGAGCACCAGACGCGCGCCTCCACGCGCGCCTCGCCCAATTGATATATCCAGCGCGCCACTCCCGGCTCGATCGCGAAAGCCGAGGGCACGCCGAGCTGATGCCACGCGCCATCCCTCCGGATGAAAACCCGCTGCCCGCTCGCGCGCGCGACGTTGAGGTGGTTGCGGACCACGCTGAGAAGCCGCGCCAGGCTCGGGTTCCCCACATAGGCCTGCGCGGCGAAAATGCCCGCGGCGTAGCAGGTGAGGCCGAACTGGTCGTCGTCGATCCATTCCGCCACTCCCGAGCGCAACACATGGCCGTGCGGCCGCGCCACCAAGGCCTCCTTGTCGCCGGAGACCACGTGGGTCTCCGGCCCGTGAAAGAACGAAAGGACGCGTCCGGCCGCATCGACCTCCTCGTGACGCCGTTCTCCGGGAAACAGAGCGCTCCAATCCGTATCCGAAAACCGGATACCGTGCGCCCACGGCGCGTCCACGAAGACTGGGCCGCCGGACCCGCCGGCCGGCGAGGTCGCCGCGGGGTCCGGCCAGTCGAGCGGCAGCAGCCCCGCGACATGCGCGACATCCGCGGCCGAGGAGGCGGCCGGATGATCCTCGAGGAAACGCGCGACAAATCCGAACTCGGCCGACTCCCCCGGGGCGAGCAGCACTTCGCGACTCTGCAGGCCGGCCAGCGCGAACTCGTACTGGAGCCGGCACGAGGACAGCCTCGCGAGGCGGACGGCGACCGGCTCGCCCGTGGCGCGATGATCCGTCCCGAAAAAATGCCAGCCATCGGTGCAGCAGGCGACCGCGCCGGTCGCGCAGGCAACGCCCAGCCACGGCCGGCGGCCTCCGGCCGTCGCCTGGTTCTGCCTGGCAAGAACCACGAGGCCGAAACGAGGATCATCGACCGGAAGCAGATCGATATAGTGCGAAACATAGGCCTCGTTGCTCCTCACCGCGCCCTCGTCCGCCAGGCCGAGATCCTGCGCGTGCAGGACATCCACGTAGCGCGGGGAAAAACCGGTATTCGATATGCGGATACGCCATGCCCAGCCCGATTCCACCGGGTGCAGGGTGAGCGTGGCCGCGCAGGCCAGGCCAGAGCGATCGGGGGCGGTCCGCCACGTCGCGCTCCGCCCATCGCAGCCGAAGGCGAGCCCGGGACCGCTGAGCCGCGCCCACCCGCAAGATTCCGCCGCCTCCCCGGCGCCGCCGTCTCGCCACCGCAGAATCAGGCGAAACAACCCCTCTTCCGCCGGCCCGGGGAGAAACTGGTTGAGCAGCGTCCCGCCGTGGCGAAACGCAAACAAGGCGCCGGAAGGCAGCAACTGCGCGAGCAGGCCTGAATCGTTGCGAAGCTCGAGCAGGCCGAACCCCGCGACCGCGACGATATCAATGTGGTCCCGGTTTGGATGCCCGGACAGGGCGGTGGAATGATTCATGACTGTCTCTGCCGCCGATGCAGCGGCGCAGGCTCCGACCCGCCGCCACCAGCCACCGTCGGAACATCGGCGGCCGGCCGCCGATGCCCGGATCCCGATGCGACTCAGAAGGTAAAACGCGCGCTGAGGCGGAATGTCCGAGGCGCCTGGAAGTAGTAG
>CAZFCY010000146.1:0-12720 GCA_964517665.1 uncultured Opitutaceae bacterium | reverse complement strand
TCCATCGGAAGGCCGGCGAGGGCGAGGTATTTTTTCAACATCAACTGCACGTGGCGCGGCGTGAGCGGCTCGTGCTTCGCGCTCACGAGGACCGGCGCGAGCCGGCTCTTGTCGCGGGCGAAATGATCGCGCCAGCGCGCGAGCACGGCGGTCGCGACGCGGCCGAGCGGGCAGAGGCGGACCTTGTTGCCCTTGCCGGTGACGCGCGCCACGCCGTCGTCGAAATCGATCTGTCCGTAGGTGAGCCCGCACAGTTCGCTCACGCGCAGGCCGGCGCCGTAAAGCAGCTCGAGCGCGAGGCGATCGCGCCACGCGGTGAATGGATCCGCGCCCTCGTTTTCGAGCAGGCGCGTCGGCATGGCGAGGAGTTCGCGCGCCTGCCGCTCGGTCATGAACTTCGGGAGCGCTTTCTCGAGTTTCGGCAGGACGAGCCCGGTCGCGGGGTTGCGCGCGAGGGCGCCGCGGCGGACCCAGAATTTAAAAAACGCCCGGAGGCCGGACATGTGGTTGTGGACGGTGCGGCGGCCGACGCGGCCCTGGCTCTCGATCAGAAAATCGCGCAGATCGCGCGGGTCGATCTTCGCGAGGTCGCCGGACCAGCCGCCGCCCTTGCGCATCCAGGCGAGGAACCGCTCGACCGCGTGCGTGTAGTTGCGGAGCGTGTAGGGCGAAACGCGGCGCTCACCCGCGAGATGAGTGATGAAGGGCGCGACCCATTGGGCGAAGACCGCGCCGAAGCCATCCTCGTCCGCCGCGCCGGCGATGTCGGGCTCGCTCACGTGCGGCGCGCGCGGACGGGCTCGTGCTCGTTTCTGGCGGCATCGATCACGCGCGAGATGTGCTGCCGCAGGGCGGATTCCGGATCGATCCCCGCGCGGCGGCAGGCGGCGGCGAGTTCGAAGAGTTTGCGGCCCGCCTCGGATTTGGTGAGGCCGTCGGCGGCTTTCGCCACGGCCGCTTCGTCGTGCGCGGGATCCTCCGTGGGCAATGCGCGCTTGCGCGAGAGCTGCTTGTAAACATCGACCGCGCGCAACAACGCCGGCAGCGTGCCGGGCGCGGGTTTTATGAACGGATCCGGCTCGTGCGCGGGCACGCCCTTCTCGGCGCGCTTGATCTGGTCCCACTGCCGCAGAACCTCGCCGCTGGTCTCGAGGCGGCCCTCGCCAAAGACGTGTGGATGGCGCCGCACGAGTTTGTCGCAGATGCCGCGCGCGACCGCTTCGAGGTCGAACCGCCCCGCCTCTTCGGCGAGTTGGGCGTGAAAGACGACCTGGAGGAGCACGTCGCCCAGCTCCTCCAGCATGTGGGGAAAGTCCTCGTGATCGATCGTCTCGAGCAGCTCGCAGCACTCCTCGATCAGGTGGGGCGCGAGCGACGCATGCGTCTGCTCGCGATCCCAGGGACAGCCATCGGGCGCCCGCAATCGCGCCATGATCTCACGGAGTCGTTGAACCTCGCTCACGCCCGCCTTGATGAACGCGCGGCCGCGGCTTGGCCACGCGTTTTCGCACCGGCGTCCGATCCGCTCTATGGAGTGCGGCGATTCATCGCCGCTTTGAACCTCCCCGGCGGTCAAAAGCGGCGATGAATCGCCGCACTCCAAAAAAAAGGCCACGATTCCCGTGAAAAATCAGCCCTCCACTCCAAACAAGGCGCCGGTTTTCCCCTCCTCATTTCCCGAACGATCGTCTATGCACCGCGGCGATGGACAAACTCGACGAGATCATGGCTTCGAAGCGCCGCGAAGTGGCTCCGCTTGTGCGCGAGGTGCCCGGGCATGAACTCGAGGAGCTGGCGGCGGCGACGCGCCTGCGGCCGTCCTTCCACCGCGCGCTCGAGGCGCCGGGACGCCTCGCCGTGATCGCGGAGATGAAGCGGCGCTCGCCCTCCGCCGGGGCGATTGCCGAGGGACGCCCGGCGGCCGGGCAGGCGGAGGTTTACGCGCGCGCGCACGCCGACGCGATCTCGGTCCTCACGGACGGGCCGTATTTCGGCGGCTCGTTGCAGGACCTCGGCGAAGTCACGGAAAACCTCGACCGCAAGGGCCTGCGCGTGCCGTGCTTGCGGAAGGATTTCATGGTTCATCCGGCGCAGATCCCGGAGGCCGCGCACGCCGGCGCGAGCGCGATTCTCCTCATCGTGCGCGCCTTGACCGACGCCGAGATCGCGGCGCTTTTCGAGGCGGCCAGCCTCGCCGGGCTCGATTCGATCTTCGAAGTCCACAGCGAGCCGGAGACCGAACGGGCGTTGAAGGCGGGCGCGCGCATCATCGGCGTGAACAACCGCGACCTCGCGCGCTTCACCACGGACCTCGCGCTCTCCGAGCGGCTGATCCCGCAAATCCCCGGCGACGTCCTCACGATCAGCGAGAGCGGAATCTTCACGGCCGAGGACGCCGCCCGCGCGCGAGCCGCCGGGGCGCGAGCCGTGCTGGTGGGCGAGGCGCTCATGCGCGCGCCGGACCCGGCGGCGTTGATCGCGGCGTTTCACGGAGTATGAAGCGGAAATGCGCCCGGGGTTCGGGGCGCCGCCTTCAGGCGGAGCGGCCGGCCGCATGGACCCGCGCTTCAGACCGCCTGAAGGCGGGACTCCAAACCTTCGATCGCACGCCGTGAAACCGATCGAGATTCTCACCCCGAGCGCGACGCGCGCGCTGCTCGAGCGCCTGGACCACCGTCCGCGCAAGCAACTCGGGCAGAACTTCCTCGTCGATGGAAACATCGTGCGCAAGTCCCTCGAACTCGGCGCCGTCGCGGCCGGCGATCGCGTGGTCGAAATCGGCCCCGGCCTCGGGACGTTGACGGCCGCGCTCCTCGCGACGGGCGCGGAGGTCTTCGCGATCGAGCGCGACCCGGCGCTCGTCGCGCACTTGCGCGAGACGCTCGTGCCCGCGAGCGAGGGCCGGTTGCATCTGGTCGAGGGCGACGCCGTCGAGCGCCCGCTGGCGTCGTTGTTCGAGGGCGGATCCGCTCCAGCGCATCGCGATTTCAAGATCGTGGCCAACCTCCCCTACGCGATCTCGTCGCCGTGGATGGAGGCCATCCTCGCCGGCCCGCTGCCGGAGCGGATGGTCTTGATGCTCCAGCTCGAGGCGGCCCAGCGCTACGCCGCCCGGCCGGGCACGAAATCGTTCGGGGCGATCAGCGTGTTCCTGCAGGCGGCCTATCGGATCGCGGGTTCGCATCGCGTCTCGCGCGCGTGTTTTCATCCCGTGCCGGACGTGGACTCGAGCCTCGTTCACCTCGAGCGCCTGGCCGGGCCGGTGTCCTTCTCGCGGGAAACACGCGGGCGGACGCGCGGCTGGTTTCAACACCGCCGCAAACAGCTCGCGCCACAGGCCCGCCGCGCGATTCCAATCGTATCCGAAACATGGATACAGGAGCTGGAGCGCCTCGGCGTGCGCCCCGACGCCCGTCCGGAGGACGTGCCCGTCGCGGGCTGGATCGCGCTGGACCGTCTGCTGCGCAGCCAGAAGGCCGCGGGGGAGTGACGCGCAAAAGGCAGCGAAGGGAACAAAGGCACTTCTCCCCTTCAAACAAAGAAAAGCGCGCGCAGGTGAATCCAGGGGATCGTGCCCGTCCCGGGCGCGCAGTTGGACGCCCGCAAGCCGCGGGACGCCGGACCTTCGCGAAACACGCGCGGCTCTCACGCGGGCGGGACGCCCACGGCCACCCGAAGGGCGCGCGGCCTGTGTTTGTTGCGTCGGCTTCCGCGCAGTTCCGTCCGCAAAAAAAGACGGACGATCTCAAGATCGTCCGTCCGTGCGCGGGGCGAGGCGCGATTCGGATCCGGATCGGTCCGATGAGGCGCTTCAGGAATCGCGCGGGTATTTGATGCCGCAGCCGTAGGGACGGGTCGTGGCTTCGCCGACGGGCTTGCCCTGCTCGATCGCGGCGATGGCGAGCTTCACGTAGTTGTCCGCCGTCTCGAGGTCGGCGACCTTCGTCGTGGCCTTGCTGTCGATCGCCCCGTTGTAGCGGAGGACGCCTTCCTTATCGATCACGTACATGTGCGGCGTGGTCTTGGCTCCGTAGAGCTGGCCGACCGCGCCGGACTCGTCGAGGAGGACGGCGGTCGAGTTCATGTCGTGTTTGTCGATCATCGCCTGCCATTCGGCCGGCGTGCCGTGCCCCTGGTCGCCGGGAGCGGAAGAACAGATGGACAGCCAGACCACGCCCTCGCCCGTGTATGTTTTCTGAAGGTTCGGGATGTTTTTGCTGTTGTAGTGCTTTTTCACATACGGACAGCCGTGGTTGACCCATTCGAGCACGACCATTTTTCCCGCGTAATCCGAGAGTGAATGGGTCTCGCCCGTCGGGTCCTTGAGCGTGAAGTCCGGAGCGGGTTTTCCGACGACGGCAGCGGCTTGCGCGAACGTGGCGAGGCCGAGGGCGGCCGCCACGAGGTATGTTGTCTGGATCAGTCTTTTCATGGCTGGTGTGTGGTCTCTTTTCGATGGACGCAATCGGGGGCGATGCCGGAGACACCGTTAGCGGCTTACGGAAGCGCGGACCGCGGCTTTGTCGAGCGCGTCGAGCACAATTTCCGGCGTAAGCAGCTCGGGCAAAATGACCGGCTCCGCATGGCCCGGCGCGTAGATGAGGTTGAATGGCACCGCGCTTCGGCCGAACGATTCGAGCGCCTGCGTGATCACGGGATCCTGGCTCGTCCAGTCCGCCTTGAGCGGCACGACGCCGAGCTGGCCGAACCTGTCTCGCACGGCCTCGGAGGAGAAGACGAGGGCCTTGTTGCTCTGGCACGTCGCGCACCATCGCGCGGTGAAATCCACGTAGAGCAGCCGGCCCTCGGCTTGAAGGCGCGCGACCGTCTCGGGGCTCCATTTTTCCCACACGATCTCGTCCGGCGACGGCTTCGAAGGCGCGCCGAGCGCGATGCCCGCCACGGCCGCCACGGTGGCGAAGGCGTAGCCGAAGACCTTGCGCCCGCCTTTCGCCCCACCCTGCGTCCACCGGCCATAGGCCCACGCGGCCATCGCGACGAGGACGAGGCCGATGAAAACCTTCAACAACCCGGTGTCCGGAAGCTGGCCGGCCAGGACCCAGAGGAGAAAACCCACGGTCGCGTAAAGCGGGAAGGCCATAAGCTGCTTGAACGTTTCCATCCACGCGCCCGGCCGCGGCAGGAATTTGATCAACGCCGGAAAGATCGAGAGCACGAGGTACGGAATCGAAAGCCCGAGCGCGATCGCGGTGAAGATCGCGATCGACTGGACCGCGGGCATCGTCACCGCCGCCCCGAGCGCGGGAGCGAGAAACGGCGCGGAGCACGGCGTGGCGACGACCGTGGCGAGCACGCCGGTGAAAAACGAGCCGCCGTAACCGCTCTTCATCTGCAACGACGAGCCCACGCCGGTCGCCGAGAGGCCGACCTCGAAAAGCCCGCTGAGGTTGAGCGCGAACACGAGCAGGAAGACCGCGAGCACGAAGACGAAAACGGGCGACTGCAGCTGGAAACCCCAGCCCAGCTCCTGCCCGCCGGCCCGCAGCACGAGGAGCACGCCCGCCAGCGCCCAGAACGAAACCAGCACGCCCGCGGTGAAGACGAGGCCGTGCGCCGTGACCTTGCGGCGGTCGGCGCCGGACTGGTTCACGAAGCCGAGAATCTTGATCCCGAGAACCGGGAAGACGCAGGGCATGAGGTTCAAAATGAGCCCGCCGACGAACGCCAGTGGAAGCACGAGCGCAAGCGACGCCGAACCACCCGCGCCGGCCGCGCCCGAACCGGCGGCGAGCGCGGTTTTTGGAGCGTCGATCTCGATCGCGCGATCGCCGTACGGCGCGGGCAGCGTCGAACCGACGTCGAGCAATCCCCGCAACGCGTCCGGATTGGCGTCGGCGACGGTCGACCGCGCGATCCGGATCTCGAGCCGGCCATCGGCGACCGTGGCGACCTGCGGCTGCGCAGGCTCGACGATCATTTCCTCCGAGGCGTAGAAATACACTTTCGCCGGATCGACCTCCGCGCCGTCCGGCAGGTTGACCGACAACACAAACGAGTCGCCGGAGCGCGCGAAACCGGCGTCGAGCGCATCGCCCGCGGGAACCGGGAGCAGACTGCGCGCGGCTTCGAACTTCGGCGCGTTTTCCGCATCGATCGGCGCCCCCGCGTCCGCCGTGTCGCCGGCGATCGGAAGGTCGAGCGCATAGTCCGCGCCGCCGGGGATGCAGACGTATTCGCACACGAGCCAGTCGGCCTTCGCCTTGATGCTCACCGTCGAGCCCGCGGGCAGGCTGGCCGGCGGCGTGATCTCGGTCATCAGGAGCACCTCGCCCTCGAAACCGTAGGTCATGAGCGGCGGCGTCGGGATCCGCTTCGGCGCGGGCCACTGGATCCCGCCCGCGGTGAAGCCTTCGGGCAGCGTCCAATCGATCGTCGTCGGCATGCCGGAATCGCCGGGATTGAGCCAGTAGGTGTGCCAGTGCTCGTCCATCTTCATCCGCAACCCGACCGTGAACGGCACGCCGGGCCGGATCGCCGCGACCTCGCTGATCAACTCGGATTCGACATGATCCGTCTGGACCGGCTGGGCGCGAACGAGTCCGCACAAAAACAGGGCGCCGAGGAAGGCGGCGAAGCGGCGTTGGAAGATCTTCATGCGTGATGGAGCGTTCGAGAAAGCCGTGAGCGGGAGTATTCCCGCCCGGCGGATCGTGCCCGGCGGTGGCGCTTGCGCCATGCCGAACGACCTTGCGCAGCATACGGGCATCCGTTGAGTCTGCAATCCGTGCCGTTGCCCCTCACGCAAAAGGAACGCAAGTCGCTCGCCGTCCTCGCTGTTCTCCTCCTCCTCGGATTGCTCGGAGTTCTTTTGCTGAAGGAAAAACCACCCGCGGCGCCACCGCTCTCGACGACAGGTTTTGCTCGACCGTTGTCGCCCGCCTGCGCCACTTTCGCCGGATGATCATCAAGCCCAAGGTCCGTGGGTTCGTGTGTGTGACCGCGCATCCCGCCGGTTGCGCCGCCCACGTGCAGGAACAGATCGATTACGTAAAAGCCGGCGGCCCCATCGCCGACGGCCCCCGAAAGGCGCTCATCCTCGGAGCGTCGACCGGCTACGGACTCGCCTCCCGCATCACCGCGGCCTTCGGCTCGGGCGCATCGACCATCGGCGTTTTCTACGATCGCCCGCCGGACGACGGCCGGCTCGGGACCACCGGTTGGTACAACACCGCCGCCTTCCATCGCGCCGCCAGGGCCGCGGGGCTTTACGCCAAAAGCGTCAACGGCGATGCCTTCTCGGATGAGGTGAAGAAACAGGTCATCGACCTGATCAAGGCCGATCTCGGCCCGATCGACCTCGTCGTTTACAGCCTCGCCTCCCCGCGCCGCACGCATCCGAAAACCGGAGCCGTGCACAAATCCGTGCTCAAGCCGATCGGCCAGAGCTACACCAACAAAACGGTCGACACCGATCGCGGCGTGGTCAGCGAGATCACGATCGAATCCGCCACCGAACAGGAGATCGCCGACACCGTCGCCGTCATGGGCGGCGAGGATTGGGAAATGTGGATCGACGCGCTCGACGAAGCCGGCCTGCTCGCGCCCGGAGCCACGACGTTTGCCTACGACTATATCGGCCCCGAGGTCACCTGGCCGATCTATCACCACGGCACGATCGGCCAGGCCAAACTCGACCTGCGCGCCGCGGGAAAACGCATCGACGCCCGCCTGAAGGCGAACGGCTACGGCCGCGCCTTCATCTCCGTCAACAAGGCCCTCGTCACCCAGGCGTCGTCCGCCATTCCCGTCGTCCCGCTCTATATCAGCATCCTCTACAAGATCATGAAGGAAAAGGGCCTGCACGAAGGGACGATCGAGCAGATCCACCGCCTTTTCTCCGCCCAGCTTTACAACAACGGCGCGATCCACTTCGACGCCGAGGGTCGCGCCCGCATCGACGACCTCGAGATGCGCGCCGACGTCCAGCGCGCGGTGAAGGAAATCTGGCCGCAGGTCACGACCGAAAACCTCGCCCAACTCACGGACATCGACGGCTACCAGAAGGAGTTTCTCAAACTCTTCGGCTTCGGCCTCCCCGGCATCGACTACGAAGCCGACGCCGAACCGAACATCCCGCTGGATTGATCCCGCACGTCCGCGCGCCGTGAAGACAAAGCCGGAATCCTGTAACGTACGTTACAGAATTTTGGCTTTTACCATCTGCTCTTCCGCATGAGAGCTGTCCTGCAACGGGTGTCGCGCGCCCGCGTCGTCGTCGGAGATCGCGTCACCGGCGAGATCGGCCGCGGATGTCTCGTTCTCCTCGGCGTGCATCAGGACGACACGCCGGCCGACGCCGAATGGATTTGCGGACGCATTCCGAAGCTTCGCCTTTTCGATGACGCAGAAGGTCACATGAATCTCTCGCTCGTCGACGTCGGCGGCGGGCTCCTGGTCGTCAGCCAGTTCACTTTGCTGGGAACGACGAAAAAGGGCACGCGCCCGTCCTACCACGAAGCCGCGCGTCCGGAAGTGGCGATTCCGCTCTACGAAAAAGTCGTCGCCCTCCTCGAGGCTGCCACGGAAAGACCGGTCGCGACCGGTGAGTTCGGCGCCCGGATGGAGGTGGAACTCGTCAACGACGGCCCCGTCACCCTCCTCCTCGACAGCCGCCGCCGGAGCGATTGAACGCCTTCCGCGGCCTCGATCAAAAGCCACGATCCTGTCGCGTACGTTACCGATTTGTGGCGTTCGAGGGGCATGGCATGTTGAGCCAGGGCTGATTCATTCTGTCTTTGAGGCCCAAGGGGCCGGCATCCTTCAGCCCAGCCCGACGGGCTGGGAAACAAGGACCAGGATTCTGCGCCCTGAAAGGGGCGCGATATTCTCTATCGCGGACTTTCAGCCCGCAGGACCTCCGGCACGCATACCCAGCCCGTTGGGCTGGGCTGAGGGATGGCTGCCCTTCAGGCCGGAGTTCCAGAACGAATCGGCCCTGCGTGTTGGCCTGCCGACAGGCCGTCGCCTCTTGCCAAGGGCGGGGGGATCCGGGCATCGTTTTCCCTTATGTCCGAAGATGCGAGCAACACCTCCGGCGCGGCGGCGGCGCCCAGCGATTTCATCCGCGATGTCGTCGCGGCCCATGTCGCGGAGGGGCGCTATCCGCAGATCGTCACCCGCTTTCCGCCGGAGCCGAACGGCTACCTGCACATCGGCCACGCCAAATCCATCTGCCTGAACTTCGGGATCGCGCTCGAAAACAACGGCCGTTGCAACCTGCGGATGGACGACACGAATCCGACCAAGGAGGACGTCGAATACGTCGAGTCGATCATCGCCGACGTGCGCTGGCTGATCGACGGATGGGCGGATCACTGCCTCGCCTTCAAGACCCGCGGCCATCCGCCCGAGGCGCGCGAGATCGACGGCAGGCCGGATTTCTTCATGCCGCCGAGCGCGCCCGGCGCGGCGGGAGCGGCCGAGGCCACGAACATCGAGCCGTTCTTCGCCAGCGACTATTTCGGCGCGCTTCACGCCTTCGCCGTGCGGTTGATCGAAAGGGGCAAAGCCTACGTCTGCGATCTCTCGCCCGAGGACACCGATCGGTATCGCGGAGCGCCCGACCGGCCGGGCATCGACAGTCCGTTTCGCGAGCGCGCGATCGCGGAAAGCCTGGAACTCTTCGCGCGGATGAAGGCCGGCGAGTTTCCCGACGGCGCGCGCACCCTTCGCGCGAAGATCGACATGAGTTCGCCCAACGTCTGGCTGCGCGACCCCGTGATCTATCGCATCCGGCACGCCTCGCATCACCAGACCGGGGACGCCTGGCGCATCTATCCGTTATATGATTTCGCGCACTGCCTGAGCGACTATATCGAAGGGATCACGCACAGCATCTGCACCCTCGAGTTCGAGGTGCACCGTCCGCTCTACGACTGGATTCTCGAAAGCCTCGACCTGCCGCGACCCCCGCCGCGCCAGTACGAGTTCGCGAAACTCATCCCGAGCCACATGATCGTTTCCAAGCGCAGGCTCATCCAGTTGGTGAGCGAAAACATCGTTTCCGGCTGGGACGATCCGCGCCTGCCGACGATCAGCGGCATCCGCCGCCGCGGCGTGCCCGCAAAGGCGCTGCGACGCTTCGCCATCGGCGTGGGCGTGACGAAGTTCAAGAGCCTCACCGACATCGCCGTGTTCGAGCACATCGTGCGCGACGAACTCAACACGACCGCCGCGCGCCGCCTCGCGGTGCTCGATCCGATCAAGCTCGTGCTGGCCAACATCCCCGAAGGCGAGGTCATCGAGGTCGACGCGGTCGACAACCCGCAGGATCCCGAGCCGACGACGCGCAAAATCCCCTTCACTCGCGAAGTCTATATCGAGCGCGACGACTTCGCCGAGATCCCGCCTCCCAAATATTTCCGTCTCAAGCCCGGCGGCGAGGTCCGCCTGAAATACGCGTGCATCATCAAGTGCGACGAGTTGATCAAGGATGCCGCGGGCAATCTCCAGGAGATCCGCTGCACCGCGGATCTCGACTCGCGCTCCGGCGGCCCGAATGCCGCGCGCAAGGTCAAAGGCACGATCCACTGGGTCAGCGCCTCTCACGCCATCGACGCCGAGGCGCGGCTTTACGACCGCCTCTTCACCGTGGCCGAGCCGGATGCCGACGGCGACTTCTCGAAACACCTGAATCCGGATTCGCTCAGGATCGTGGCGGCGAAACTCGAGCCCGCGCTCGCCCCGGCCGCGCCGGGAGAGCGTTTCCAGTTCGAACGCCTCGGCTACTTCACGCGCGACACCGGCGAGGCGGGCGACGGAAAACTCGTTTTCAATCGCACCATCACGCTGCGGGACGCCTGGGCCAGGCGCTGAGCGGGACCGGCATCGTCATGGAACCCGGCCTTCGGGCGGGTTGTCTGCACGCCTGAGTCCGAAGTTCGGCCCGGAGGAGGTCAGACTCCACCCGCGGCAGTCCGCGCGAAAATGCGCGTGGCTGTTTGCGCGCGCCCGGCACAGTCATACACACTCCCTTTGCATGAAACGGCTTCTCTCGAGCATGACACTGGCCGCGCTCATCACCGGCGGGATGTCCGGTTGCCTCGTGGTGACGCCCGTGGTGAAAGCCGGAACCGGGGTGGCCACGGGCGCTGGAAAAGTCGTCGGCGCGACCGCCGGCAAGGCCGTCGGCGCCACGATCAAGACCGTCGCCAGCCCGGGCGGCGAGGACAGGGAAGACGATCGAGATCGCTGACGGAAACGTCGTGTCCGTCCGGCGGGGAGGGCCGGACTTCCGGAGCGGTCGGCTTCCACGCTTGCATTTAATCGAATTAAATAGTATTCACATAATTAATAATAAAAAAAGCGTCGATGAATCCCCCGTCCACTCGATCGCACCCGACACCGGTCACACACGCACAACCCGCCTCGCGCGCGGTCGGACCGATCCTGCCCGGCCCGGGGGAATCCCTCGCCGCGGGCGTCCGGTCGGTCTATTTTTTCCTCACCCCGATGGGGCCACCGGAGGACTGCGGCTACCCGCACCCGCTGGTCGCGCTGGCCGAGGGATTGCGCGCGCTCGGCATCCCCGTCTTCGCGAACCGGGATCACTGGAGGGAGACTTCCGATTCGCCCCAATCGCTCTTCGCTCATCAGCCCGACGTCGGGCCGGATGATTGCGATCTGGTGGTCATGGACAACTGCTGGACCTACCACAAAAACGAGCTGCCGGCGGCCGCGCTGCGCCGGGGCCGGCGCTTTCAGACCGTGTTTTTCGACTTCGAGGACGCCTTCCCGTCCACGGCCTGCGGACAGGAATTCGGCGCGTTCGATCGCATCTTTCGCGCGCACTGGAATCGCGACGTCGACTATCCGGCGAACTTCGAACCGTGGGCCTTTGGCCCGACCTTGCGCATCATCCGGGAGACGGAGGACGCGCCGGCGTTTTCCGCGCGCGAGCGACGCGTGTTCGTAAGCTATCGAATCGGCCATCCGCTTCGCGACATGGCGGATCAACGCTTCATCCAGCCGTTGGGCAAATTCCTGCCGGTGGATCGTTATAGCGACGATTTCGAGCCGCCGACGGAGCCCTACCATCGCCAGCAATGGCATCAGACCGGGCGCCGGCATCACCCTGATTATTATCGAAGACTGAAGACCGCCCGGATGTGCGCGTGCTTCGGAGGGAAGTTGTTATTTCCAAAAATCGAACACGCCTCCGCGGCGCTCCGGACGATCGCGCGCGCGCGGGCCCGGCTTCATATGATGCCGCGACGGGTCATGCAATGGGACAGTTTCCGGCTGTGGGAGTCGTGGTGCGCCGGAGTGGCGGCGCTCCACATCGATCTGAAAAAATACGGCGCGCGCATGCCGGAGATGCCGCGCAACTGGGAACACTATATCGGAATCGACCTCGACCGCCCACGGAAGGCGATCGAACGTCTGGTCGAGGAGCCTGCCGTGATCGAGAAGGTGGCCGCGCAGGGCCGCGCGTGGGCATTGGAAAGCTATCATCCCGCACGAGTGGCCCAACGATTCCTCGAGCGCCTTGCCGCGTAGCGCCGCTCGGGCATCTTGCGGATGGCCGATCCGCGGGGCGCCCACGCCGCGCGAAGGGACGATGTCCGCGCGCGGAATTATATACATCTCGCAGCCGGGACGCCGTCCGTAGGCCGGCGTCCCGACCGCGTTGTCATTCCTCCAGCTCGTAAACTTCGACGAGCGCGACGCCGGTGGTGTTGTTCACGCCGGAGGCGGTGA
>CAZFCY010000145.1:0-12826 GCA_964517665.1 uncultured Opitutaceae bacterium | reverse complement strand
CCGGCGTTGGTGGGCGCGCTGGCGCTGCCCGCGTAGGTCACCATCACCGGCAGGTTGCCGGGAGTGGTGGAAACGCTGACGGATTTCGGGCTGCCGTCGTAGGTGACTTGCAGGTTCGCGATGCTCACCGTGGCGGTGGCTTCCGCGATCGTAAAGGTCTGGTCCACGGGGGCGGCGGCGTCGAAGTTTGCGTCGCCCGTCTGCGTGGCTTGGATCGTGACCGGGCCGCCATCGGTGAACGTGACCGTGTTTCCGGCCAGAACCGCCGGCCCTGAAACGAGGGAGAAACTCACGGGCAGACCCGAGCTGGCGCTTGCTTCGAGTTCGAGGCTCGCATCGCCGAGGAGCTGCGCCGGAATCGCCGGAAACGTGATCGTCTGCGCGGCGCGCGCAATGGCGAGCGCGCCGGACGCGCTGCCGGTGTAGTTGGGGTCGGTCACCGTCGCGACCACGGCATAGACGCCCACGTTTCTCGGGACTGCGGCGCCTCCGTCGTAAGTCACCGCGACAGGCAGGCCCGCGGGCACGGTCGTCACGGTCGCCGGTTTGTCCGCGCCGTCGTAGGTCGCGGCGAGTCCGCCCAGCGTCACGGTCGCGGCGCCGGGAGCGACAGTCATTGTCGCGGAGGCAGTCCCTGCGTAACCGGGAGCCGAGATGGTGGCGACGACGGCGTAAGCGCCCGCGTTCACGGGCGGCGTGGTTGACCCATCGTAGGTGATCGAAACGGCGAGGCCCGCGGGCGAGGTCGTCACCGTGGGCGACCTGGGAGTCCCATCGAAGGTTTGCCCGAGGTTCGAGAGGGAAACGGTGGCCGGCTGCTTGCCGCCCGCGAGCGCGCCGTGGAGGCCCGAGGCGTCGATCTCCGCGACGACTCCGGTTTCGTTGGAAAGCGCGCAGGCGAGGATGCCGGCGAACGCGTATTCCGGAAGCGCGACGGTCGCGCTTTGGGGGAGCTGCGTCCAAGCGGAACCATCGGGGCTCGTGTAGCCGGTGAACACATTTCCCGCGCGAACGAGTTTCAGATAAACCGGCGCGGGATTTCCACCCGGCTGGCCGGTGAGGTGGACCGTGCCTCCGCCGTTCTGCGTGCGCCATTGGAGATCCACGCCGTTGCCGTCGGTCGCGATGAGCGAGACGTGCGCCGCGCCCGGATCGAGCGAAGCGCGATAAGTGAGACCCGTGCGAGACCACAGGGACACGCCTTCCACGCTCGCGACGCGCGCGGAAATCCCGGAATCGCCGAGCAACCTGCCGTAGCCGAAGCGAAACTGATCCGCGCCACCCCACATGTCCGCGCCGCCGCCCAGAATCCGATACGACTTGCTCGCGGCTGTGTAACTCTGATGGCCCGCGATCGCGGGATCGCCGATATCCACCCAGGTCAGCGGATCGTCGCTCTCGATCCCCGCGCCGGAAATCGCGAGCTGGTTGACCGGATCGCCGCCTTCCTCCCGGACGATGAAGGCGCCCGAGTAAGCGACATCGTCGGCCGGCGAGAAAGTGACATTTACCGCCCGCGAAGCGCCCGGCGCGATCACGCCCGAGAACGAGGCGGAGAAACCAGCCGGCGTCTCGAGTGCGGACACATTGAGATCGGCATCGCCCGAGTTTGTGAGCACGACCTTGCGCGTGGCGGACTTCCCGACCTTGACGTCGCCGAAATCGAGATCGCCGGCGATCTCGACCTGCGCCATCGGGCCGGTGATGCGCCAGCTATAGTAGCGCGAGACGTGCGCGCTGACCGGGCCCTCGGGATGAACCGCGCAGGCGACGACGCCAGCCTTCGCGTCCGCCGCCATCGGCACGACCGCCTGCCCGATCTTCGTCCACGAAAATCCATCCGCGCTGCGAAAGCCTTCGAAAGTGCCGCCGCGGCGGGTGAGCTTCAGGAAAACCCGCGCCGGGTTCACCCCGGGTTGAGGTCCGATGTTCGCGCTCTGACCGCCGGCCGTGCTCCGCCACTGGAGATCGACGCCATTCCCATCGGTCGCAATCAAAGTGACGTGCGCGGAGTTCGGCGCAGTCGATTCACGAAAGGTGATTCCCACGCGGGACCACGCCGAAGGCCCGGAAACGGATTCGATCGCCGCGACCACATCCGCGTCGCCGGCGAGACTCTCATGACCGAAGAGAAACTGATCCTGCGCGCCCCACATGTCGGCGCCACCGGCGGTGATGCCGTAGGCGTCTTGAAAGTCGTTATACGACGCCGAGCCCTCTTGCGCAGGTGATCCGACGTCAATCCAGTCGAGTTGGAGCACATCCGGTGTGGTGAACTCCAGCCACGCGCCGTGATGCGTGCCGATGCTGTTCGTTGCGTAGGCGCGAACCTTGTCGTCCCTGCCGGCATAAAGAAAGGCATCGATCGAAACCGAGAATTCCCCGGTTCCCGTGCCTGCTGAAAACTTCTTTCCACCGATCTCGACCCCTCGATCGGTGATCGCGCTTCCGCCAGCCTCCAACACCTCGCCACGAACCTCCACCATCTTCGAGGTCGCGACCTTGGCAGCCTTGGTGGCGACCAGCGGCGGCAGGGGCACCGTGGACAGATCCAAAGGAAACCTCGCGTGCCAGCCATACGAATGGGGATCCTGCGACCATGTGCCGGTTCCCATCACGATCGCTGACGCGCCTGACGACGCGATCGTGGTGGCCCGGTCCAGAACTTCGAAGTTTCCGGGAGACCCTCCGCTCCCGCGGATCAGCCGTTCGACTTCCACGAGCCCGGTTCCGGCCGACCAGATGGCCGCGTGGCGATCGCTCGTGGAGCCCGCCGGCGTCACCGAGCCCACGAAAAACAAACCGTCGTTCGACAAGGCGGAAATTTCTCCCGCCGGACCAAGCTCGCCAGCGTCCGCACGGTTGCCTCCTTCCCACCTATAGGCCCGCTTCCGCCCACCCGAATCGAGATATTCCCACACCACCACATTCCCGTCCGAGGACGTGAAGGCCTTCGCGCCCGGCCCGCCGGCAGCGGGACCGAGATCCTGCGGTTGCCCGCCGAAGACGACACGGAAAGCGCGCGTATCGCCCCCGGTCTTTTCGAAAATCCCCACCACCACCGTCCCATCCGAAGACATGCCCGTCGGCTTGCTTGTCGACCAGTCCGGCCCGCCGATCACTTGCATGTCATTGGACGTCGACCAGCGAAACGCGCGGACGCTCCCGGAGTTGTTTTTCGACTCGCCGACGATCACGCCGCCGTCCGCCGAAATGAACAGAGGCACGCTGGATGTATCACCGGGAAGCACATCGAGATCCTGCATGCCATCGGCCGAGGTCCATCGAAAGGCGTGGCTCGAGCCCCCGGCCAGGTCCACCGAACCCGCAACCACCGATCCGTTGTCCGACACAAGATCGGCGCGCGAGGCCACTCCTCCAAGCACACCGAGATCCTGCGGCTGCCCGCCCAAGACGACGACACGGAAGGCGCGAATCCCACCGGGCGTTACCGCTGCTCCCACCGCCGTGGTTCCATCACGGGAGAGCGCGGCCGGCGTGTTGGCGAAAGCACCCGGCAAGGTCGGTATCGGCAAAGGCTCGGTCGCCGTCGCGGTCCAATAGGCGCCTCCGTCGAAACCCGCGAGGAGCAGGAGGACGGAACCATCGCCCGAAAGATCGACCGCCTCCATCCCCAAAGCGAATCGACCGTCCCAAACCGTAGCCGTTCCAGACGGGCCGACACTGCTGGAGGCATACGTTGACCCGTCTTCCGACAAAACAAATATGCTCGCATCCCCGAGTTCGGTGAACTGCGCGCAAAGCTGCGAGGGCAGCAACCAAACGAAAAACACGGCGCCGACGACCGCGTGCCGTCGAAATAAAGACTGCAAAAGCATGGCAGTAGGAAAACGGGAAAGGGAAACGCGAATGCGCGCGGGATGGAGCCATCCCGCGCGCAAGAATCCCCTATCCGGTCTAGGGTTCGGACACTAGGAAAATTTCTGCCGCATCCTTTCGACATCCGCTCCCCCGACGCATGGCGCCAAGGGCCTCGATCACCACGCTCTAAAACACCAGCGTCACCTCCGCCACCTCGACCGCGGAACCCTCGGCCATGGGCGCTTCCTCCCCGCTGGGCGGAAACGCGAGCTGCACGTGCTCCACGTGCTCGATGCGCAGACGATCACCGTCCCCGCCGCGCCCTTCGGGCGGCGGGAGATCGACGTTCCAGCGGCCCGGATAACCCACGGGCAGTTTCACCCCGCCCCCCGGCCGGAATGCATCGAGCGGGATCTCGAAATCGCGCCACTCCGGTTGAAGTTCGATCGGCGCGCTCCACGACATGCCGTCGGACTCGATCAGCACGACCGACATCCGCCGGCAATCGCCCGCGCCCACCGCGCGCACCCGGACCGCGCGCGCGGTTCCCGCGCGTTCTCCGCGGCAACCGATCCGATCCCGCGCCGAACACGCCACCCGCTGCTCGCCGGCGATCCGCCGTGATTCCGCCGGCGGAGCAAATCGCAGCCGCGCCGGCAGCCTCCCCATCGCCGGCAGGTTCGCGAACAGGCCCGGGCCGATCCGATCGTCCGCTCGCGAATAAAAAAGTCGCGAGCCATCCCGCGCGGGATCGAACAGCGCGACTGGCGCCGACGCATCGACGAGCCGCGTCGTCCACACCTGCTTCGCATCGGCGGGAAAGCGCGCGACGCCCTCTCCTGTATCGACCGAAAAAAACCACTCCAGCTCGCCCCGCCGATGCTCCTCCGTCGGAACATCGATCCGATAACGGTACCCGCGCTCGCGCGTCATCGACACGCCGGCGAACTCCCCCGCGCCGCCCGCGCGCGCATGCAGGACGACCTCGCGCGGCAGATCGGCGGCGAGCACGTCGATCTCGAATCGCGCGACATCGCCCGCGACGAATTCCTCGCGCACATGCGACACGATTTGCGCCGGAAGCTCGGGCGCGGGCGGGCAGACAAACTCCCTCAATCCCACCCGCCCCACCTGCTCCGGCAGGCTCGCCGGACGGCCGAGACCCGCGCGCGTCAACAAATAGACACCCGGTCTCGCCTCGAAGCGGCCGTCCTCCGCGCGTGCGCGATGCGTGTTTCCCGCGTCGAGCGGAGCGATCTCGAAAACGCGGCCGAGATCCGGCAGCCGGATCTGCATCGGCCACGCATGCGCGATCAATCGCGACGAAACCTCTTCCCATTCGAGTTTCCGGGCAAACGGATCCCGCGCCAGCACCGCATCCGGATAAAGCTCGAGCCGCCACACGCCTTCTTCCAGCCGGTCGAGAAAATAGGCGCCGTTTCCCTCGTAATCGACCAACGCCGATCGACCGCAGCCCACGATGCGCCGCAGCCCCCCGGGCTCCGGCGCATCGTCCAGGACATCGCCCGCGTGCATGAACACCTCCGCCGTCATCATCGTGGCGACACCGCCCGGATCGGCCGTGAGTTCGAACGGCCCGAAGCGGAGGTTCGAGGGATACGCGCCGTAGCGCTCGAACCTGGGCAACACGCGCATCGCCTCGGCCGCGATGATCGCGCTCACGGCCTTCTTCGGCGAATAAACGAGATTCAGAAAATGGGTCTGCCAACCGAGATTGTAGGGCGCGGTTTCGAGCATGTCGTAGGCAAACATGGCCGCGAACTGCGCGCCCGCGCCGCGGAAGACCCGCGCCATCGCCGGATACATCACGGGCGAAACCATGTCCGCGGAATCGAACTCATAGACAATGCGTGGCATTCCCGCCAGCGCCGGGTCGTCGAGCGGCGGATAGTCGTCGACCCAGCGCAGATAATTGTCGGTCAACACGCGCCCGGCGACCAGGGCCGTCGGATACCATCCGAATGAAAATCCCTGCGCCTTCGACGCCGCAATCGCCGGCGCCATCCGGAAGTCCTGGCTCAAATTATGAAACAGGATCTTTTCGCAACCCGTCTCGCGCACCGCGTCGACGAGCGCATTGATATAAGCCACGGAGCCGGAAAAATCATCCGCGTGATGCCAGGGCTCGTTGATCAACTCGATAAACAGAATCGCCGGCTCGTCCTTGAGCGCGATGCCCGTGTAGGGATTCACGTGCCGAAGAATCTGCCGCAGATAGTTGCGCTGCGCCCCGATCGCCGCCGGATCGAGGCCCATGCGGTCGCGCGGGAAATGCTTCGAAAAGCCGCGAACCCCGGCGCTGTCCCGCCCGTCCGGCCAGAGCGCGCTGTGCGTGTGGATCGGCGTGAAGAGCATCGATATGCCGCGGCGTTTCGCCTGGAAAACCAGAAAGTCCATCAGGTCGAGGTGCTCGTTCACGAGGAGGTTGCCCTCGGGATCCGAGTTCTCCCAATCGCCCCAGAGCGCGAGCCGCAGGCCATCCCAGCCCATGCGCGCAAAATGGGTCATGTCGCGCTCGACGAGTTTCTTCCGATCCGCTCCGACATATCCAGCCGCGCGATAGTCGCTCGCCGAAGGCAGGCAATAATTCGCGCCGAAGAGCGCCACTTCACGGTCGTCCGCCACCCAGCGAACAACGCCCGCTTCGTCGAGATGGACGCGCTCCGCTCCATGCGCCGCGGACCCGGCACGAAAAGCGGCGGCCAGCGCCGCGGCGACGATGATCAAGCGTGCCCGCATGAATATAGTCTGTATCAAGTCGCGCCCGCCCCGGCCGCCACGAGCGGATCGCGATCCATCAACCCATGCCACACTTCCGCCGCGGGCCGATCGCCCCAGCCCGGATGCTGCGCTCGAAGGCGGAACCCACGACCGCCCGCCGGCACGCGCAACACGATCGAAGCGATGCCCGCCTCGGCCTCGACCACCAATGGGCCGAGCACCCGCGCCCCGCCCGTGACCACGAACGCGATCGTGCGCGAATCATCCACGCACAACACACCGCTCGCATCGACCACGCGCGCATGCGCGACGAGCAAATCGGGCATCGCCGGCTCGCACGGGATGCCGGCGTCATCGACGACCAGTTCGATTTCCCTCGCCTCGCCCGGCGTGGACACCGCGTGGCGCGCCACGCGCCTGCCGCCGATGAGCGCGACCGCCTCGAGCGTGCCCGGCACGAACCGCGGCAGATCGAAAACGAACGGCGGATGCGGCAGATGCTGCGCCATCCACGACCTCGACGGCGCCGCGCGCCCGACCAGCGCGCCGTCGAGCCGAAGCTCCACTTCCTCGCAATTCCCATAGACCAGCACGCGCAGATCGGAGGCCGGCGTCCAATGCGAGGCGATATATACAACCGGCCCGCCCGCCCAGTTCGGCCCGCCCTCGTTCGCGTCCCGCTGGCTTCGATAGAGATAAAAGGAAAACTTCGGCAGCCGGAAGGCGTCCATCACGCCGACAGCCGCGCGAACCGGATCGTAGCCGCGCGCATGATCGAACACCGCCCACTGGCCGTCGAGCACGGCGGGCGACGACAACACGTCGTCGAGCGCGAGCGCGTGGTTCCATGCCTGCTGGCGCAGGGCGCGCTCGCCCTCGCCCCGGAAATGACGGCTGTTGCTCCAGCGCGCGAGCACGCCGGCCCCGCTCTTCTGGTCGAAACCCTCGTTCGCGGCATAGTATTCCCAGTCCCCATACTCGGAAACGACGAGCGCCTTGTCCCCGTTTCGCCAGGCATGGATGCGCCCGTGCTGCCGCGCGTGGATGAATACATCGTAATGGTCCATCCAGCCGCAGGTGAACATCTGGTCGCCCGGCATCTCCTCGTGCCCGATGGCGTGGAGCCGCGACATGAAGGCCTCGTCCATCATCGTCTCGTTCAGCGACAGCTCCCAGAGAACGACACAGGGATGATTGCGATCGCGCCGGATCAACTCGCGCGCATTGCGCAGGCACGCGGCGCGAAAAGCCCCGCCCCCCATGAACTGCCAGCCCGGAATCGGATTCATGACCACGAGGCCAAACTCGTCGCACGCGTCGAGAAAATCGGGCGATTGCGGATAATGCGACAGGCGCACATAATCGAAGCCCGCCTCCTTGATCCGGCGCGCATCCCGATATTGCGCCGCGCGCGGCGCGGCGTACCCGGCGCGGGGAAACTCCTGGTGGCGGTTCGCGCCGCGCAAACGCATGCGCCGCCCGTTGATCTGAAATCCGCCCGAACGCGAAAACGCGATGCGCCGCACGCCGAAACGCTCGACACGCTCGTCGAGCATCCCGCCGTCCTCGTCGAGAACGGTCACGCGCATATGATATAGCGAGGGCGCGTCCGGACTCCACAAGCGCGGCCCGTCGAGCGTGAGCGCGAGCGGCGCATGCGCCGCGCCGCCGGCGCCAGGCGCGAGCGGCGCTTCGGCGCGCGCGACGACGGCGCCATCGTCGATCACCTCCGCGCGCACGATCACCGCGGTGGGCGTCGCCGCGCAGTTGCGCACGTGGACCCGCGCCGCGATATGCGCGAGCCCGTTTTCGACCGCCGTCGTGCGAATGAAAACACCGCCGCCCGCGACCTCGTCCGCCGCCACCGCGTCGGTGATGTGGACGGGCGGACGCACGCGCAATTCCACGTCGCGATAGAGCCCCGCGTACCAACAGAAATCGAGATCCTCGAGCGGCTTGCCCGGCGGAATGTCCGGCGCGTCGCGATTGTCCAGGCGCAGCAGGAGCGCGACCGTCGCGCGCCCCGTCAGCGCATCCGTAAGGTCGATCTCGAAAGGCAGGTAGCCGCCCTCGTGGCGTCCGATCTCGCGTCCGTCCACAAACACGCGCGCCGCGTGCATCGCCGCGCCGACATGCAGCGCGAAACGCCATCCCGGCGGCGTGGGCGGCGCCTCGAGATCCCTTGTATATTCGCACTCGCCGCGCCAGTGGTCGACGCCGTCGAGATCGGGCACGAAACCCTCGTGCGGCAGATCGACGTCGCGCCACGCTTCATCGGTCGCGCCGGCTCTGCCGATGCGCCGGAACCTCCAGCCGTTGTTCAGATCGATGAGGCGCGTCATCGCAAAGCCGCGGCGTGGCTCACGCCACGGAGTCCCGTTCGATCAGGCGGATCGGCAGCATGATCTGCGGCATCGGCACCTTTTCGCCCCGGGTGAGCAGGTCGAGCATCGCCGCGGCCCGCTCGGCCATGTCTCGCAACGGCTCCTCGATCGTCGTGAGCGGCGGGTTGAGAAAGGACGATATGCCCTCGTTTTCCCCGCCGATCAGCGCGACGTCCTGCGGCACCTTCAGGCCCATGACGTAGGTGAGAATATGCAGGCACTCGATCGCGTGAAAACTCGTGCCCGGCGCGTAGATCGCATCCGCGCCCGCGCGGATCATGCGCGTGACGATCGACACGTGGCTGATTTCGGGACCGTGCAACGAGGCGCAGCGGTCGTCGGTCTTCACGCCAGCCTCCGCGAGCGCTTTCTTGAATCCTTTCAACCGCTCCGCGAACGGCAGGAAATCCCCCCCGAGAAACGCGGGCTTGCGTCGGCCTCGATCGATGAAATGCCGCGCGGCGAGATAGCCGGCGTTGAAGTGATCGGAGTTGACCGAATACTCGCCGGGCTTGAGCCCGAAATTGTCGAGATAAACGACGTGCATACGCCGCTCGAGATCCGCCAGAAGCGCGCGCAAGGCCTTTCCGAAAGTCACCGCGATGACGCCGTCGAGGAACATTCCGGGCAGCTCCTCGAACGGATTCGCCGGCTGCAACACACCGATATTGCGCTTCGAAAACGCAAAGGAGAGATGCGCCGTCATCGTGGCCGCATAGCCCTCGACGCGGTCGGGATAGGAGGGCTCGGAAAGGATCGCGATCTGGCGCGTGCGCACCGAGGCCTGCGGTTTCAGATTCAATTCCGTCGCCGCCTTCAGGACGCGGTCGCGCGTCTCGGATTTGACCTTGTCGCGGTTGTTGAGCACGCGGCTGACCGTGCCCGGCGAGACACCGGTCAGGCGCGCGAGGTCGTAGATCGTCGGCTTCTTCGAGTGGCGGCGCGATGGGGTGGAACGGCTCACGCCATCCGAAGTGCCCGAGTCCGGCGAAGGCCGCGAGTCCTTTGTGTCGCGGGGATTTCCGTTTATCATGACGAGGCGGCGGACGACGGGAAGGGCGCGACTCCGGCCATTCAGAAATGCAGCGTCGCCGTGAAGGTGAACTTGCGCGGCTCCTGCAACCCGATGCGCTCCGGAATGGTCGAGGTCGTGTCCCACCACGCGAGTGTGTATATCTGATCCCTTTCCGAATCGAAGACGTTGTTGACATTCAGTTGCAGATCGATCCACGAGCCGCTGGAGATCGCGTCGGTCTTCAGCGAATAGCCCAGCGACACGTCGGCGAGCGCGAGGTTGCGACCCTTGCGCGCCGCGCCATTGTAGAAGCCGACGACGTTGGCGCTCTGGTAACGGCCGCCTCCGCCGATCGAGACATTCTTCAACGGCCCGTCGATGAACGTGTATTTGGTATAGAGGTTCGCGCCGTACTTGCGCTCGCCGCGCGCCTGGTGGCCGTCGAGCGCGACCACGTTGTCGATGTGGAATTCGTAGAGCCAGCCGATCTGGTTGCCGATCGTGTCCCAGTCTCCGCCGCCGAGCAGAAAATCCGCGCCGCCCCGCTCGAGCCAGAAGCCCGTGTTGTCGTCGGCCCATTGCTTCACCTCGGCCATGGAATTGTCCTTGACGACGTCGTTGATCGAGAAGTTCGCGGAGACGCGCCAGTTGCGCGCCGGGTTGGCGACGAAGGTGAGTTCCCAGCCCTTCGCCTTTCGATCCTCCATATATCCATTGGCGTTGACCGCGCGCGCCTCCTGCTCCGCGGTGGTGATTTCGCCGGCGGCGGCCAGGGCCGCGAGCACCCGGGTGTTGAGGTCCGTGACCGAGGTCTGCACGTCGCCCCAGTCGGTGGAATGCTCGAGATCGGTGGTGTAATAGCCGACCGTGGCGTAAACCTTGCCGTCGAAGAGATCGAACTTCAATCCCGCGTCCGCGCCGTCGCCCTTCGGCATCGGCGGAATGTAGGATTCGACGGTGTGTATGTTGACATTCGGGATGTCGCGGCTGTTCGAGTAGTTTCCAAATATCGAAACACGGTCCGTGAGATGATATACCGCGCCCGCGGTCAGCGTGCGCGCATTGAATGTGGTCTTCTGCCTGCCGGCCGGATCGAGCCGCCATTGTTTGCTGGTGGCGTCGCGCGCGGCCGGATCGAACTCGAGCTTCATGTGGTCGGCGCGCAGGCCGATGATCGTGGCGAGGCGATCCTCGAGGAAATGGCTTTGCAGCGCGGCCATGAACGTGTCCTGGCTCTGGCTCGTGTCCTCGGGCCGCTGGGTGGCGACCCACCCGGCGCCGGCCACCGCGTTCCGCCACGAGGCCTGGCGTATATCGGACGAATCGCCGGGAGTGAAATAGTGCCGGCGATAGAGCCGGTTGACATCCGCCTCCGCGGCGGTCGAGTCGAAGGGCATGTCGAGAAACGCCTCGGCTTCTTCGAGGCGGGAATAATCGCGCCAGGCGTGCTCGTAGAGGCCGGCGACGCGATGCCTGGCCCAGTTTCCCGTCTCGAATTCGTAGGCGACGGAACCGCGAACATGACTGGACTTGCTGTTCTGATCGCGGCGGGTCCAGTTGTTTTCCAGATAGAGCCGGCCGGCGTTCGGATTGACGGATCCGTCCGGAAGATCGGCGCTCGCGTCACCCCACACCTCGCTGCTGCTGCCGAAATAGTTCGTGGCGCGGCTGCCGTCGGCGTCATGGCTGCGGAAGTCGGTATATTGATGATTGAGCGCGAGTTCGAAGGAGAGCCGGTCGCCCAACCGGCTTTCGTAGAATGCGCTGATCGTATGATAGCGCGTCTCGCGCGAGGCGTCGGGGCCGGCGAGATTGGAGTTGCGGGGAATGATGGCCAGGTTTTCCGGTGTCATGGCCCACCCCGCCCAGCTCTGGCTGGCGGGCACGTTGCTGCCGTAGGCATGGCCGATCCAGTTGCGCGCGACGCCATCGTCCGCCACCACGAGATGGTCGGGCCAGAAGGTCGCTTCGCCCGCGCCGACCGCCGGCCAGGCTCCGGAGAAAGTCGGCCGGCCCTCGGCGCGCCAGAGCGACGATTGATCGATGGCGAGCCAGGGGCGCGCGATATTGTCGTCGACCTTTCCGACCTCGCCCTCGACGCGGAGGATCGAGGTCTTGTTCGGTTGATATTTGAGCGCGATGTGGCCGCGACGCGCCCGGTTGTATTCGAACTCGCGCCACGACTTGCCCTCCTCGCCCACGGCGTTGACGCGCACCGCGAGCCGGCCGGGAACGAGGATGTGGTTGACGTCGATCGCTCCGCGATAGCGATCCCAACTGCCGATCGTGAACGAAACCTCGTCCTCCGCATCCGCGAGCCGGGCCTGCTTCGTCGAGGTGTTGACGATGCCGCCCGCCGAACCGAAGCCGAAGAGGATCGAATTCGGCCCGCGCGCCTGGTCGATGCGTTCCACGTTGTAGAAATCGGACGACGTTTCCCACGCGAAGAAATTGCGGGCGTAGCTGGCCGGCAGGCCGCGAATGCGAAGCTGCCACTCGCCGTGGCCGATGAGCGGATTGCCGTTCACGTTGCCCGCCGCGTCGCCGATGTCGGGGACCGCGTTGTTCGTGAAGAGGATCACGTCCTTCATGTTGGTCGCGCCGATGTCCTTCAGAAACTCGGGCGTGAGCACCGAGATGGCGGCGCCGGTGTCCTTGAGCGAGGTGTTCAACCGGCTGCCCGCAAGCGTGCTCTGCGCGAGGTAGCCGACGTCCCGGCTCTGGTTGACTTGAAACGGGCTGAGTTCGATCAGGTCGTCCTCGGTGGTCGTTTGCGAAACCGGGGATGTGGAAGGCGCGGTTTCCTGGGCGGAGGCGGCCGTGGCGAGCACGCAGGCGAGCAGAAGACTCAGGCGAGTCCTCG
>CAZFCY010000144.1:0-12967 GCA_964517665.1 uncultured Opitutaceae bacterium | reverse complement strand
CACCCCGCGTTCGGTTCCGCCTCCGCGGTCGCGTCCGCCAGCTCCGCCGGATCCAGCTCGGGCTCGTCGTCGCCGGCTTGAATTTCGAGCAGGCGCTTGGCGACGGGCAAACGATCGAGGAGGAAACCGAGGTTCTCCTGATCGGAGTTGCCCGCGAGCCTGCGTCCTTCGTCGGCGATGGTGGCCAGCAGCTTGAAGCCGACATTGATGCCACAGCTTCGCAGCGCGGCCAGTCGCGCGAGCCCCGTCGCATTGGTCGTGTCCTCGCGGAGCGCCTGGAGATCGACCAGGGCCGTCTCGATCTGTTCGGCCGCGTCGCGATAGAGCCGCGACAGCCCGCCGGAGGTCAGCCCCGTGCGCACCAGGACCGAGTCGGCGGACTCGAAAAGATGGCTGCGCCACGGGTTGGCCACCGCGCGCTCGACCTCCTGGTTGATGCGCTCAGCCGAGTAGGGTTTGACCACGATCGCCTGCACGCCGAGCCCGAGGTATCGTTTCACCACATCGCGCCGCGAATTGCTCGAGCAGACGACGACGCTGAGGGATCTGAAGATCACGTCGCCACGGATCCCCTCGAGCACGTCCCAGCCGTACTCGCCCTCGAGTTCCGTATCCAGAATCATGATATCGACCGGACAACTGTCCAGCCGCCTCCACGCATCGATCGACTTGGCGCACACGTGAACCTCGTGGCTTCGCTTGCGCAGCAACTGCGCCATCAAGCGCCCGGAAACGATGTCATCGTCCAAAACCAATACTCGTGCCATGTCGGAAATGCATTCGGGCAGCCCGCCGTTCCGCCGGCCCCATCACCCGTGATGGCCGACAAAACAAGCGCCGGCTCTCTGAATCGGAAACGCGAAGGCGATCTGAAGGCCGGCTGCGTAAGGACTTGACCCGAGAGAAATTCCTCAAAGAGGCCGCGGGACATCCGATTCACGGAAGATCGCCTGCGCGCGCTTCAACACGAAGGCGCGAGGCGCGACGACTCTACTGGTGCCTCCAACCGCCCAATCAACCGAAGCAAGCACACGCGTCCTCGTCATCGATGACGACACGAACGCGACCACCGCGGTTCTCCGGCTGCTGAAATCGGCGAACTACGAGGCCGAGGCGATCAACGAAAGCCGGCTCGCCGTGGATCTCGTTCATCGCATGTGCCCGGACCTCATCATCTGCGATGTGTCGATGCCGGAGATGGACGGTTATGAAGTCTTGCGCGCGCTCAAGCGCGACCCGCAGACGGCGGTGATTCCCTTCATCTTTCTCAGCGGGCGCGGCGACCATGCGGACGTCAGGCACGGCATGGGTCTCGGGGCCGACGACTATCTCACGAAACCGTTCGAGAGCCACGAACTCTTCGCCTCCATCGAGGCGCGCATCCAGCGGCAACGATTGATCGCGCAAAAACTGGAGGCCCTTCGACAGTCGCTCGTGCGCTCCGTCCCGCACGAGTTTTTCACGCCGCTGAACACCATCCTCGGCTTTTCCATGGTCGTCCTCGACAGCCTTCGGACCGGCGAGGAAATCAACCCGCAGGATCTGCAGGACACGATGGAGTGCATCAACGACGCGGGCGACCAGTTGCACCGCATCGCGTGCAACTACGTGCTTTACACCGAGCTGAGCGCGAACGGCTCGCCGGAAGCGCGCGCGGACTCCCACCCCGCGACGGATCTGTCCGAGGCGGACCTCGGGCGCATGGTCCGCAAGTGCGGCATGAACGCGCGTCGCATGCCCGATGTGCACTACTCGTTCGTCCCGGCCACGGTGCGCGCGAAGTCGGAACACGTCGAGAAGCTCATCCTCGAGCTGCTGGGCAACGCGCTGAAACTCTCCCGCGCCGGCGAGTGGGTTTCCGTGACCGGCGTCGTGGACGAAAACGACTATCTCATCCGCGTGGTCGATCACGGCCCCGGCATGAGCGATGAGGCGGTCGCGGCGGTGGAAACCGGCGCGGGCGACGAACGCCATCAGCCCGGTCACGCCCATTCAGGCCTCGGCCTGATCGTCTCGAGCCTGCTCGCCCGCCGCTATGGCGGCTCGCTCGCGATCGGCAGAAACGCCGATCGCGGAATGGTCGTTTCCGTCCGGCTGCCCCTCGCGCGATAGGGTCGCGCATTTGCGTGGGAGCGGCTTCAGCCGCGATTCATACGCGCTTCGAGAGGGCTCGATCGCGGCTAAAGCCGCTCCTGCCTTCGAGGAACGAAGCCGCGCCTACGCGCTCGCGCGCGCGGCGTTTGCGTCCAGACAGACCCTGCGCCAGTCGCGAAGGCGATGCGCCAGCCCGAGCCGCGCATAGTAATCCTCATCGAGTTCGAGCCATGCGCCGGCGTGCCCCCCGTGCGACCAGACATTGGCCGCATGGACACAGGCAAGCGGGCCAAAGGTCTGCTCCGGGCATCCCATCGGATCATGATGCCAGGACACGGCGTCCACCACCGCCGCGGGCAGGCCCCAAAGCGCGAGCAGGTGGCCGCCTATCTCGGCATGATCCGCGCCGAACTCGGCAACCTCCACGCCGAGCAGCCCCTCCGAAGCCTCGGCCGCCTTCGCCGTCACTTCCGTGTAGGCGGCCGCGAAATTGGCGCCGAGCGCGAGCTTGCCCACGTCGTGCAACATTCCCGACACAAACGCGTCGTCCACCTCGCGCGCGCAGGCGCCTTCCGAGAGGGCGATCATTTTCGCATACCCGCCCGTGAGCAGGCTGTGATTCCAAAGCGTGTCGAGCACGACTCCGCCGAGCGCGAGCTGCTCGAATTGCGCGAACGCGCTGATCGAGAGCACGAGCGCCTTCACCGTGTCGATGCCGGCGTAGTTCACCGCCTCGTGCGGGTTGGTGACGCGGCGCCGCAGGCTGAAATGAGCCGAGTTGACCAGCTTGAGGATGCGCGCGGTCATGCTGATGTCGCGCGCGATGATCCGGCCGATATCGTCGATCGAGCATTCCGGATCCTGAACCTTCTCGACCAGCTCGAGATAAAGATCGGGCAGGCTCGGCATGTTGTCCATGCGGCCGACCAGCTGCGAGATCCGCTCGCGCCGCACCGACTGGTCGAGGTTGAGCGCGCGGTTGATCGCGTCGCGAAGCACCTCGGCCTCGCACGGCCGCGTGATGAACTGGTGCGCGAGCGTCGCGCACTTCATGACGAGCGGTTGCTCGGAAGGCGGCGCGAGGACGATCCGGACGATGTCCGCGTGCCGCGCGGAGACGGCGGCGAGAAAATCCGCGCCGGACATGCCCGGCATGACCATGTCCGTGACGACGACATCGACCTTGCATGTATCCAGAAAATGGATCGCCTCGGCCGCGGTCGGGAAGAACACCATCTCCCAATCCTGTTGATAGGGTCGGAGGAGGCGTTGAATGCCATCCCGGACCTGCGATTCGTCGTCGACGAAGACTATCCGTTTTCGAGTGCTCACCGAGAGGAGGGAATCAGGCGGGCCGCGGGGACGTTGCGCAATCAGGCTGCGAGAGCGGGAAACTTTTCGGCCACGCCGCGCACGGAGGCGTCGAACGCGGCGCGAGCCTCGCGCAGCTTCTGCTCGATCACCGGCTGTCCGAGCTGGTTGATCCGGGTCTCGACCTCGCGAAGGATGTCGGCCACGCGGTCGAACCCGAAGCTCGCGGCCGCGCCGCGGATCTTGTGGGCCTCCTTCGCCACGAAGGTGAGATCGATCGTTTCCTGCGGACTCGCGATCCGCCCAAGGCGCTGTCCGGCGTCGTCCACAAAAAGACGATACAGATCGATCATCTCCTCGTCCGCGGGCTCGTTCTCGTCGCCCACGACGAGCGCGAGCTGCTCCCAGTTAATCTCTGCATTCATGTTCATGTGATCTTCGGTTCAGGCTTTGTCGAGGGGGCAGACCTGGCGCAGCGCCTCCTCCAGTTCGGGGATGCGGATCGGCTTGCGCAGGTAATTGTCCATCCCGGCGCCAAGGCATTTTTCGCGGTCGCTCTCCATCGCGTTCGCGGTCATCGCGATGATCCAGGGGCGCTCCTCGCGCGACAGGGTCGCGCAGATGCGGCGGGTGGCTTCAAGTCCATCCATCTCGGGCATCTGCACATCCATGAGAATGACATCGTAGCTCTGGCGCTGCAGGGCTTCCAGCGCCTCCAATCCATTACCAGCGACATCGGCTCGATAGCCCATTTGCTTGAGAATTTTGAGGGCCACCTTCTGGTTCACCATGTGGTCTTCCACGAGGAGAATGCGCAGCGGGTTGGTCTCGCCGAGCTTGCGATCGATGACGGGTTTGGCGGGCGCGTTCGGCGCGCGGCGCGAGGCGCTGAAGACGTCCTTGATCGCATCGAAGAGCTGCGCGAAATGCACCGGCTTTTGCACCACGGCCTGAAAGAGCGAACGCGATTCGCACACGATGTCGTCCGAACGCGAGAGCGACGGCAGGAACACCATCGGAAGCTCGCGCGCCGGATCCTTGCGCGCTTCGCGGGCGAAGGTCACGCCGTCCATCACAGGCATGCTGTAGTCGACGAGCGCAAGGTCGAAGGCCTCTCCGCGGCCGAGCAGCTCGAGCGCATCGGAACCGTCCTTCGCCTCGGTCACAACCATGCCGAGCCGTTGCATCTGCAGGCGCAGGATCTGGCGGTTGACCGCGCTGTCGTCGACGATGAGGACTTTCCGGCCCTCGAAGTCGGGCATCACACGGTTCGCCACGGCGGCGTCGTCCTTGGAGCGTTTCAAGGCCACGACGAAATGAAACGTCGAGCCGCCGCCCGGCAGGCTCTCGACCCAGATGCGGCCGCCCATCAGGCCGCACAATCTCTTGGAGATGGCGAGTCCGAGGCCCGTGCCGCCAAATTGTCGCGTGGTCGAGGCATCGATCTGCGAGAACGGCTGAAAGAGCCGGTGCATCTTTTCCGAGGGAATGCCGATGCCGGAGTCGCGCACCTGGAAATGCAGCGCGAGCATCGTCGGATCCTCCGTGAAATCGCGCGAGGCGGTGGAGCGGCCCACGCTCACGGTGACGTCGCCGCTCGGAGTGAACTTCACCGCGTTGCCCAATAGATTAAGCAGGATCTGGCGCAGGCGCGCGGCGTCGCCCTCGATGATCTCCGGGAGATCGGCGGCGCACGCGTAGCTCAGCTCGAGGTCCTTTTTGACCGCGAGCGGCGCCACGACGTCGAGCGCCTCCTCGATGCACACGCGAAGGCTGAAGCTCGCGTTCTCCAGCTCGATGCGGCCGGCCTCGATCTTCGAGAAATCGAGGATGTCGTTGATGATGGTGAGAAGGTTCTCGCTGCTCGAGCGGATGGTCTCGGCAAACTCGTGCTGATCCGGGTTCAACGGCGTGTCGAGCAGCAGGCTCGTCATGCCGATGATGCCGTTCATCGGCGTGCGAATCTCGTGGCTCATGGTCGCAAGAAACTCCGACTTCGCGCGGTTCGCGTCTTCCGCGGCTCGCTGCGCGTTTCGAATCGCCTCCACCACGCGGCGGCGCTCGGTGACATTCGTCACGAAGCCGAGCGCGCGAACGGAGCGGCCCTCCGCGTCGCGGATGTCGATGCCGTTGAACTCCACCCACATCGTGCTGCCGTCCGCGTGCTGCATGCGCGCCTCGACGGAAAACGCGTGCCTCGGCGCGCCCGGATTGAAATTGCGCGCCTCGTGAAACGCCCGCAAATCCTCGGGCTCGAGCAGATCGAGAAGCGTTTCGATCGACCCGCGGAGCCTCGCCGGATCGGTGCCCAGCATCCGCGCGAGACGCGGCGCGAACATCGCCTGGCCGCTGTGAAAATCGAGATCCCAGAACGCGTCCGCGCTCGATTCGACGAGCAGCGTGAAACGCTCCTCGGCCACCAGCCGCGCCGCCTCCGTTTCCTGGCGCATCGTGATGTCGCGCCCGGCGCCGCGGAAGCATTTCAACTGGCCGTCCTCGTCGTACACCGGCAGGCCCGTGAGGCTGAGCCAGCGCGTGCCCTGCGCCGCCGTTTCACAGCGGATCTCGATTCCCGAGAATCCCTCGCGCCTCGCCAGCGCTTCGCGGAAGAGTTGCTCCCAACGGGCCCGATCCGCGCCGCGCGCGAGTTCGCCCACGTCCTCGCCGATCAGGCTCTCCGGGGCGACGCCCAACGCGGCCGCCACGCGACCCGTCACGAGGCTGATGCGACCGCGCTCGTCGGCCTCCCAGATGAATTCGCCGACCGCGTTGCTCACGTCGCGGAAACGGCGTTCGCTCTCGGCCAGCGCATGCTGCGCGCTCTTGCGCTCGGTGATGTCCTCGACGAACGACCAGAGCTGGCGCCGCCCTTCCGTGCCGCGCACGAGCATGCCGTTGAGCACGACGGGGACGCAGCGACCGCTGCGGTTGAAAAACTCCTTCTCGTGCGGCCCGTAGCTTCCCGTTTCGTGGATGCGCCGCATCTGCGCCTGCTCGCTGGCGAAATACTGCGGCGGCGTGAGCTGCCACAGGCTCATGTTCGCCATCTCGACCGCGCGGTAGCCCACGATCTTGAGAAACGCCTGGTTCGCATCGACGATCGAGCCGTCCAGCTCGGTCAACACCATGCCGATCGGCGAGGTGACGAACATGACGCGGAATCGCTCCTCGGATTCGCGCAGGCGGCGCTCGCTTTCCTTGCGATCCGTGATGTCGCTCAACGTGCCGGAGATGCCCGACAACTCGCCGGTGCGGCCGGTGTCCAGCCGCGCGAAAACCTCCACCCAGCGGAAGCCGCCGCCCTTGGTCAGGCAGCGAAACTCGTAGCGCGCGAAGCCCGGGCTGTGCTTGCCGACCGGGCGGAGCAGCGCGTCGTTGCGCAACCGGTCCTCCGGATGGATGTAGTTGAAAAGTGGAGTCCCGAGCGATTCGCGAATGGTGAAACCGGTGATCTCCTTCCACGCGGGATTGAGGAAACTCCACCGGCCGTTCACGTCGGTCTGGAAGACGACCTCGCGAATGCTCTCGATCACGGAGTGGTAACGCTCCTCGCGATCGCGCATCGCAGCCGCGACGCGATCCTGCTCGGAGATGTCGCGCTCCACGCAGATCCAATGGCTGATGCCGCCATCCGGATCGAAGAGCGGCGACAGCTCGCACTCGAGCATCGCCTCCCCGCCGTCCGGCCGCGCGCAGCAGAGTTGCCCGCTGAACGGGCGTCCGGCCCGCAACGCCGATTTCATGCGCTCGATCGTGGCCGCATCCGTCTTTGCGGCGTGGATCTCCGGGATCGTGCGCCCGATCACAGCCGACGGCTCGATTCCAGTGACGTGCAGGAACGCGCGATTCGCGTAAACAACCTCGCCCGGTTTTCCGGCCGAACCCGCCGAGGTGACCACGATCGCCTCACACGTGCGATCCAGCGCGGTTTCGAAAAAAGGCGCGGAGGCCGTTTCCTTCGCCTCCTGGATCGCCGTCACCACAACCTCGAAAACCGAACCGTTCATATAAACGGGTTGGAACTGCGCCTGCAGTTTCAACCCGAAATCGCCCAGATCGAGCGACACGGAAACACATTCTCCCGACCACGACGCGTGATAGCTGGGCGCGAGCCGCGCGACGACGGCGGGCGGGAAAATCTCCTCGAGCGAACGCCCCTCCATCTCCTGCCCGAGCAGGCCGATCCGGCGCAAAAGCTGGCCGCGACACCACGTGTGCCGGAACACGCCGTCGATCTTCCTGAAACGCCAGAGCGCGCCGCCGCTGCAATCCGCCGCGCCGATGCCCGGCACGCCCGTGGCGCCCGCGTCCGCGTAATCGTGCGCCAGCAGATCCACGAACTGCTGGAACTCCGGCCCTGCGGGAAGCCGTCCGCTGAAAGCAGCCTTGAGATGCTCGGCAAGACGTGGGTGTTGCGCAACTGGCTCGGGAATGTCGGACATCGTGGCAAGTGGTCCACCGTGCCGCGAATCGCCCGTGACGGGGGACGACCAGCGGCATCGTGGTCAGGGAGTTGTTCAATCGGTCGCGCGCGACGCGCCCTGAAGCTGGACCTCTCGAGAAATCGGGTGGAATTACCTGGAGTCCGCCACCCGCCATGCGGTGGATCCTCCAGGCGCTCCATCTTTGACACCGATTCGGCCTCGCGCATGCTGTTTCCCATGGCTGCGCCGTCTCTCGCGATACATTCCGTCGTGGACCATCGGGCGTTGCCGGACGACGGGCCGCGTTGCCAGCTCGTCGAGGGAGAGCTGATCATGGCTCCAGCCTCGAACACGTTTCACCAACAGACCCAGCGCTTCGTCTTCGCGGAGGACCCGGCCAAACCCGTCGCGCTGATCGACGAGCCCGAAGCATTTGTTTCGCCGCTGCTCGCCGGCCTGACCCTCGCCACCGCCGAAGTCTTCCGCCGCTGATCCATCTCCGCGCGGCGCCACCGAAAGACCCACGATGCTCGACGATCGTTTCCTGCGCCATGGCGTCACGGGCCTGGGGCGATGCGTTCATCGCATCTGGGACGCGCATTTTCCGGCCGCCGTCCTGGCTGGCCACTACTTCGCGGCGGAAAACAAGCTGGCCGTGGAAACCGAGCGGGCGATCGAGTCGCAGCTCGATCTCATCATCGCCTCGAAGCGCGAGCTGTTCGAGCCCTACGGAAGAAGCGGGGGCATCGCCGATCGCTCCGGGCCGATCGTCGAAGCGCTCGAGACGAGCATCGACGCATTCTCGGAGCTTGGGCACAATTCCATCTTCGCGGCTTATGCGCTGAGAGGCTTGCGCGATGTCGGTGACGCGATCAGCGAGCGCATGGTTTTTGATATGGCATCGGTGGTCCGCCAGTTCAGGGGCGGCCCCGCGCGCTACTGGCTGCGCATCGGGAAGGGACGCGATCCACGGAAGTTCAGCCTGCCGGAGAGAACCGTTTTTCCCGATGATATACCGGACGAGGCACTGGCTCGTGTGATTCTGGGCGAGCTGCCGAAATTCAAGAACATCTATACACAAATGGGCAGCAAGTCCCACGTCGGGCATTTGCTGACGCAATCCCACTCCTTGTTGACACTGAGGAAACTCGGCTTTCCCCAACTGGCGAATCGAGGCCTCCACTCTCTCGAATGCCGGTTCGTTTTATTGAAGGACAGCCAGGAGCACACCGCCTCTCCTCGAAGCTTCTATCGTCCCGCCACCCGCAGCGTCCTTCTGCCGGACGCGCCCGGGTATTGGGAGCAGGACTTCACCCGATGCGAATGGGACGAAGGGCACTCGTTCAAATACACCTTCAGCTTCTTCGAACTGATGCATCTGCTCCCGGACAAAACCGTCAAGGATGCGGCGACGGAAAAGTTCCGCTATCTGATCTCCCCCAACGAGCGCTCCACCCCGACCTGACCGCTGCGCCGAACAGCCGCCGGCAAAGCCACAATCCTGTCTCGTACGTTACAGAAGCGTGGCTTTGCCGGCGGTTCCACACGCCGGAGAGGCTCGATCATTCATCCACCTCCACACCCGGCTCACACGGCCGGCGCGGCCCTTGCTTGCATGTGGTTTTTCCGCGCTCTTTTCTCTCTTCGATCCTTTTCCGCGACCATGACCACTTCGACCGCCGCCTCCGATCCGCAACTGATCGAGTTCATCAACCTGAAGCTGGCCGCCATGGGCCAGCCGATTCACGGGCGCACGGAGGACTACGCGCATCTTTCCTTGAGCCGTTCGCTCATCGCCAACTACCAGGAAAAATCCCGCCTGCTGGTGAAGCACCTTTGTCCGGTCGATCAGGCGATCGACGCGTTTCTTCGCGACTACCTCGGCGACGCCGCGCCGAAGCTCGACACGCTGGCGCCGCGAGAGACCTTCACGCTCGACCAGGCGGGCCTCGCGCGCGTCATGAGTCTGCCGCCGGATGCGGACACCTTCGAGAGCCCGGCTCTGAAATCCTATCGCGTCGCTCAAGGCGTGCTGCACAACCCCGACAAGGACCGGCGCACGACCGAGGGCGTGTTTCACATCGCCGAAGGCGGGCTGCCGATTCCCGCCGACAAGAAAGCCGTGCCCGCGCCGGTGTTCGCGAAACTGCTCGAGGCCGCGCTCGCGCCGCCGCCGGAGCTGATGCGGCTTCCGTTCACCGGCTCGCAGGAGGATCACGCCTCCACGTGGGTGTCGCTGCTCCTGCGGCCGATCGTCTGCCCCGAGATTCCCGGGGTGTCGCCGCAGAAGACGATGGAGATCCATTTCTTCGCGCCCGGCGGGTTGGTGGCGAATCTCGATTTCGTCGAGTCGATCTTCGGCAACGCCGGCGATCCGTTCCTTCCGGAAAACGACGCCCGGCTCGATACCGCGCACTGGTGCGGCCAGACCGGTTGCGTGATTCTCGCGCCGCACCTCGCGAAGCTGCGCAAGAAAGACCTCGGGCTTCCGCGCGTTTCCGAAGCGAGCGACCGGCAGAAGCGCGAAGGCATGTGCTGGAAGGACGAGAGCGAATGCTACAACGACGGCGGCGCCTTCAAGATCACCTGCCGCGACCAGCGCGGCGTCATCGTCACGCTCATCGCCGACACTTATTTCGGCTACTGCAAGAAGGAGGTGAAAACACAGATCAGCTACGCCGCCAACCTCTACGGCCTGGCCGAGGAGGAGCACGCCGGCGGAGCCATCGCCTTCCCGACCTACGACCTCGGCGAGGATTTCCGGCTGAGCGAATACATCCCGGTCGTCGACCATGCCTTCGACGAGCTGCTCGCGCGCCACGGATCGCGGCTCGAGCTGCACGAGAAAGGCTACGCCGTGGACAAGGCGTATCCGGATATTCGATACGTGCCGGAGGATTCCTTCTTCAGCCTGCAGACGCAATCCGTCACCTGGACGCGCGACGGGGTGGAAAAGGCCATCCGGCTTCAGCCCGATCTCACCTACGTCCTGCCCTCCGGCTACAAGGTCGAGATGGTCAAGCCGCCGACCGTCCGGCGCTGGCGCCTCACGGGCACGACCGCCGAGGGCACGTTCTGCCACAAACCCTGCACCGTCTCCGGCGGCGGCAAATCCGAGATCTCGAAATCGATCGCCGACGCCATGATTGCCGGCCCGGTCTTCGTGGGCGATCTCGTGGCCGACTTCGATCAGGTCGAGCAGATCATCGACCGCGAATACGGCCGGCGCTTCCGCGACACGGCGCTGAACAAACCCCACGGCCGCCCCATCCTGAGCGAGAATCGATCGCTCGGCTCGGTCATCAAGCTCCTGACTCCAAGCCCGGAGTTCAGCGACGACTACAACTCATGGCTCAAGACGATCCCCGAGCGCATCCGCGACCTCGTCTTCATCGTCAAGCGGCTCTACAAACCGGACTGGAAGGGCCGATGGCGCGAGCGTTTCACCGCCGACCTGATCGACAGCCACCCGGGCAACGAGCTGAAGTACCGCGACCTCACGCTGCTCAGCCGCTACCTGCGCATCGGCTTCGTCCCCGGCGGCTCCGGCTCCTGGCGCATTTTCAGCCTGCGGCGCGACTTCATGCCCGCGGTCAAGATCCAGACCGAGGACGACATCTCCGCCACCGCCGTGGCTCCGGCCGGCGCCATCGCCGGGCTCAACCCCGATCTGGAGCGCCCCTCGTGGAAGTTCGTGGCCAACTGCGAATCGCACCTCTTCCAGCGTCCGGATGACGCCATCCATCGCGGCTACGACGAAAAGACCGAACTCGATTTCAGCCAGCCCGGAAACTTCTTCTCCAACTACGAGCCGCTCGATCGCGAGTTTGTCGGCGGCTTGATCGACGAGACGATTCGCTTCGACCAGTTCACCGAGCCGATGCAGCGGACGCTGCGCCGCTTCCAGGCGGCGAACGCGCCGGCATACGCGGTTTCATCCTGCCATCCGCGGCTTGTCGATGGCGTCCCGAGCCGGAATCCGCGCTACCTCCAACTGCGGCCCGACCTCGAGAATCCGCGCGCGCGCTACCTTTCCGAGCTCGGCACGCGGCTCTACCGCCGCATCCCGGAAGATCGTCCCGTTCCCATGCCGGTGAACTCCGTCCTACCCGGCCGCCGCAACAACCCGCCGGAGAAGGGCATCCGCGCGCTCTGCGTGTATGGGCCGATTCACTATCAGGAGCTGCCGGAGTTCTTCATGGATGCGATCGCGAGCCTCACGGGCAAATCGCCCTCCACCACCGGGGCCGGATCGGAGGGCGCGCTGACGAAGGGCCCGTTCAACGCCCTCGCCCCGATCATCGACCTGAACAACGCTCTCGTCTCGTATTTGCTTGCTGGATACGCGCCGTTTGTGACCGCGGCCGGCTGGATCGGGCCGAAGTATCGCGTCGATCACGACATCAGCCTGCTCGTCCCGGAACTGTGGTCGCGCATGACGCCCGCCGAGCGCGAGCCGGAGCACCTGATCGGGCACGGCCATCTCGAGAAGTGCGAGGATTTCGAGCACGAAGGCCGGACCGTCCTCGCGAGCCGGCTCGGCTGGCGCGTCACGGAACGTTTCACGCGGCATTTTTTCGGCCGCGTCTTCAGCAATCCGGGAAGCGTGCTGCCGCTCGAGATGCTGCGCCCGGAGATGCAGGACAGGGCGGTCTTCGTCGATGGCGTGGAAAACATCGTGGCCACGCAAAAGCGGGTGGCGTTGAACTATTTCGAAGACGGCTCGGTCGAGTCCGCCTGCCCGCCGCTGCGCGCGCTCCTGCACATCATGGCGCACGGCGAATTCGAGGGTTGCGCGGCGGCCGATCCGAAAATCCGCAACCTTTTCACGCGCGAAGCCCTGCTCGCCTCCGACTGGTATCGCGAGCGGCTCGAGTCGCGCCTGCGGTTCGATCGAAAGCTGCGCGAACAACAGATCGCCCACCTCGAGAAGTTTGCCGCGAACCCAATCTACCGAAGCGAGCTCGAGCGCCTCGGCATCCCGGCGCGCCTCGAGGAGGCAAAAAAGGCCCGCGCAAAACTCGAGACGATGCAGCCGCGGGATCTGTCAGGAACGATCGGCCGCGACCCCGCGCTGGATGTGAGGAAACAAGAACGCTGATTTTCGCTTATCTCCGCCAATCCATGGATCGGGGATC